>JAYPTI010000169.1:0-6165 GCA_038133505.1 Alphaproteobacteria bacterium
TGAAGTTTTTCCCCTTGAGGTCCGCGTAGGACTTGATCGGCGAATTCGCCGGCACGGCCGTTTGCAGGATGCCCGGATAGAGCGTCGCGAAGTAGCGGATGTTCTCGTGCTTCTTATTGAACTTGCCCTTGCCGGCGTAGCCTTCGTAGGCCGTGAAGCCGAAGGTCCAGCCCAGTTCCGCCGCGCCCTTGTCGACGTTGCGGACGTTGCCGACGCCGCCGCCGGGGCCGTTCGACGTACGGATGCCGGAAATTTCCTTCTGCGCGACTTCCATCATCTTCGCGCCGAACGGATACCAGGCGCCGCCGGCGGGACCCGCCAGCATGCGCACGAACGTGTCGGCGGCCGTCGCGCTGGTCGCCGCGAACGCCAGCGGCAGGGCCGCGATCGCAACTTTGGTGATCGTTCTCATGGTTTTCTCCCTAATTCGGGGAGCCGGTTCGTCCGGCTCCCGCCTGAAACTTGTTATGAGAGAAATATCCCGCGAACGGGCGGAGGGCGCAAGGGTGCGAAAATCGGCGCCTAAGCTTCCGGATCGCCCGCCGTCAGGTAGTCCCACATGCGCTCGAAGATGCGCCCGGAGGATACCGCGCGGGCCTTCGCCTGGTCGGCGTCGTAGACCACCGACTCGTCCTCGCGCCCCGTCGCCATGACAGCGAGCTCGGTCTTCGCCGCTTCCTCCAGATAGAACGCCATGCAGATAGCCTCCTCGACCGTCGCGCCGGTCAGCACGCAGCCGTTGCCGCGCATGACGATGGCGCGCGAGTCGCCGAGCGTTTCCGCGAACTTCACCGCCGCCTCGTCGTTCCGCATGAGGAGCGGGTCGTCCCACAGCGCCGCCTGCGGCGCGAAATAGGTGCCGAAACCGATGCGCACCTTCGGCGTCCGCCGAAAGGTCGAGAGCGTCATGACGTCACGCAGGAACGTCCGCGCGATGCCGTTGATGTCGTGACGCCGCTTGTAGATCTGCTGGTGGCAGCGCACCTCGCCGAGGACGCCGTCCGGCAACGGGCCGTCGATCGGCACCACGGTACCTTCGTCGTCGGGCGTGACGAGCCCCATCGGCTTCGGCGCGCAGACGAGGAAACTGTCCGCGTCGAGGCGGGCGCTGACGTGGCCGTAGGCATGGCCCAGATCGTTGCGCCCGAGTGCCCGCGCCGCCATGCGGACGCGGACCTGCGTGCGCTCGATCGGCTCGCCGAGCGTTCCGAATTCGGTTTCGGCCATTTTCTTTCCTTCAAATTTCGAGAGCACTTCGTCTGTTGAAAGCTCTAAAACGCGAGCAATAACAAATATTTCTTCGGCCCGAACACGTCTTCGATTTGCAACAATTTCCGAGATTCGGGGTTGGGCAACCCCAAGAGCGTCAGCCAACTCTTTTTGAGTAATTCCCAGTTCTCGAAGCCGCGCGTTTAGCCAATTGTGCATCGCCGAAATTCTTTCTTACAGCGTTGCGGCGTTACTCCCGGAACTCGGGGATGTCGGGCTTGGAGCCCCACACGCAGAACGACTCGGGCGTGAACGGGAACTGGCGCGGCCGCCAGTCGTCGTCCGGCTCGATCATGCGCACGCCGCAGGAATATTCGTAGACCATTCCGTCGGGGCCTTCGAAATACAGGAACCGGGCGCCGGAAGTGGCATGGCGCCCCGGCCCGAACACGATGCGCTCCTGCCGGTCCTGGAGAAAATAGGACGAGCGCATGATGTCGTCGGTCTCGCGGACCTGGAAGTTGATGTGCTGCACGCCGGCGTGGTCGGTCGGGAACAGCGCGAATCGATGATGGACCTTGTCGAACGACATCAGCGGCGCATCGCCTATCCAGTCGTTGGACGTGAAGTTGAACACCGTCGTCCAGAACTTCTCGTCGCGCGGCGCATCCGACGTCTTGAGACCGATATGGTTGAACCAGTACACGCCGGCGTCGCGGCTCGGGAAATAGCGGACGCCTGAATGGAAGGGCCGGACGATCAAGTCGAACTTGTTGCCGGTCGGATCCTTGAAGGTGAGGTACTTCATGACCCGGCGGATCGCGGCGCCTTCGGCGTCGCCCCACGTGACTTCGACGCCGTTCGCCTCGAGATGGCTCGCCGCAGCGTCGAGCGCCGCGTAGTCCTCGACGGCGACGCCCACGGTATTGTCCTTCGGGTCGCCTTCGAAATAGCAGAGATTGTGGTTGCGGTCGTCGCCGCGAAGGTAAATCCGGCCGTTTTCGCGCGCGACCTCCTCCAGACCGTATATGTCCTGCGCCCATTTCGACGCTTCGCTCGGATTCGAGGCGCCCAGATGGACGTAATTGAGGTCCTTGAGTTCGATCATGACGATTCCTCCGTTCGGCGCAGATGGCTCCGCCGCGCCGCGTGGACCGTATGATATCTGCGAACGAGCGGGGCGCAAGGGCGGAACCCTGCGCCCCGAAGTGGAGGGGAAACTACCTGAACTACGCCGGTGGCGAGGGGCGGTCAGGCGGCCGCCTTCAAACGGATGTCGGGACTATTTGTCCGAGACCTTGCTGTGCAGGCTGCTGAGCTGATCGCGAAGCTGTTCGATCTCGCGAAGCTCGCGTGCAAGATCGTCGTCCTCTTCCGCGTCGTCTTCCTGCGTTGCTTCGGGGCGGACGGACCCCTCGATGCGAGCGATGAGATCGCGGATACCGACGCTCGCGGAATCGTCGCTGACGCGCTCGGGGATATCGAGATCGTCTTCGTCCTCGAAATCGTCGTGGGCCGCATCGGCCGCGGCCGGCTTGGCGGCGTCGCTTTCCATCGTCCGGCCGAGAAGGGCGCCGAAGCTCAGGTCTTCGTCGTCGTCCATCTCGTCGAGAGGCGTGCCGAGTTCGAGCGGATCGTCGGTCTCGAGATCGTCCAGCGACTGCGCCGGCGCTGCACGGGGCGGCCTGGGCGCGGGCGGGGCGATCCTGCCTGCGGCGGGTTCGGACTGAAGAAGATCGTCGGCAAGACGGGTGACCTCGGGAACGGTCTCGTTGCCGCTGTCCTCGATGCTGCCTTCGACGATCGAAACCAGCTTGTCGACGAGCGCCGACAGTTCGTCGTTCACCCGGGAAAGCTCGGTTACTTCGTCGCGGAAGCGCGCAATTTCCTTTTCCTGGGCATCGAAACGGCCGCGGATCTGTTCCCACATCTTCAGCAGGGCATCGCTTTCGCGCTCCCGCGCCGAATGCGCCGACTTCAGATGGCGCTCCGCATATTCGATCCGTTCCTTGAGTACCCCTAAATCACGCATATCCGCACCGCGTTTTGACGTTTTTTAATGATGGTTAAAGGTGCGCGGATAAAATTGAGAATTGGTTAACGTAAACGAAGCATGAAGCGGTTTTTGTGGATAAACGCGTTGCAGGCCCCCGAACGGAGCGATTCGCCTCCCGCCGGGCGGAACATCGCATAGTATCATCGCGATGACCCTGGATGCCTTCTATCTCCACCTCGCCTTTGCGCTCGGATTGTTCGGTGCGGCCGTTCTTGCGACGCGGATCGTCCTGCGGTTCGGGGTCCTAGACGAGCCCAATCACCGCTCTAGCCACGAGAGGCCGACCCCGTCCGGCGGCGGGATCGCGATCGTTGCGAGCTTCGCAGCCGGGTTCGCGGCCGTTCTCGCGGTCAGCGACGAGGCGCGGCTGTCGGCGTTCCATCTCGTCGGGTTCGGGGCCGCAGCAGTCGCCATTGCCGCGGTCGGCTATGTCGACGATCTGAAGCTGCTGAAGACCTTCAAGGTCAAGCTGGCGGCGCAGGTCGGGGCGGCGCTGCTGCTGACGCTTTTCGGGATCGTCGTCACGCGGATCAGCGTTCCCGGAATCGGCGCGGTCGATCTCGGCTGGGCCGGCTACCCGTTGACGATCCTGTGGGTGGTGACCCTGACCAACGTCTTCAACTTCATGGACGGGCTGGACGGGCTCGCCGGCGGCACCGCCGTCATCGTCGCGTCGTTCCTCTGTGCGGTGACGTTCCTCGAAGGGTCTTTTTTCGTCTACATCCTGTGCTACGTGATCGCTGCGAGCGCCGCCGGTTTTCTGATTTTCAATTTTCCGCCAGCGCGTCTGTTCATGGGCGACGTCGGCAGCCAGTTTCTCGGCTTCGCGTTCGCGGCGCTCGCGGTCGTTGCAGCCGAGGTCGATGCGTCGCGCACGTCGCTGCTCGTCGTCCCGCTCCTGTTCTTCCACTTCCTGTTCGATGTCTTCTTCACGCTGGTTCGTCGCGCGCTTCGCGGCGAGAACATCACGCAGGCCCACCGCAGCCACCTGTATCAGCTCCTGAACCGATCCGGCACGTCGCACCGTGCGGTGACGCTTCTTCATTACGGCGTGACGGCGGCGCAGGGGGGCGGCGCGCTATATCTGCTTCAGGCCGGACCCGACAGACGGATCGCCGTGTTTTTGCCGTTTCTGGTCTGGGAGATCGGCTACGCCGCGGTCGTGATGCGTCGTGCCCGCAAGGCCGGGCTGCTCGAGAGCCCCGCCGGCTGACTCGGCCTAACGGCCGATCCGGCCGGCGCGCCGGCGGATGTCGTCAGCGATCGCCTCGGCGGAGACGGCATCGATGTCGCCGCGGGCGACCATCGCCTCACGGAGCCTGCCGAGCGGATCGCGCCCGATGCTCTCTGACGCGCACGTAGCCTGCAGATAGGCGGGACCCCGTCCGCACCGAACCGTATGGATCAATTCCCCCGCAGCCTCGGACGCGGCGATCACGTCGTCGCCGTCGATATGCGCCATTTCGAAACCGTTTTCCGTCATCAGCCGGCCGACGGCGCTCGCCGAAATTCGGGGCAGGGCGTCGCCGGTTTCCGTCGTTTCGCGGGTGCCGACGAACAGGACCGGCAGTTCGTGGAGCGCGGCGAGCGCGACCGCGTCCGACAATCCGAACGGCAGCTTGTCTGCATAGCCCGCAATCGCAACGACGACGTCCGGCGCAGTCAACATGCGGGCTGCCATGGCCGCTTCGATGGCGGCCGAGGGGCCGGCCTCGACGACGGGCGGCACGGCGGCGCGCGGCGCGTCTGTGTCGAAAAAGGCGGGCTGCCAGGCCCGCGCCGTCGCAGAGGTGACGACCTTGTCGTTCTCGCCCAGCCATTGGGCAATCGCGGCGCTGACGGTATCGGACATGTGGGCCGCGTTCGAAAGGGAGGCGCCGGCGGCACGATCGTTCGCGACCCGTTGGCGGATCAGCGTCGCCAACAGGCGATGCGTCTCGCGCTCGGACCAGACCGAAAGGGCGAGCGGTGCGGCCGGATCGTAGGGCGGGCGGGGCGGCGTCTCGTCCGCCATGGCGGCAGCGGAAGCGGGAATGTCGTCGATGGGCCGCTCGATCCGCCGGATCGCCTGGAAGACGTCGACGATTTCTCCGTCGATCGTCGGTCGGGAGACAGGCCGTCCGGAGCGAAGCGCGACGGGATCCGGCTCGAAGGGCTGCGTCCCAGCGCCGGCGCGCCCAACCGCTTGTCGTCGGACTGACATTCCCCCTCCCGTCCCCTAATGCGCCGTCGCGCCGATTTCCTCGGTCGGCGCCGACG
Organism: Alphaproteobacteria bacterium; assembly: GCA_038133505.1. Classification (GTDB taxonomy): domain Bacteria; phylum Pseudomonadota; class Alphaproteobacteria; order MPNO01; family UBA830; genus JAYQUR01. Next base: position 5,525 of record JAYPTI010000169.1, read on the forward strand.
CTACCGCGGGCCCCGCAACGGAATCGAGCGCTTGTTCGAGCGCGGCGATGTGCCCTTCGATAGAGTGGTTCTTGCGCACGGCGGCCGCTGCCGCCGCGCCGAAGTCGGCGCGCACCGCGCGATCGGCCGACATGCGGTACATGGCGTCGGACAGCAGGACCGAATCGTTAGCCGGGACCAGCATGCCGTATTCGCCCTGTCCGAGAAGTTCGGGCGCGCCGCCGGCAACCGTCGAGATAACGGGCTTGCCCAGCGCCATCGCCGCGACCACAGGGTATGAATGGCCGCCTTCGAACGCCGGCTGAACGAAGATGTCGGTATCCTCGATCAGCGCGACCGGATTTTCCTGCCAGCGGTGGAACGCGACGCGCGCGCCGAGACGTTGCCAGTCGACGACGTTCCGCAATTCCTGGATGTAGTCCGCGTCGTCCGAGTCGCCGATGATCGACAACCGGATGTCGGAGACATGGTGGATGGTCCGTTCGAAGGCGTCGATCAGCACGTGAATGCCGTTGGCCGGCAGCAGCGAGCTGCAGCAGGAGAACGTCAGATGTTCGCATTCGTCTTCGGCGTCGCGTCCCTCGGGCCGCGCGGCCACGGCTGCTTCGGCGTCCGACAGGTCGTATCCGATTGGAAGCCGG
>JAYPTI010000170.1:0-6157 GCA_038133505.1 Alphaproteobacteria bacterium
CGTCTTCGCCGCTTCGAGATCGTCGGCCTCGCGGGCCTGGGCGCCGCGGATCTCGGTCGATTCCGTCTCGAGGCGTTCGACGGCCTCCGCGGCATCGCGGCCGAGATTCTTCTCGCGCTCGGTATCCGCGTCGATCTGGGCGATGCGTTTGCCGATATCCTCGCGCAGGGCCTCGATGCGGCGCTCTTCGGCGTCCAGCGCGTCGCGCGCCACGAGAAGGCGCTGGAGCGCTGCGGCCGCCTCGGCTTCTTTCTGGCGGAGGCCGGGAATTCCGGTCGAGGCATCGGCCTGCGCCGTCGTCGCGGCGGCAACCGCCTGCGTCAGGTCGGCGACAAGGGTTTCGATTTCGGCGAACTTCACGGCCGCATTGGCGCGGTCGGCCTGCGTCGACGTCCAGCGCAGATGCAGCAGGATCGCTTCGTGCCGCTTGATGTGGTCGGACAGGTTGCGGTAACGCGTCGCCTGCCGCGCCTGCCGCTTCAGCAGGCGATGTTGTTCCTCGAGCGCGCCGACGATGTCCTCAAGGCGTTCGAGGTTGCTCTCCGCGGCCCTCAGGCGAAGTTCCGCCTCGTGCCGGCGCGCGTGCAGGCCGGTGATCCCGGCGGCCTCTTCCAGCAGACCGCGACGTTGCGTCGGCTTGGCGTTGATGATCGAGCCGATGCGGCCCTGGCTCACCATCGCGGTCGACCGCGCGCCGGTCGACGCGTCGGCGAACAGGGTCTGGACGTCGCGCGCCCGGGTTTCGAGGCCGTTCACCTTGTACGCGGACCCGCTGCCGCGTTCGATGCGGCGAATGATGTCGAGTTCGTCGGTGTCGTTGAACTGGGCCGGAGCGCGCCGGTCGGAATTGTCCATCGTCAGGATGACTTCCGCGAGATTGCGCGCCGGCCGATCCGAGGTGCCCGCGAAGATGACGTCGTCCATCTCGCTGCCGCGCATCTGCTTGGCCGACGTTTCGCCCATCGCCCAGCGCAGCGCTTCCACGAGGTTCGACTTGCCGCATCCGTTGGGGCCGACGATTCCCGTCAGACCTTCGTCGATGATCAATTCGGTCGGTTCCACGAAAGACTTGAAACCGGAAACACGCATGCGGGTGAACTGCACCGTTCGGGGACTCCCTCGTTAACTCGTCAGGACTTCGACAGCAGCCGGTCGAGCAGCGTCCGCATCTGGTCGAGCGTCATGCCGCCGCTGTAGCGGTCGCCGTTCACGAAGACCGTCGGCGTCGCCGTGATCTTGAAATCGTTGGCCGCCTCGAGCCTTTGCTTGAGGACGGCGTTCTGCACGTCGGCGTTCTGCAGGCAGGTATCGAAGGCCTTTTCCGACATGCCGCCGAGGCGGGCGAGATTGCCGAGCGCCTTTATCGGGTTTCCGGCCCGCGACCACTGCCCCTGGGCTGCGTAGAAGGTGTCGATAAAGCCGAAGAAGCTCTCGCGCCCCGCGCACCGGGCGGTCATCGCGGCCGCCAGCGCCAGTCGGTCGAGCGGGAAATCGCGATAGACGTAGCGGAACTTGCCGGTCTCCAGGTATGCCTTCTTGATGTCCGGCATAACCTTGGTGTGAAACTCGGCGCAATGTGGACAGGTCAGCGAGGCGTATTCGACGATCGTGACCTTCGCATCGGCCGGGCCGATCGCAAAATCGGCGTCGGACAGTCGAAGATCCGCGATGTTTCCGCTCGGCGGCGGCGGTTCGGCCGCCTTGTCCTGCGCTGCGACGGGGCCCGCCGCGCACAGAAAAAGAACGGCACCGGCCGCCAGATGTTTCCATATATTCCGCATTTTCACCTCCCGGGTACAATATCTAGCGGTCCAGACCGAGTCCAGCACAGGATGCCCCCGAAATATGGCGGAATCCGGGCATTTCCAGCTTTAATTGAAACGATTCGGCGCGGCCGTCGCAGCGCCGTCAGCGGCCTTCCACGACGGCTCTTCCCAGGCGTTGCAAAGCCTCGCGCAGAGCGTCGTCCTCGATGCCGTCCAGCGCACGGTTGAGGCGGGCTTCCTCGACGTCGGGAAGGCGGCGAAAGGGGACCCGCCGCGGCTTGCGCGCCGGCGGCACAGGCCCCTGGGCGTACCGCAGGTCGGCGACGGCGCGGAACCCGAAAAAGCCGTTGATGCGCTCGATGATCTGCGGCGCGATGTGCTGCAACTCGAGAGCGAACCCGGAGGCGACGCGGAGATGCAGGACGGCATCCGATCGGCTGCCGCGCGGGAAGACCAGCTTCTGCGGAACAGTCTCGCGCGCCAGCGTTTCGCCCACGATCCCCGGCCATTCCGTGATCAGCCGGGCCTCTGCGAACCCGCGCTTCCTCAGCGCCGGAGCGGCAATGTGCGGCAGGTTCGCGCCGACGGCCAGAAGGCCCCGTGCCTTGCGTTGTTCGGGATCGTGGGGCGGCCGCTTGCCGGCCGGTCGTTTCGCCATGGCGCTATGGTATGCTGACGTGCTCCGAGCCACAACACATGACCCCGAGAGACGATTGACCGCCCGCCCCGCCGACGCAACCCATCTGCCCGTGGCGCTGCTCGAGTGGTACGACCGCAGCCGGCGCACGATGCCGTGGCGTGCGCTGCCAGGGGAAACCGCCGATCCCTATCATGTGTGGCTCAGCGAGATCATGCTGCAGCAGACGACGGTCGCCACCGTCGGTCCCTATTTCGAGCGGTTTCTCGCGCGCTGGCCGTCGGTCGACGCGCTGGCAGCGGCCGATCTCGACGAGGTCCTCCTCACCTGGGCCGGTCTCGGTTACTACGCGCGGGCGCGCAACCTTCATAAATGCGCCCGCGCCATCGTCGGGGAGCATGGCGGACGGTTCCCTGACACCGAAGACGCCCTGCTGAAATTGCCGGGGATCGGCCCCTACACCGCTGCGGCGATCGCCGCAATCGCATTCGGGCGCAAGGCGACGGTGGTCGACGGCAATGTGGAACGGGTGATGGCGAGACTGCGGGCGATCGAGACGCCGCTCCCCGCCGCGAAATCCGAACTGCGCGATGCCGCTGCCGCGCTTACGCCCGACGCGCGCTGCGGCGACTACGCCCAGGCCGTGATGGATCTGGGTGCGACCGTCTGTACGCCCACGTCGCCTGCCTGCGTGTTGTGCCCGTGGCGCGACGCGTGCGCCGGCCGCAGGACGGGGATCGCGGAGACGCTGCCGCGCAAGGCGCCCAAAGCGGAAAAGCCGTTGCGCTACGGCATCGCGTTCTGGACCGTGGCGCCCGACGGCGCCGTGCTGCTGCGGCGCCGGCCCGAGCGCGGACTTCTCGGCGGAATGATGGAAATTCCGTCCACCGACTGGCGGCAAGAAGACTGGAACCACTCTGCCGCGATGACGTCCGCGCCCGCACCGGCCGACTGGAGGCCGGTGACGGGCGTCGTCCGGCATACCTTTACGCATTTCCATCTCGAGCTCCGCGTCCTCGCCGCGCGCATCGAGGATCCGGTGTCGGCCGACGGTGTCTGGTGTCCGCCCGGGCAATTCGCGGACTACGCGCTGCCCACGGTGATGAAAAAGATTGTTCGTCTGTGTGCCGGCCAGGCCGTCTAGACGCGCGCAGGTAGTTGACACTCAAGCGCGCGCACTGTGAACTTCCCTTAGTCGTGCATCGCCTTGTTTAGAACGCGTTGAACCACGACCGCCCGACGCGGCTGCAAAGCGGGAGACGAACATGAGGTTTCTGATATTGGGACTGACGGTGGCATTCCTGCCTCTTTCGGCGATGGCGGGATCGTCCGTTACCTACAGTGCGGGCGGAGAGGAATTCGAAGGCTACATTGCCAAGGCGTCCGGCACGTCGAAAGGCATGGTCGTTATCACCCATGACTGGGACGGCCTGACCGACTATGAGAAGAAGCGCGCCGAGATGCTGGCGTCCATGGGCTATGACGCATTTGCGCTCGACCTGTTCGGCAAGGGCAAGCTGCCCAAGAGCATCGACGAGAACAAGGCGATGACCGGTCGGCTCTACAAGAACCGCGAACGGATGCGTTCGCTGCTGATGGCGGGGCTCGGCGAAGCGAAGAAGGCAAGTAGCGCGAAGACCGTCGTCATGGGCTACTGCTTCGGCGGCGCCGCGGTGCTCGAGATGGCCCGAAGCGGCAGCGCAAAGGATATCTCGGGGTACGTTACCTTCCATGGCGGGCTGACGACGCCGAAGGGCCAGAGCTATCCGAAAGGCACGCCCCCGATGCTGATCGCCCACGGCGCCGCCGACACGGCGGTGACCATGGAGCACGTCGCGGGCCTGTCGAAGGAGCTCGAGGCGGCCGGGATCACATACGAGATCGAGGTCTATTCCGGCGCGCCGCACGCGTTCACGGTGTTCGACTCGAACCGCTACCGCAAGACGGCCGACGAGAAGTCGTGGGCGGCCTTCCAGGAATTCTTGAAGACCAACCTCTGATCTTCGGAAGCTGAAACAAGAAAGGCGCCGCATCCCAGGATGTCGGCGCCTTTTTTGTTGCGGTGCCGGCCTTCGTGCCCTTCAGGCGCTGGCCGGGACGGGATCGGACTAGGCGCTGCCCTTCATGCCGTCGCGGACGACCTGGCGCAGATGGTCGATGGGCTTCGTACGGCCCTCGTCCTCGTAATGCCAGAACGTCCAGCCGTTGCAGGCCGGCGCGTCTTGCACTTCCGCGCCGATCTTGTGAATCGAGCCGCGCCGCTGGCCGATGCTGAGCGTACCGTCGGCGCGGACGCGCGCGACGTAGCGCCGCCGCGTGTCGAACAGCTTCTGGCCCGGCTCGATCAGCCCGCGCTCGACGAGCACGCCGAACGGGACGCGCGGCTCCGTGCGTTTCGACGGCGTTTCGAAATCGGACATATCTTCCGGCGGCACAGATTCCGCGATCCGCTCCTGTGCAATTTCAGCATATCCGGGGTCGCGTTCGATGCCGATGAAGTGCCGCCCCATCTTCTTGGCGACCGCCGCCGTCGTTCCCGTTCCGAGAAAGGGATCGAGCACCACGTCGCCCGTATTCGTCGACGCGAGGAGCACGCGGAACAGCAAGGATTCGGGCTTCTGCGTCGGGTGCGCTTTCTTGCCGTCGCGCTTGATGCGCTCGGGCCCGGTGCATAGCGGCAGCGTCCAGTCGGATCGCATCTGGACGTCGTCGTTCAGCGATTTCATCGCCTCGTAATTGAAGGTCACGCCCTTCGCATCACGGTCCTTCGAGCACCAGATCATCGTCTCGTGCGCGTTGGTGAAACGCGTGCCGCGGAAGTTCGGCATCGGGTTGGTCTTGCGCCAGACGATGTCGTTCAGCACCCAGAAGCCGAGATCCTGCAGCGACGTGCCGACGCGGAAGATGTTGTGATAGCTGCCAATCACCCAGATCGAGCCGTCGTCCTTCAGGATGCGTCGCGCGGCGGTGAGCCATTCGCGGGTGAAGGCGTCGTAGGCCGAAAAGCTCGCCAGCGGATCGTTCTCGCTGTCGGCGAAACGGTCCCACGCGGCATCGACGCCGTCGACGCGCGTGTTGTTGGGGCGATGAAGCTCGCCCGCGAGCTGAAGATTGTACGGAGGATCGGCGAAGATGACGTCGACGGAACGGGGAGGCAGCTTCCCCATCTCCGCGACACAGTCCCCGATCAGGACGCGGTCCAAAGGCAGTTTCATGATGTGTCCCACCAAGTGCCCCGGTTGTTTTTTTGGGGCGGGAGTTATCCACAAAGCATGAGTCGAGCCGGACTCGGCGTCAAGTTTTATTTCAGAGTCAATGGGTTAGGTAAATTTTGACCTATATCTGGAGTCTCGGAGTCCGCCGGACTCAACATCTTGGCGATCGGCGCGAAGGATCGGCGGTGGTGCGCGGTCACGCCGGCGGCGGCGAGGCCTTCCTGGTGCTGACGCGTGCCGTAACCGGCGTTCCGGTGCCAGCCGAAGTCCGGGTGGCGCCGGGCGAGCCGTTCCATGGCGCGGTCGCGGGTTACCTTGGCGACGATCGAGGCTGCGGCGATGGAGAGGCTGCGCGCATCGCCCTTCACGACGGTCTCGCCCGGACAGGGCAGGGCGGCGGGCAGCCGGTTGCCGTCGATCAGGGCGACGTCGGGCAGGCGGGGCAGCGCCCGGATGGCGCGGCACATGGCGAGATGGGTGGCTTGAAGAATGTTGAGGCGGTCGATCTCCGCAACGCTCGTTGCCCCGATGCCGATCTC
>JAYPTI010000171.1:0-6123 GCA_038133505.1 Alphaproteobacteria bacterium
TCGCGAACATCATGTAATTGACGGAAACGTCCCGGCTCTCGCGCCACGCGTCGGCGAGCAGGTCGAAGCTGAGGCCGGTGATATCGTCCACGTGCAGCCCGTTGCGCCGCAGCCCCGCGGCGAGCTCCGACGGCCGCACGAACTTGCGCCAGGTGTGTGTGCCGCGCGGCAGCCAGCGCATAACGTATTCGGCGCCGACGATTCCCAGCAGAAACGCTTTCGGCGTCCGGTTCAGGGTCGCCAGGCACAGCGCGCCGTCTTCTGCGACGACAGACGCGCAGCCGTCGAGAAACAGATCCACGTCGGCCACGTGCTCGACGACCTCGAGCGATATCACCGCATCGAACCGCTCGCCCGCTCCGCTCAGTTCTTCCACCGTGGTCGCGCGGTAGTCTATTTCGAGGCCCAATTGATCGGCATGCGCCAGCGCCGTGCCGATGTTCCGGTCGGAGGCGTCGATGCCCGTGACGGTCGCGCCCATCTTCGCGAGCGGTTCGGAAATAAGCCCGCCGCCGCAGCCGACATCGAGGATGCGAAGCCCGCTCAGCGCGCGCATGTCGCGAGGATCGCGGTCGAAGTGCCGACACAGCCGGTCGCGCAGGTATCCCAGCCGGATTGGGTTGAACTTGTGAAGCGGGCGGAACTTTCCGTCCGGGTCCCACCATTCCGCGGCCATCTCGGAGAACCGGGCGACCTCGTCGGCGTCTATCGTCGTCTGCGCGTCGGCCATTTTAACCTTTGCTTGCCTGAAAAGACCTCTCCGAGTATGTATGCGCCCGCGTCGCGCGGGGCAAGTTTGCCCGTCAGAGATCGTTCTCCTGAAACCCAAGGCCTGGGCCGGAAATCGGCAGGGTGTCGGCGTGCGGCAACGCTGTTGCGTAGGGATTTGGCATGGCACGCATCGTGCAGAAATTCGGCGGCACCTCGGTGGCCGACCTCGACCGAATCCGCGCCGCGGCGGAGCTCGTCAAGCGCGCCGTCGATGCGGGCGACCAGGTCGCGGTGGTGGTCTCCGCCATGGCCGGCACGACGAACCAGCTCGTCGAGTGGACGCGCGGGATCTCGCCGATGCACGACGCGCGCGAATACGACGTGGTCGTTTCCGCCGGCGAGCAGATCACCGTGGGCCTGATGGCTCTGGCCCTGCAGAACGCGGGGGTGGACGCGCGCTCGTGGCTCGGCTGGCAGATACCGCTCAAGACCGACGACATGCACGGTCGCGCCCGCATCCTCGCGGTCGAGGCGGACGAGATCGTCGCGCGGCTCGAGCGCGGCCAGGTGGCGGTGATGGCGGGCTTCCAGGGCGTGGGTTCCGACAACCGCATCACGACCCTCGGCAGGGGCGGCTCCGACACGTCGGCGGTGGCGCTGGCCGCGGCAATCAAGGCCGACCGGTGCGACATCTACACCGACGTCGACGGCATCTACACCAGCGATCCCCGGATCGTTGCGAAGGCGCGAAAGCTCGATAAGATTACCTACGAGGAAATGCTGGAACTGGCGTCGCTGGGCGCCAAGGTCCTGCAGACCCGTTCCGTCGAGCTTGCGATGAACCATGGGGTCAGGCTGCAGGTGCTGTCGAGCTTCGTCGACGCCCCCGGCACCCTCGTTGTTGATGAGGAAGAAATCGTGGAACAGGAAGTCGTCAGCGGCATTGCGCACAGCGGCAACGAGGCGAAGCTTACGCTCGTCGGCGTTCCCGACCGTCCGGGCATCGCGGCCGCGATCTTCGGCCCGCTCGCCGAGACCGGTATCAATATCGACATGATCGTCCAGAACGTCTCGGCCGACGGCGCGTCGACCGACATGACGTTCACGGTGCCCAAGGACGATCTGAGCCGGGCCATGGCGCTGCTCGAGAAGAAGCGCGAGGAACTCGGCTTCGACCGCATCATCGGCGACCCCGACGTGGTCAAGATCTCCGTCGTCGGCGTCGGCATGCGGAGCCATACCGGCGTGGCGATGCGCATGTTTTCCGCGCTGGCCGAGAAGGGGATTAACATCCAGGTGATTTCGACCTCCGAGATCAAGATCAGCGTGCTGGTGGCAGACGCCTATACCGAACTCGCGCTGCGCACCCTGCATGCGGCCTACGGGCTGGATGCGGCCTGAGATGTCGCCGGACAGCAAGATGGACCTCTCCGCTTCCGTCGCACGTCTGGACGAATTGTGGCGTCGCGGCCGCGACTTCCTCGGAAGCGAATACGCCATCATGGGCGGGGCGATGACCTGGGTTTCCGAACGGAATCTCGTCTCCGCACTGTCGAACGGCGGCGGTTTCGGTGTGATCGCCTGCGGCGCGATGACGCCCGATCTTCTGGCGAAGGAGATCGCCGGCACGTTCGAAATGACGGACCGGCCGTTCGGCGTGAACCTGATCACCATGCACCCCGACCTCGAAAAGCTGATCGACGTCTGCCTGGAGCAGAATGTCGGTCACATCATCCTGGCCGGCGGGCTTCCCGGTGCGCCTGCGATCAAGCGCGCCCGAGACGGCGGCGCCAAGGCCGTCTGCTTCGCGGCGACGCTCGCCCTCGCAAAGCGCCTCGTGCGTCAGGGCGCCGAGGCGATCGTGATCGAGGGGGCGGAAGCGGGCGGCCACATAGGACCGGTGGCGACGAGCGTGCTTGCCCAGGAAATCCTGCCGTTCCTCGAGGACGTGCCGGTATTCATCGCGGGCGGCATCGGCCGGGGCGATGCGATCGCGGCCTATCTTGAGATGGGCGCGTCGGGCTGCCAGCTCGGGACGCGGTTCGTCTGCGCCACGGAATCGATCGCGCACGAAAACTTCAAGAACGCCTTCGTGCGCGCCTCGGCCCGCGATGCGGTGCCGTCGGTCCAGCTCGATCCCCAGTTTCCCGTGATTCCGGTGCGTGCCCTTCAAAACGACGCCACCCGCGAATTCCAGCAGACCCAGCGCGACGTGATCGATTCCTTCCGCCGCGGCGAGGTCGACCAGGAGGCCGCTCAGCTCAAGATCGAGCATTTCTGGGCCGGCGCCCTCCGCCGGGCCGTGGTCGACGGCGACGTCGAGACCGGTTCCGTGATGGCCGGGCAGAGCGTCGGCATGGTCAAGGACGTGCGGCCTGCCGCCGATATCCTGCGCGAGCTTGTCGATCAGGCCGTCGAAGCGCTGGCGGGCAGGGACCGCATCGCGGCAGCCGGCTGATGACGGAGGCCCCCACCACCGGACACCGGCAGGCCCTGCGGCGCCTCCGGGAGGTGATGGCGGGTTCAGGGAACGCGCAGCAGCGCCTCGACACCATCGTCCAGATCGTCGCCGCGGAAATGGTCGCGGAGGTGTGCTCCGTCTACGTTCTGCGGGCAGGCGACATGCTGGAGCTGTTCGCCACGCAGGGCCTCAATCCCGAAGCGGTGCACGTCACGCGGCTGCGTCTCGGCGAAGGTCTCGTCGGAACCGTCGCGGCGACCGCAGAGCCGCTCAATCTCCCCGACGCGCAGACCCACCCGAAGTTCAGCTACCGGCCCGAGACCGGCGAGGAAATCTATTCGTCGCTGCTCGGCGTGCCCGTGATGCGGGGCGGCCGAGTCCGCGGCGTGCTCGTCATCCAGAATCAGGTCCAGCGAACCTACACGGACGAAGAAGCCGAGGCGCTCGAGCTGATTTCGGTCGTCATCGCGGAACTGATCGCCTCCGGCGACCTGCTGGGTGCGACGGAACGCGCCTCCGGCGGCGAGGGACGGGTCTTCGGGCCGATGCGGCTGTCGGGGCAGTCCATCAATGACGGGCTCGCGATCGGCACTGCCGTCCTGCATCAGCCTAACATCAGCATCCGCCAGATGTTCGCCGACGATGCCGAGGCCGAGCACGAGCGCCTCGCCGACGCGATGGCGTCGATGCACTCCGCCCTCGACACGCTGCTGGCGTCGTCGCGCCTGCGCGGCGCCGGCGAGCATCGCGAGATTCTCGATACCTACCGCCAGTTCGCCTCCGACCGGGGCTGGCTGCGCCGCATCCGGGAAGGCATCGACAGCGGGCTTACGGCCGATGCCGCGGTCCAGAAGGTGCGCGAGGATACGGTCGCGCGCATGCAGAGCGTGAGCGATCCGTATATCCGCGAACGGCTCAGCGACCTGGAAGACGTCGCCATCCGGCTCATGCAGCATCTTGCCGGCGGACACTTCCGGCCGTCGGACGAGCCGATGCCCGAAGACGTCGTGCTCATCGCGCGGAACCTCGGACCCGCGGAATTCCTCGAATACGATCCGGAACATCTGAGGGCGCTCGTCCTGCAGGAAGGTGGCGCGACCTCGCACGTCGCGATCATCGCCCGCGCCATGGGTATCCCCGTGATCAGCCGGGTCGAGGGGCTGATGAAGAGCGTCGATGCGGGCGATCCCGTCGTCGTGGACGGCGATAACGGCCAGATATTCGTCCGCCCGTCGGAAGACGTGCAGTCGATGGTCTCGGAGACTCTGCGCTCGCGCGAACAGCGCAGAAGCCTGTACGCGTCGATGCGGGCGCTCAAGACCGTCACCCGCGACGAAGTGCCGATCTCGCTGAACATCAACTGCGGCATGCTTGCCGACATGCGCTGGCTGCACGAGACCGGCGCCGACGGGATCGGCCTGTTCCGCACCGAAATCCCGTTCATGGTGCGCTCGAATTTCCCGGACGTCGGGCAGCAGGCGCAAATCTACGGCGAGGTGCTCAATCAGTCCGAAGGAAAGCCCGTCCATTTTCGCACGCTCGACATCGGCGGCGACAAGCAGCTTCCCTATTTTCTCGACGCGGAGGACCAGAATCCCGCTCTGGGCTGGAGGTCGATCCGCGTCGGTCTCGACCGGCCCGGCATGCTGCGCCAGCAGTTGCGCGCGATGCTCAAGGCCGCGGCCGGCGGCGAGCTGTCCGTGATGTTCCCGATGATCGCGGAAACCGCCGAGTTCCATGCCGCACGCGCCATCCTGGCGATCGAGCAGTCGCGGCTGGATGCGCGCGGCGAGCCGGCGCCGCGCACCGTTCGGGTCGGCACGATGCTCGAAGTCCCCGGCCTGATCTGGCAGCTCGACACGCTGTTGCCGCATATCGATTTTCTCTCGATCGGCAGCAACGATCTGTTCCAGTTCATGTTCGCCATAGACCGGGGCAATCCGCGGGTTGCCAATCGATACGACGTCTTGTCGCCGGGTCTTCTGTCGGCGCTGAAGGATATCGTCGCCCGCTGCCGGACGGCCGGCGTCGACGTGTCGCTGTGCGGCGAGATGGCGGGCCGGCCGATCGAGGCCATGGCGCTGATCGGGGTCGGCTTGCGGTCGCTGTCGCTGTCGCCGTCCAATTTCGGCGCCGTCAAGGCGATGACGCTGACGGTCGATACCGAGGCCCTGTCGGCCTATGTCGACGGCCTGCTGGGCAGCGACGCACATACGCTGCGGCACAAATTAAGGGCATTTGCGCAGGATCACGGCATCGTTCTGCCCGGCTGATCGGCCAGCCGCCATAGAAACCTTAACTCTGTATTGTTGTTTCGGAACGACTTAGGCATTGATATCCGTTTGATTTCTTTGCTATTTCTCTCGCGTTGCTGTCGGGTAGGCCTTCAGCGGTACCGTGTCTGGTCGCCGTATGCGTAGATTTCGCATGCGTTTTCGGCGCGACCGGGTCGCGGCCGCCGAACGGGCGGACCGAAGGGCGGATTGTGTGCGAGGGGGCACGCGATAAATGAAGTCGGAGAATTCGGCCGAAACGCAGCAGTTCGACGCCGCCGAGCTCGGCGCGATGATGCGCGAAATGCGCGAGAACCTGGGCCATGACCTTGCGTCCGTGGCCTCGGATCTGCGGATACGCCTGGTCTATCTCGAAGCCATCGAATCCGGCCGCCTCGCGGACCTCCCCGGCAGCGCCTACGTCAGCGGTTTCCTGCGCGCCTATTCCGATTTCCTCGGACTCGACGGCGAGGAGATCGTGCGGCGATTCCGGATGGCCGGGGTCGAGATAAGGAACCAGACACAGCTTCATCTGCCGTCCCATGTCGAAGAGGGCCGTTTGCCGACCGGCCCCATCCTGTTGCTCGCGGCTATCGTGGCGGCTGTCGCCTATGGCGGCTGGTATTATTTCTCGACACCGGACAGCAATCCCGTCGACCGGATCGCGAGCCTTCCGGC
>JAYPTI010000172.1:0-6115 GCA_038133505.1 Alphaproteobacteria bacterium
GGCGATGACGGTCGCCGGGTCGGCGCCGATCACGGCGGCGGCGGGAATGCTGTCCGCGCCCGCCCGCTCGGCGTCGCCCGCATGATGCGCGCCGCCGCGGTGCGCGAGCCAGCGCATCAGCGTCGTGTTCCGGCCGGTGACCTGCATGCGGTAGATGCCGACGTTGAACTTGCCGTCCGCGCCCCCGGTGACCACCAGCGGCCAGGTGATCAGCGGCGCCGGCTCGCCGGGCCAGCAGGTCTGCACCGGAAGTTTCGAAAGATCGATGTCGTCGCCGGTCAGAACGATTTCCTGGCACGGCGCGCTCGAGACCGTCTTCGGCTTCATCGCCATCACGGTCTTCAGGAGCGGCAGCATGCCGACGGCCTCGCGGATGCCGCCCGGCGGTTCGGGCTGGCGCAGGAAGGCGAGCTGTTCGCCGAACGCGCGCAGCCCCGCCGCGTCCTTGCCCATGCCTTCGGCGACGCGGTCGACGGTGCCGAAAAGGTTCGCCAGGACGGGCATGGACGCTTTTTCGCCGGTCGCGTCGACGACGTTCTCGAACAGCACCGCCGGCCCGTCTTCGGCGAGCAGGCGCGTCTGGATTTCCGTCATTTCGAGATGGGTCGAGACCGGCGCGGAGACGCGCACGAGCCTGCCTTCGGATTCGAGGCGGGCGACGAAGTCCCGGAGATCGGCATAGGCCATGGCCGCGCGGTTCTGCCTCAAGGCGGCGGAGGGGTCAAGAACGGCGTGCGGAAGGGCTTGAAAACCGCCGGGATTCGGGCCAAATGCGCGGTATGTACGACCCCGTCGCGCACGCTAAAACCTATCCGTTTCCGGTTCCCGGCACCTCCTATCGCTTCGTCAACGGCGCGCCGCAGCCGCTCGACGATCACGGCTTCGACCGCAGCGGACGCGTGCCCGTGCTCGCCGCCGGGTCCAACCAGTCGCACGAGCAGCTCGCGCGCAAGTACAGCGTCCTCGAGGGGCACGTCGAAATCCCGATCCAGCGCGCGGCGCTGCACGATTTCGACGCGGTCTACGCCGCGCATCTCGCCGGTTACGGCTCGGTGCCGTCGACCTTCTGCCCGTCGCCCGGGACGGCGGTCACGACCTACGTGCTGTGGCTCGACGACGCCCAGCTCAACCGCATGCACGAGACCGAGCGCAACTACACCTACGATGCGCTGGACGAAATCCGCGTCGATATCGACGAGGCGGGAGAGACGATCGCGACCGCGTACATCTATACCGCGCGAGTCGGCTGCGTGAACGTGGACGGCGCGCCCGTCGCGCTGGCGGAGATTCCGGCCGCCGGCCGCAATTTCCGGGCGATGCGCCAGCACGAGATGCTGTCCCATGTGCGGGACCGTCTCGAGCCCGGCGCCGATCTGGATGCGTTCATCCGCGCGCATATCGACGATGAGGCGCTTCGAAAGTCGCGGACCGCGGCGCTGTCCGCGGATGCGCTGATCCTCGATTTCCCGCGCCGCGAGATCGGGGCGTTCTGAAATATTGAGGTCCGGCGGCTCCAGCCCGCTCCCCCTCCCGGCCACCCATGAGGATACTGGCGTTGGGTGGCCGGGAGGGGGAGCGGGCCGGTGCGACGCCGCGCAAGCGGTATCAGGCTATTCCGCCGCGACCGTCTCGGCCTGCGAGACGCGTGCCGCACAGAACTTGAATTCCGGAATCTTGCCGAACGGATCGAGCATCGGGTTGGTGAGGATGTTTGCCGCTGCCTCGACGTAGCAGAACGGGATGAACACCACGCCTTCGGGCACGTCGCGGTCGGCGCGGGCGCGAAGCTCGATGGCGCCGCGCCGCGTCTCGACCCGGACCATGTCGCCCGGATTCGCGCCCAGCCGCGCGATGTCGCGCGGCGACAGGTTGGCGGTGGCTTCCGGCTCGATCCTGTCGAGGACCGTCGAGCGCCGCGTCATCGCGCCGGTGTGCCAGTGTTCCAGGATACGGCCCGTGGTCAGGATCATCGGGTAGTCGTCGTCCGGCACTTCGCCCGGCGGCAGCACGTAGGCCGGCACGAACTTGCCGCGCCCGTTCTCGGTCGGGAACCCGCTGGCGAAGATGACTTCCTGGCTGACGCCGTGTTCGTCCACCGGGTAGGTGACGGAGTCCTCGTTCTGCAGGCGCTCCCAGGTGATGCCGTTGAACGAATGCATGCACTGCGCCATCTCGGCGAAGACGTCGGCAGGGCCGTCGTAGTTCCAGTCCAGCCCGATGCGCCGCGCGATTTCCTGGACGATCCAGAGGTCCTGGCGCGTGTCGCCGGGGAGCGGCAGCGCGGCGCGGCCGAGCTGTACCTGCCGGTTTGTGTTCGTGAAGGTGCCGTCCTTTTCCGGGAAGGCGCTTGCCGGGAGCACGACGTCGGCCAGCGCCGCCGTCTCGGTCAGGAACAGGTCCTGCACCACGAGGTGGTCGAGCGAGGCGAGGGAATCGCGCGCGTGCTGCGCATCGGGGTCCGACATCGCCGGATTTTCACCCATGATGTACATGGCGCGGATCTGGCCCGCGAGGATCGCGCGCATGATCTCGACGACCGTGAGGCCGGCGTTCGGATCGAGCTCGGTGTCCCAGAATTTTTCGAACCGCGCCCTGATGTCTTCCGACGCGACCGACTGATAGTCCGGATAGACCATCGGGATAAGCCCGACGTCGGACGCGCCCTGGACGTTGTTCTGACCGCGCAGCGGATGCAGGCCGGTGCCGGGACGGCCGATATGGCCGGTCATCAGGGCGAGCGAGATGAGGCAGCGCGCGTTGTCCGTGCCGTGCACGTGCTGCGCGATGCCCATGCCCCAAAAGATGATGCTGCGCTGCGCGTTGGCGTATTTGCGCGCGACGGTGCGGATCGTGTCCGCGTCGATGCCGCAGATCTCGGCCATCTTCTCGGGCGGGAAGCCGGCGACGTGGGCCTTCAGCTCCTCGAAACCCTCGGTGTAGCCGTCGATGTAGTTTGCGTTGGTCAGGCCTTCGTCGACGATCGTGTGCATGATCGCGTTGAGGAGCGCGACGTCGGTGCCGCCTTTGAACTGCAGCATGTGGGTCGCATGCCGGCTCAGCGCCTGACCGCGCGGGTCCATGACGATCAACTCGGCGCCGTCCTTCACCGCGTTCTTGAAGAACGTCGCGGCGACCGGATGGTTCACGGTCGGGTTGGCGCCGATCACGATAATGACGTCGGCTTTCTCCGCGTCGTAGAACGGCGCCGACACCGCGCCCGAATTCACCGTCTCCATCAGCGCCGCCACCGACGACGCGTGGCACAGTCGCGTGCAGTGATCGACGTTGTTGGTGTGGAAGCCGGTGCGGACGAGTTTCTGGAAAAGATAGGCTTCCTCGTTCGAGCCCTTCGCCGAGCCGAAGCCGGCGAGCGCCGAGCCGCCGTCGGCGTCGATGATCTTCTTCAGGCCCGATGCCGCGACGTCGAGCGCCTCGTCCCAGTCTGCCTCGCGGAAATAATCGAGCGGGCGGGCGGGATCGAGCTGGACGTTCGGATCCTTCGGGACGTCTTCGCGCCGGATCAGCGGCCGCATCAGGCGCTGCGGATTGTGGACATAGTCGAAGCCGAAACGGCCCTTCACGCAGAGCCGGTTGTGGTTCGCCGGTCCGTCGCGCCCCTCGACGAACAGCAGCTTGTCGTCCCTGACGTTAAAGGTGAGCTGGCAGCCGACGCCGCAATAGGGGCAGACCGACTCGACCTGCCGGTCGGCCTCGATGCGGCCATCCGAAGATGCAACCGTCGCGGGCAACAGCGCGCCGGTCGGGCAGGCCTGAACGCATTCGCCGCACGCGACGCAGGTGCTGTCGCCCATCGGGTCGTCGAAGTCGAAGACGATCTTCGCGTGGCTGCCGCGATGCGCCATCCCGATCACGTCGTTCACCTGGACCTCGCGGCAGGCGCGGACGCAGAGCGTGCAGTTGATGCACGCATCGAGATTGACCGCCATCGCCGGATGCGAAAGATCGGCGTCCGGCATCTCCTTCGGCGGGAACCGGCTGTCGCCGACGCCGAGCCGGTCGGCCCATTGCCAGAACTTGGATCCCGCATCGTGCGCGTCCGCGCGCGGCGGCTGGTCGGCGGCCAGGAGTTCGAAGACCATGCGCCGCGCCGTCTCCGGCCGGTCGCCGGCGGAATTGACGACCATGCCCTCGGCCGGCTGGCGGATGCACGAGGCGGCGAGAACCCGTTCGCCCTCGATCTCCACCATGCAGGCGCGACAGTTGCCGTCGGCCCGGTAGCCGGGCTCGGGCGCATAGCAGAGATGCGGGATTTCCGTGCCTTCCCGCCGGGCGACCTGCCAGATCGTCTCGCCCGGCCGCGCGGTAACCTCGCGCCCGTCGAGGGTGAAGGTGACGTCCGTGCTGTTTCCGTCGAGCGGCATGGTTCGATCCTACTTCACGTCGTCGGGGAAATGGCGAAAGACGGACAGCAGCCCGTTCGGCGCGGCCTGTCCGAGACCGCAGATCGAGGCGTCCGTCATCGTCCGGCTGAGCTCTTCGAGCAGCGGGCGGTCCCAGTCGCCGCCTTCCATCAGCTTGACGGCCTTCTCGCAGCCGGCGCGGCAGGGCGTGCACTGGCCGCAGGACTCGTCCTCGAAAAAGCGCATCAGGTTAAGCGCGGCATCCGACGTGTCGTCCTCGTCCGACAGGACGACGACAGCCGCCGAGCCGATCAGCGCGCCGTGCTCTTCGAGCGTTCCGAAATCGAGCGGCACGTCGCCGAGCGACGCGGGCAAGATGCCGCCCGAGGCGCCGCCGGGGAGATACGCCTTGAAGTTGTGTCCGGGCAGCATGCCGCCGCAATATTCGTCGATCAGTTCGCGTACCGTAATACCTGCTTCGGCGATCTTCACGCCCGGCTCGCGGACGCGGCCCGAGACCGAGAAGGTGCGGATGCCCTTCCGCCCGTTCCGCCCGTGGCCCGCGAACCAGTCGGCGCCCTTTTCCAGGATGTCGCGGACCCAGAACAGCGTCTCGACGTTATTGATGAGCGTCGGCCGTCCGAACAGGCCGATCTCGGCGGCGAAGGGCGGCTTGTGGCGCGGCAGTCCGCGCTTGCCCTCGATACTTTCGAGCATCGCGGATTCCTCGCCGCAGATGTAGGCGCCCGCGCCGCGGCGGAGATGCAACGTGCCCGGCGTGACCAGCGCCTCGTCTTCCAGCCGCGCGATCTCGTCGAGCAGGATCTGGCGCGCGGCCGGGTACTCGTCGCGGAGATAGATGAAGCATTCGTCAGCGCCGACGGCCCATTGGCCGATCAGCGCGCCTTCGAGGAAGCGATGCGGATCGGTTTCGAGAAAATGGCGGTCCTTGAAGGTGCCGGGTTCGCCTTCGTCGGCATTCACCGCCATCAGGCGCGGCGCCTGCTGGGCGCGGACGATCGACCATTTCCGGCCGGTCGGGAAACCGGCTCCGCCGAGTCCGCGCAATGCTGAATTCTCGAGCGTTGCGACGACGTCGGCGGCCGTCCGCGTGCCGTCGCGGCAAGTCTTCAGCGTTTCGTAGCCGCCGCCGGCGACGTAGGCATCGAAACCGACATAATCCGGCCGGACGGGCAGCACGGCGCCGTTTTCGATGGCGGTTCCGACATTCTCGGCCGTCGCGTTCCGGACCTGGTTCTTGCCGACCGCCGCGACCGGCGCGCTGTCGCAGCCGCCCATGCAGGGAGCGTGCAGGATGCGGACGCGGTCGCCGTAAGCAGCCTGAAGGGACGCCGTCAGATCGGCGGCGCCGTTCATCGCGCAGGCGATCGAGTCGCAGACGCGGACCGTGATTTCGGGCGGGGCCGCCTCGCCGTCGTCCAGCACGTCGAAATGGTGATAGAAGGTCGCCGTCTCGTAGACTTCGGCCAGCGCGAGGCGGAACTCGTGGGCGAGCGCGACCATGTCGCCGGGAAAAAGCCCGCGCCGCGCGTCCTGAAGCAAGTGGAGCGCTTCGATCAGCAGGTCGCGCCGCCGCGGCATATCGCCGAGAATCCCGGCGACGCGGTCGAGCGCCTCCGCGTCGGGCTGGCGGCCCTTCGGGGTGGCCGCGCCGCGGCCGCCACGGCCCGGCGAGCGGAATTTCACCACCGTGTGTTCGTTTCCAGTCCCGTCAGCCATCGTCTTCTATGTCC
>JAYPTI010000173.1:0-6114 GCA_038133505.1 Alphaproteobacteria bacterium
ACGCTGGCTAAGCCCGTCGAGCCGGACCACGTGATCGGCGTTTAAGAACGCGGCCTCCGTCGCCGCCGGGTCGCCGCGTGAAAATTCGATGCACTGGTTGCCGCTGTCGAACATCACCGGAGCATCCGGTTTCAGCGCGTCGCGGGCGCCGACGACCGCGGGCAACGGCTCGTAGTCCACGGCCACCAGCTCGGCGGCATCGAGCGCCGCCGCAAGCGTTTCGGCGACCACCATCGCCACCGGGTCGCCGACATGGCGGACGCGGTCGCTTGCGATCGGTACGTGCGGCGGCGCACCGCCCGGGGGCGCGGCCTCGTCGGGAAAAGCCGGGAGTTTGGTGTCGGCATAGTCGACGCCCATCAGGAGATGGTCGATGCCGCCGTTTCCGTCGGCCAGGTAATCGGCGCCGGTCAGCACCGCGAGGACGCCGGGTGCTGCGCGGGCGGCCGCGACATCGATCTCCAGCACGCGCGCATGGGCGTGCGGCGATCGCACGAAACAGGCGTAGGCTTGGCCGTCGATATCGAAATCGTCCGAGAAGCGTCCCGCGCCGGTCAGAAAGCGAAAATCCTCGCGGCGGGGAACCGATCTACCGATCAGCGGCTCCATGATGTCCCTCCCGTGCCGGGCGTTGGCTCCCCGGTCGGGAAAAGCTTAGCGGCGACCGGCGCTCCCTGTACAGCCGTCGTCGAATGTGCACAGTTTTCGCCGGGGAAATCAGGGAGGGAACGATGGAGCTTTCGCTCGCACTCAATCGCTACGACCGGCACGTGCCGTTCTTCATGGGGACCGTCGATGCGCCCGACGGCATTTCGGTCCGCCCGCTCGAGGTCGGCGAGAGCACGCCGTTTCGAGACGGCGGCGAGCGGCACGAGCGCATGCTCAACGGGCTCGAGTTCGACGTCGCCGAAGTGTCGCTGTCGAGTTTCATCATGGCCATTGCACGCGACCCCGATTTTCCGCTGGTCGGCATTCCGGTCTTTCCCCGGCGGTTCTTCAGCGCGGGGCAGATCTACGTCAATGCGGACACCGATATTCGCGCGCCCGTCGACCTGATCGGTCGCAGGGTCGGCATCCACGCGTTTCAGGTGACGTTGTCGGTCCTCGCCAAGGGAGATCTCAAGCGCGACTACGGCGTCGCATGGGAGAAGATAAACTGGGTCTGCATGAAGCCGGAGGTGATCCCCGTGGAGCTCGGCGACGATGTCTCGGTCGAGGCGATGCCGGCCGGCAATGACATGGGAATGATGCTCTGCGACGGCGAGATCGACGCGCTGATCTCGCCGCAGCCGCGGAAATCCATGCTGGCGCGTCCCGACCGCTACCGCCGCCTGTTCGACGACCCGGAAGCCGAGGAAGTGCGGTACTTCGGCAAGCATGGCTACTTCCCGATCATGCACCTGTTCGCGATGAAGCGGGAACTGGTCGAACAGCGCCCCGACCTGCCGCGCGCGCTGATGCCGATGTTCGAGGAAGCCAACCAGCAGGCCTACGGATTCTACGACGATTCAAACTATTCGCTGCTGGTCGACGGCCGGAAATATTACGAGCGCGAACGGAGCGTCTTCGCCGACCCGTGGCCGAACGGCCTCGCCGCCAATCGCGCCAACCTAGAAGCGTTCATCGGATTCTCGCACGACCAGCGCCTGATCGACGCGCCGTACGCACCGGAAAGGTTGTTTCACGTCTCGACCCACGATACGTGAGCGTGCTGGCTAGGACATCGACCCTTTGACGAAGTCCTGGATGCCGTAAATCATGTTCACCTTCTCGCCGTCGTCGCTCAGCGGCATCAGCAGAACCTTGTAGTGGGTGAACTTCCCTCGGGCGGTCACCCACTCAAGCGTTGCTTCCCGGTAAAATAACCCGCCTTCGTTCGTTACGCGCTCGTAGGGCTTCTTAACGTTTATCGCGGCCGCTCCCATTACGTCCTCGGGGGCTTTGTCCCGCAACGTTCCCAGCTGATATTTCTCTTCGAAGAGGGATCCGGCGAGCAGATAGCGGAAACCGCCGTCGTCCTCCGCTTTTACGATGAATGTCGTCGGCAGGAGTTTCGGCAAAGCCATCGGGTTGATGGACTGACGTCTGGGAAATCCGTTCGCCGGCGAGATCGACAGCCAGTAGTCCAGCGCCGTCAACAGCAGCTGGCTCGTGATTCTGGGTCTTATCTCTTCCGCGGATCCGAATAAATCAAACATCGGGAAAATCCGGTGTCTCGTATGCTGTCACTCGGACTCTCCCGGTCCGTTTTCGATACCGGCCAATGCTACCATGGGTTTCAAGACAGGTCGGAAGAAAAGCGGCACAGCGAGTGTCCTCGATCGCCCGCGCGCGTCAGCGGGGAATCGCGCCGTGATAGAAATAGACGCCGAGGCCGGACGCAAACAGGACCTGTCCGGCGATGCTGTGAAAGATCCAGACGGCGGGGAACGAGCGCGTCCTGACATACGCCCAGGCGAACGCGAGACCGCCGGCGAAAGACAGGATCACGGCGACCCAGTTGAAATAGAACGCATGCGCCAGCGCGAAGAAGAAGGCGCTGGCCGCGATCGCCGTCCAGTCGTTCGCGAAAAGCCCGCGATAGCGTTCGAAGAACAGCAGGCGGTACGCGACCTCCTGGCCGAGCACCGACAGGAACGGATAGAGCGATATGACGAGCAGAAAGCGGTCCGGGTTGTATCGCGGGAAATCGAACATGCGCTCCGGCACGAGCAGCATCGCAATCCCCAGCGTTACCGCGGCGCAGACCGTACTCAGTGCGATCGTCAGCGGCAGCCAGCGTCCCGGCCGGCGCACGTCGATCACCGAAATCCAGCGATAACCCGGCGTGACGGCGAGGAGAGCCGCGGCGGCCACGAACACGAACCCGAGCGGCAGGAACGGTCCGAACGTGTCGAAGAAGACGACATGCGCGACCGGGACGGCGACGAACAGAAAGCCGAACTCCGCCTGAAGGCGGACGCGGGAAAGCTGAGCCGGCGTCGAGGTCGCGATGTTGGTCATGCCTGCCGTACGGTTTTCGGAGGTGGGCGGAAGGTGCGCGAACGTGCCCGCGGGTGGCCGCGCCTTCTAACTTAGGTCGCGGGCATCCGATTCCAAGGTCTTCGCGCCGCAAACCGTTCGCGCTGGACGGCCGGGGTGATATGCTGGGCCATCAACGGGAGGAAGAAACATGGCCGAGAAAAAATGGCCGCTTAACTGCTGGTACGTCGCGGCGCATTCGTCCGACATCACCGAAGCGCTCTTTGCCCGCACGATCCTGAACCAGGCGGTGATCGTCTGGCGCGATGCGTCTGGCGCCGTGTCCGCGCTCGAAGACCGGTGTCCGCACCGTCTCGTGCCCCTGTCGACGGGCGAGGTCGTGAACGGCCACGTCCAGTGCGGCTATCACGGATTGAGGTTCGACGGGACCGGGACCTGCTCCTACGTGCCGGGCCAGGAGACGCCGCCGAAGAGCGTCCGCGTCCGGACCTTTCCCGTCGCCGAGCGCCACAATCTGATCTGGATCTGGATGGGCGCGGCGGAACTGGCCGACGAGGCGCTGATACCCGACATGCACTGGATGGATTCGCCCGACTGGAATTCGGTGACCGGCTACCTGCACTTCGAATGCAATTACAAGCTGGTCAACGACAACCTGCTCGACCTGTCGCACGAGACGTTCATCCACAAGCATACGATCGGCGCCGACGCGGTCGCGGATTCGCCCGCCGTCACCAACGTCGTCGGCGATCGCGTGGTCCGCGTCCATCGCGAAATGCCGGACATCGAGCCGCCGCCCTTCTTCGCGCTCGCGCAGGGCCACGAGGGGAGCATCAACCGCTGGCAGATCGCGATCTACATGGCGCCCGGCTTCAACATGACCGAGGCAGCGTTCCACGGCGTCGGGACGGACCGGCGGACGGATCACTTCATCTTCCGGCCGATCCATATCATCACGCCGGAGACCGACAGCACGTCGCACTACATCTGGAGCGTGGCGCGCAACTTCCGCGTCGACGAACCGGATCTGGACGAGGGTATCTTCAAGGCGACCGATCACACCTTCAAGGAGGACCGGGAACTGCTCCGGCTCCAGCAGAAGGCGCTCGAGGCCGAGAATTTCCCGACCGTCCCGCAATTGCCCGTGAAGGTCGACAAGGGGCCGGTGACCGGCCGGCGTCTGCTGGAAGCGATGATCGCGCGCGAAGCCGCCGATCCGACCTACTGTGCGCCCCCGGCACTCCTCGCCGACGACGCAACGATCACCATGCCGTTCGCCGAGGCCGCCGAGTAAAAGACGTCAGAGCCGGCTGCCGACCGCCGCCGTGCCTGCCTGCGGGTCGAAACGGAGCGTCGGGATCGCGTCGAGATCGGTGCCGGTGACGCGCACGAAGCGGGCGCCTGCCGGAAACTCGATCGAGTGAATCTCGCCGACCTCGAACTTGCCGGCCATGCCAGGCTCGAGGCGGACGGTAGAGACCTTTTCGATCTCGGCGTTCTCCGCGCCCGTGCCCTTGTCCAGACGCCGCCAGCCCGTCATGTCGGTATATTCCGCCACCTGGCCGTAGACCGCCCAGGACGTTCCGTGATCGTGCGGCGGGCCTTTCTTGCCCTCGGGATAGACATGTACGAGGACGTTGAAGTCGGTGTCATCGTCGCGATAGATCGTGCGGATGCCCGGCTCCGCGCCGGGACCGCAATTCTCGGCGACGAAATCTTCGTTCGACAGGAGTTTCTCGAGGTTCTGCCGGACCGCTTCGTGCGCCTCCGCGCCCTTTTTGGACTGGATCGCGGACCGCGTGTCGGCGCAGAACTCTTCGAACGAATAGGCCATGATGTTTTCCCTTCCTGATCTGGAAGGGATTGTATCTCCCGGTCGCGGCCCCGTCTTGACCTGAATCAAGTCGTAAGCCGCGCGGGGTGCCGGTGTCAGGACAGGATGCCGTGCTTCCTCAGGAACTCGAACATCAGTTCCCGGCATTCCGCGGGCCGCTGGATCTGCAGCATGTGGCCGGTGCCCGGAACGGTTCCGTATTCGTATCCGCCTTCCTCGCCGAGCGCCCGGTTGGCGAAGGCCGGCGCCGGGGCGTACTTGTTTTCCGGATCGGCGCCGATCAGCTTGACCGGCCCGCCGAACGCGCTCGCCTTCGGCCACAGGTTCAGCGACAGCGCCGCCTTGTAGATCGCCGATTCCAGCTCGCGCCGGCAGGAAAGCTCCCAGTCGCCCTTTTCGTCCTTCTTCCGCAGCACCGCGTTGGCCATCGTCTCGTGCGCGCCCTCGACCCAGGTGCTGTGCGCCCGCGTTCCGGCATATTCGGCGGCAAGCTCGGAGGGATCGGTGAAACGGTCGCGCCGTTCCAGTGCCCAGTTTGCGAGCAGCAGTTCGAAGCCCTCCATCACCTCGTAGACCGGATGGTCCGTCGGCGGGACGTTCGGCGGATCGAACAGCACCAGCGCGTCCCACGGAAAGCCGATCTCGACGGCGTGCTTCATCGCGGCGCGCGCCGACATGGAATGCACGATGCCGACAGTCGTCTTTTCGCCGAGCCGGTCCCGAATGCCGTAGAACACGCGGTCCACGTCGCGGGCCATCTGGGCGTAGTTGTGGTTGGCGGGATCGGAATGGGGGTTGCGCCCGTGGCCATCGCGTCGGCAGGCGTGACGACGGGGTCGGGCGGACGGTATTCGACCAGTATTTCGTCGATCGCGTCCTCCGCGACGTAGCGGTCCGCGGCGAGGACCAGTGCGACGGCCTCGCCGGCGAACCGCACCTTGCCGACGGCGAGCGGCCACTCGTCCGCGCCGATATGAAGGACCGACAGAAACGGCGAGGTGATCGCCTTTACGTCTTCGCCGGTAAAGATGGCCGCGACGCCGGGCATTCGGGCCGCCGCGGAACTGTCGATGGACAGAATCTCGGCATGGGCGTGGGGCGAGCGCAGGATCGCGGCGTGGAGGGTTCCGCGCGGCGCCGGATAGTCGTCGGTGAACATGGCCCGGCCCGACAGAAGAGCCGGGTCCTCAACGCGTTCGATACTTTTCCCGACAACGCTGTCCATTGTCGTTCGCCACTCCCTCGGGATGCTGGATTGAGATGCACCGGAAGGTTCCGGGCACGCTGGAGAGTGACGG
>JAYPTI010000174.1:0-5955 GCA_038133505.1 Alphaproteobacteria bacterium
GCACCGTGTCGTACCAGAGCTTCTGCATCTGCTCGACCGGATCGGCGTACCCGTCGTCCTTGTGCATCAGATAGTTCCGTTCCATCCGCCCGAGGATGTAGGGCAGCGCGCCGCCGCCGTGCGACAGGATCATCTTCATGCCGCCGTATTTCGTGAAATGCCCGGCATAGATCATGCGCGCGACCGCCGTCGTCGTGTCGACGCCGCGGCCGACCGCGTTGATCATGTCGTAGTCCAGCAGCCGGTCGTCGCCGCAGCCGAACATGGGATGCAGATAGACGGCCGCCTCCAGCTCCGACGCCGCTTCCCAGAACGGATCGAGGTCGGCATCGTCGAGATTGCCGTGCCCGCCCTTGGGCTGGGTGCCGATCATCGCGCCCGAGAACCCCGCCGCCATCGCCTCGCGCAGGACCGCTGCCGCCAGCTTGCCGTCCTGCAGCGGCACGGTGGCGAGCGGCTCCATGTAGGGCGTGGCGCGCATCTGCTCCAGCAGGTGCTCGTTCATGAAGCGGCTCCACGCCGCGCCCTCGTCGGCCGGCACCTCGTAGGCGAAGCTGTCGAGCCAGCCGCCGGAGACCTGCATGTCGATGCCGTTGTCGGAGAGCCACTGCTCGCGCGTCTCGAGCTCGCGCAGCTTGGGCGCGATCGGCCGCGTCGGCGCGCCGCCCATGAAGGAGAGCTTGAACGCCTTGTCCTCGCGCAGCACCTCGATGTTGGCGAAGCTCGCCGCGCCGGACACGACGGCATCCAGCATGGACTGCGGCACGAAATGGGCGTGGGTATCGATGATCATGGTCGTGGCCCTTCGGGTTTCCTCTTTCCCCCAATAGAAAACGGCGCCCCGCGAATGGCAAGGGCGCCGTATTTTTTTGACGGTACCGGCCCGCTCCCCCTCCCGCCACCCATGAGGATACTGGCGTTGGGTGGCCGGGAGGGGGCTGAGGGCCTGAATGGCACGAAGGCCGGCGCCGCAAATAAATTTAGTGGCCCTTCTTCATCGCCGCCGCGGTGTTGACCATGGAATGCTGCGCCCGGGCGTAGTCGAGCGCGCCCTGCTCGTCCATGCGCGGCGCGGTATGCAGATATTCCTTGAGACCGAGGATCGCCGGGCGCGGCCGGCTCAGCAGCGTCGCGCAGAACTCGTCGACCTCCGTGTCGAGCTTGCCGGCGTCGACCACATGGCTGACGATGCCGTAGTTCAGCGCGCGCTCGGCGTCGATGAACTTCGCCGTATAGGTCATCCACAGGATCGCGTTGCGGCGCATCCTGTCGTAGACCGCCGACATCACCATCGTCGGCATCACGTTGTGATCCATCTCGGGAATATTGAACGTCGCCGTCGAGCTCGCGAACGAGACGTCGAACAGCGACGCGATCGCGGTGCCGAAGCCCATGCAGCGTCCGTCGATGACGCCGACGACCGGCACCTTGGCGTCGCGGATCGCCTTGTAGCAGTAGAAGATTGAATCGTATTCGTCACGACGCGTGTAAGCCTCGGGATGCGGCGGGCCCGCGTCGGAATTGCGCTTGCGGCCCGTGCAGAAATCGGGCCCGACGCTGCGGACGAGAACCATGTCCGATGTCTCGTGCGCTTTCAGAAGCGCCGCGCACATCTCGGCCGCCATCGCGTCCGAGCACGCATTGTCCTCGGCTCTGTTGAAGGTCACCCGCAGGATTCGTCCGTCCTGTTCGAGCAGAATATCGTCGCTCATGATCGCTCCAGTTACTCGGTTGCGTTGGATTTCTCGTGGATCGCCGCTTCGATGTCGCGCGCGCGGATCGGCAGCTCGTTGATCTCGATGCCGAGAGGCGACAGTGCGTCGTTGACGGCGGACGCGATCGCCGCGGGCGCGCCGAGATAGCCGCCCTCGCCCGAGCCCTTCTGGCCGAGCGAGGTGAGCGGGGACGGCGTGCAGTGCTCGAAGTCGGCAACCGGCGGAATTTCGTGCGCCGACGGCAGCAGGTAGTCGATGAACGTCCCGGCCAGCAACTGGCCGTTCGGGTCGTACTCGAACTTCTCGTAGAGCGCGGCGCCGATGCCGTGCGCAACGCCGCCGATGATCATGCCGCGGACGATGTCCGGATTGATCGCCGTGCCGCAATCGTGCGCGATGAAATAGTCGTGCACCGTCACCTTGCCTGTCGCAGGATCGATCTCGACCAGCGGCACATGCGCCTGGAACGAGAAACACGGGTACAGCGGCACCTCGTTGTTCTCGTCCGGCATCTGGCCGCCGCCCGGCACCTGCTGGACTGCATAGGCCTGCAGGCCGAGCTCGTGGCCCGGCGGCATGCGGTGGAACTGCTTGTGCGCGATATGGGTGATCTCTTCCCATGTGAGCTTCTTCGAGGGCTCGCCGCGCACCGAAAACTCGCCGTCGGCATACTCGACCTGCTCCTTTTCGACGCCGAGATCGAAGGCCGCGATGGTAATCATCTTGTCCTTGATCTCGCGCGCCGCCTTGGACGTCGCGGTTCCGAGGACGATCGCCATGCGGCTCGCGACCGGGCTGCGCGTGGGCAGCGCTTCCAGCGTGTCGCCGTGCGTGACGCGGATCGTATCCGGATCGCGCTCCAGCTCCTCGCCGGCGATGGTCGAGACCAGCGTCTCGTGCCCCTGCCCCGACGTGGTCGTGCACATCACCGCAGTGATGACTCCCGTCGGCTCGACCTTGATCAAAACGGATTCGACGAAGGTCGTGATCCTGAGCTTCGGATTGAACAGATATTCGAAGATGTTGTTGCCGCCGCCGGGCTCAAGGCAGGTCGCGATGCCGACGCCGGCAAGCTTGCCTTCCGAGCGCAGCTGCTCGCGCCGTGCGACGAGCGCGTCCCAGTCGGCCGATTTCAGCGCCATTTCGAGGACGGCGTGGAAATCGCCCGAATCGTAGCGAGAGCCCGGCGGGATCTTCCACGGGAACTCGTCCTTGCGCACCAGGTTGCGCGCGCGAACCTCGACACGGTCCATCCCGAGATGCTTTGCAACCCGCTCGATGCCGGTCTCGATGGCGAAATTGGTCGGCGACTGGCCGAAACCGCGCACGGGCACCTGGCCGGTCTTGTTCGACGTGACCGAGATCGCCTCGTACTCGATCGAATTCACGCGGTACGGCCCGCACAGCGCCGTCATCGGCTTGCCGAGCTGCAGCGGCGCGCGGCCGGGATAGGCGCCGACGTCGTCGAGCGCGCGGATCTTCATCGACTTGATCACGCCCTCGTCGTCGAACGCCATCATGATATCGAAGATACGGTCCGGGCCGTGCGCGTCGCCGCCCGACATGTTGTCGAGCCGGTCCTCGATAAAGCGGACCGGATAGCCGAGCTTCTTCGCGAGATACGTGACCAGCACCGTGTGCTTGATGCCGCGCTTCACACCGTAGGATCCGCCGACGTCGACGTCGTTGTGGACGCGGACGTTGTTCATCGGAATGCGCAGCGCACTCGCGATCTGGTCCTGGTACTGGGGCATCTGGATCGACGCCCAGACGTCCATGATCTCGTTGATGTCGTCCCATTTGGCGACGACGCCGAACGTCTCGATCGGCACCGTCGACGACCGGCCCCACCGTGCGCGGTAGCTCACCGTGTGCGGCATGCTGGCAAAGTCGTCGGCGACCGGTCCCCACGTCCAGGTGTTTCGGAACAGCACGTTGGTGCCGTGCTCCGGGTGCACGAGCGGCTGGTCCTCGTCGATCATCTTTTCGGAATCGACGGCCGCGGGCAGGGACTCGTAGTCGACCTCGATCAGTTCGGCCGCGTCTTCCGCGACATAGCGGCTGTCGGCGACGACCGCGGCGACCCATTCGCCGGCATAGCGCGTCATGCCGACGGCGAGCGGGTACCATTTGACGTTCGGCAGATCGAGCCCGTGGAACAGCGAGTTGGTGCCCTCGGCCAGCTCGTCGCCGGTCAGAACGTAGTGCACGCCCGGCAGCGCCAGCGCCGCCGAAATATCGATGGAACGAATGTTGGCGCGCGGGTGCGGGCTCGCGAGAACCGCGACGTGCTTCATGCCGGGCACGTCGACATCGGCGACGAACTTGCCGCGCCCGGTGATGAAGCGCCGGTCCTCCTTGGTCCGCCGCTTGCGCGAGACGTAACGGTAGTTGGGCAGCGCAGGCGCATCAGCCATTGGACGTCTCCCGGCGGCGCTGGGCCGTCATCCTTACCGCCTCGACGATCTGCTGGTAGCCGGTACAGCGGCACAGATTACCGCTGATCGCCTCGCGGATATCGTCGTCCGTCGGATTCGGGTTTTCCTCGAGCAGCGCATGACTGGCGACCAGCATGCCGGGCGTGCAATAGCCGCACTGCATCGCGTGGCACTCCCAGAACGAATCCTGCAGATCGCTGATCTCGCCGTCGGCCGCGGTCAGGCCCTCGACCGTCCGGATTTCATGGCCCTGCGCCTGGACGGCGAACATCAGGCAGGAGCGGATCGGCTCGCCGTCGAACAGCACGGAGCAGGCGCCGCAAATACCGTGCTCGCAGCCGACATGTGTGCCGGTCAGCCGCAGCATGTCGCGCAGGCAGTCGACCAGCGTCATCCGCGGCGGGACGAGCGCCGTTCGGTCGCGCCCGTTCACATTGAGGGTAATTTCCACGTAGTCGCTCATTTTCCTGCCTCCGCGGCGGCGTCCAGCACCGCCCGTGCCACGAGGCGCCGCGCGACACGGCGCCGGTAGTCGGCGGTCGCGTGAACGTCTGTGTCGGGATCGATTTCCTCGTCGATCAGCGAGATGGCCGCCTCGATCTCGGCCTCCGACGGCTGCTTGCCGACGAGCGCCGCTTCGAATGCGTGCAGCTTGACCGGCGCGGGCGCGACGCCGCCGGCGCTCACGGCCGCGCGGGCAATCGTGCCGTTGTCGGCAAGCTGGACCTGCGCCGCTGCGGCAACGATCGCGAAATCGCCCTGGCGGCTCGCCGTCTCGTGAAATCCGGTACCGATGCGCGCGCCGCTCCAGACGGGGATACGGACCTCGGTCAGAAGCTCTTCCGGCTCGATGTTGGTGACCATCGCCGCTTCGAAAAAGCCGTCGATGGTAATCTCGCGGCTGCCGCCGATCGTCTTCAGGACCAGCGTTGCCTCGAGCGCCAGCGCTGCGAGCGGTAGCTCCGCGGACGGGTCGCCATGGACGATGCTGCCGCCGATGGTGCCGCGGTTGCGGGTCTGGATGTGGCCGACGTTGCGCACCGCCTTGGCGACCAGCGGCAGGCGGTCGGAAACGACACCCGAGCGCTCGATCGTGCGCTGGCGCGTGCAGGCCCCGAAGGCGACGTGGGCGCCGCGATCCTCGATCCCGGCCAGCTCGGCGACGTCGTTGACGTCGATCAGCATGTCGGGCCGGGCCATCCGCATGGCCATCAGCGGCACCAGCGTCTGTCCGCCGGCAATGATCTTGCGCTCCTGGTCGCCGGCCTCGGCGAGCAGCGCGCATACCTCGTCCAGCGATGTCGCGCGGACGTAGTCGAATGGGGCGGCTTTCATGGAACGACGCCTGATTTCCCTTGGTTTTCTGTCATTTGCGGCACCTGCCAGGCGCCGCGGCGCACTTTATCCAGATTCCCCGCGCGACGGTAGTCCGGGAAGCCGGTTTGCATGGGCTCATGCAATTTGTCGCGGATTTAACCGAAATTTATGGAAATTCGGGCGAAGATCGGGGCTTCCAAGAAGGAGACGACCCATGGCACAGCATGTGATCCTGAACCATCCGACCGTCAGCGCCGCGGACCGCCGCCGCGCGGACAAGTCCGACTGGTCGCCGCGAACCAAGCTGTTCTGTGTCCTGACTTGCGGTATCGCGAGCTGGGCGATGGTCCTCGCACCGTTCTTCCTGGTCGGCTGAAACCCCGACCGCCGGGCGGTCAGCCGCCCGTTTTTCCCGCCTGGATGATCTCCCAGACCTTGCGGGGCGTCACCGGCATCCGAATATCCCGCACCCCGTAGGGACGCAG
>JAYPTI010000175.1:0-3350 GCA_038133505.1 Alphaproteobacteria bacterium
CACGTACAGGCCCGGCAGGAACGCCATCCCCATTCCCATTCCGACCATTTCGCGAAGCGTATCGAGGCTGGTGCCTTCGTAATCGGTGAGAAGGCGCGCGCCGACCTCGGCGCAGAGATCCTCGACCTGCTCGTGAAGCTGGTGACCCGCTTCCAGCGCCAGTATCTCCTCGTTCACGAGGTCCTTCCGCTCGATCCGTTTCCGCGCGGCGAGCCGGTGATCCGACGGCATTGCCAGGAAAAGCGGTTCGCGGAACATCGGTTCCGTCTCTATGTCGGCCTGCCGCATTGGCATCGGCGCGATGATCAGGTCGTGACGGCCGTCTTCCAGCGAGGCCGGTAGCGAAACCGGAAGCTCTTCCCGCGCGTAGATCTTGAGTGCCGGATAGGCCTTGTGCAGCGCCGGCACGATGCGCGGCACCAGGTACGGCCCGACCGTCGGCGCCATGCCCAGACGTACGACGCCCCCGAGCCCCACACCGTGACTCGCCGAGAGTTCGCGGATTTCGTCGACGTCGTTGAGCACCTTGCGGGCGATTTCCACCACCTGCCGGCCGATGTCCGTGAGGACGATCCGGCCGCGCTGACGCTCGACGAGCTGGACGTCGAGCTTGCCTTCGAGCGCCGCCAATTGCGCGCTCAACGTCGGCTGGCTGACGTGGCAACGCTCCGCTGCGCGCTTGAAATGACGTTGTTCGTCCAGCGCGACGAGGTACTCCAATTGGCGAATGCTCGGCATGCGCGTCTCCGTGCTTGAACCATATGATAGAGAAAAACTATCATAAATTAGATAATAGAAGATAGATAAAATCTATCTTATTTTTGGTATATTATCATTGAGTCAATGATATTTCGATCCGATCTTCATTGGAGGACCCGCTTCATGGAGGGAGGACGATGAAACGCTTCAAGAATATTCTGGTCGCCTATGACAACGCGGTCGGCGGTGACGACGCGATAAGTCAGGCCGTTTCTCTGGCCCGATCGAACGGTGCCAGCCTGACGGTCGCCGCCCTGCTGAGGAATCACGAGCTTGTCCCGGGGCAAGTGGCCGAGACGGAAAAGCGCCTCATGAGGATCGAAGACGGCATCCGGCATGCAGGCATCGACAACGTCCAGGCCATGATCCTCGACGGGGCGCCGGCGCCGAGCCTGATCCGCGAAGTCGAGAGCGGGGCGCACGACATTCTCATCGCGAGCATTGAGGCCGGAAATACGTTCCGCGAACGGGTCCTCGGCAGCACATCGACGCAACTGATGCGCAAGTGTCCGTGTCCCGTCTGGGTCGTGAAGCCCGGACAGCCTGTTCCGTACCGGCGGATTCTGGCGGCGGTCGATCCTTTCGCGCCGCATGACGGCGCACTGGAACTGAGCGAGAAAATCCTCGGTCTTGCGGCGTCGCTGGCCGAACGGGACGGTGCCGAACTTCACATCCTCCACGCCTGGGACGTCGATGGCCCGGATCTCGAGACCATCCGGTCTGAGACAGTGCCGTCCGTGCGCGAGGACATCCTGATGCGGCACAAGGAGCGCCGGGAAACCGGACTGGCGGAGCTGATGTCGAAGCACCCGCTCGACGGCCTCACGCATCAGGTGCATCTGCCGCGGTCCGACGCCGCCGTCGCGATCAGGGAACTGGCGAAGGACGGCGGCATCGATCTGATCGTCATGGGCACGCAGGCGCGCGCCCGGCTGACGGGTTTCCTCGCCGGCCACACGGCGGAGCAGGTAATCGGCGTCGTCGACAGCGGCCTCCTCGCCGTGAAGCCGGACGCGGTTGCCGCCGATCGGTTTGCGGCGCCGGCGCCGGTGGCGAAGGCCGCCGAGGAGGCGAAGCGCGTGGTCGCCTGAGGCCGCGTTCAAGGTGCAATAGGCAAGATTCAAAAGGGAAAGGGAGTTGGGGAAATGGAGTCCCGTGTAGAGGTGTCGGGCCCGCGTGCGGTCTTTCGGAAACTCGTAGGCCATGAGGCTGCGGGCGGTGTCGTTCTGATGTTCGCGGCGGCGGTCGCGCTTATGCTCGACAATTCGCCGCTCAGCTGGATTTACGACCGATTGCTGAGCACGCCGGTTATCCTTCAGATCGGCGCGCTCGGCATCGACAAGCCGTTGCTTCTCTGGATCAACGACGGGCTGATGGCGGTATTCTTCTTCCTCGTCGGTCTCGAGATCAAGCGCGAGATCGTCGAGGGGAGGCTGTCGACGGTGCGAACGGCGGCGCTTCCGGTCATCGCGGCGGTGGGCGGCATGGCGGTGCCGGCGCTGATCTATGTGCTGGTGAATTCGGGAGACCCCGCGGCGCTCGGCGGCTGGGCCATTCCGGCGGCGACGGATATTGCCTTCGCTCTCGGCGTCCTTGCACTGCTCGGTTCGCGCGTGCCGCCGGCGCTGAAGGTCTTCCTGCTCGCGCTTGCGATCATTGACGATCTCGGCGCCATCGTGATCATCGCGCTGTTCTACACATCGGATCTCTCTATCGGCGCGCTCGCCATCGCCGGCGCCGGCGCGGCGGTTCTCGCCTGGATGAATGCGCGAAGCGTGCAGAGGACGGCGCCTTACCTTCTGGTGGGCCTTGTCATCTGGGTGTGCGTCCTGAAATCCGGCGTCCATGCGACGCTGGCAGGCGTCCTGGTCGCGCTGTTCATCCCGATCAACAAGGGCGCGCCCAAGTCGGAGGCGTCTCCGCTGATCCGGCTGGAACACGGGCTGGCACCCTGGGTCGCCTTCGGGGTCATGCCGATCTTCGCATTTGCCAATGCCGGCGTCTCGCTGTCGGGCCTGTCTTTCGCCGATCTCCTGTCAGGGATCCCGCTGGGTATCGCCGCGGGCCTGTTTATCGGCAAGCAGCTCGGAATCTTCGCCTTCGTCTGGGCCTCCGTGAAGCTCGGGATCGCACGCATGCCGGAAGGGACGACTTGGCTGCAGGTCTACGGCGTTTCGCTGCTGGCTGGTATCGGCTTCACGATGAGCCTGTTCATCGGAACGCTGGCTTTCGCCGACCCCGAAAGCGCAGCCGCGGTCCGGATCGGCGTGCTGGCCGGCTCGACGCTGTCTGCGGTGCTCGGCTACGCCGTCCTTCGCTGGGCGTTGAGCCTGTCGGCCGATACCGGCACGAGAAGGGTCGGGTCCGCCACCGGCCGAACAGTAGAGGCGTGAGCGAAAGCGGCCGCCCCCAACCGGCCGTCTCCACGCCAAACCGGTCCGGGTAGCGCAACGCTTTCCGGGATCGGAAGATCGCCCCGCAGGTTGCACCGCCTGCGGGGCGATACTATTTGCGACCCCCTATTCGCCCAGTTCTAAACCCCTTAGAAGAAATCACAGAACCGCGGGACGACCACCCCCAGCGCATCCAAG
>JAYPTI010000175.1:3383-5850 GCA_038133505.1 Alphaproteobacteria bacterium
CACCTCATCCGCGGCATAATCGGCCCAGATCGCGGGCGGGTCGTACCATTTTCCGATCTTGCCCTTGTCGCCCCACAGCACCATCAGCGGGCAGCGGATCTTTTTGCCCGCCTCGCGGCTCTCGCGATCGTGGACGAGATCGATCGTCGCCGCGGCGCGGTAGTCCTCGCACATGCCGCGGATCATCTCCGGATTGCGCGCGGCCTCGAGATAGTCGGCATAGGCCTCTTCGTGGAAGAAACGGCCGAAATCCGGCGGCCGGTTGGTGTGGTTGCGGAACCAGACCTCCGGCGCTTCGTTGATGACGATTTCCAAATACGGGTGCGGCTGAGCTAGCCAGAACCAGTGATAATAGCCCATGGCGAAATCCATGTCGGTTCGCTCGAAATGCTCGATCGTCGGCACGATGTCGAGGACGGCGAGACGTTCGACGCGTTCCGGGAAGTCGAGGGCGAGCCGGTGCGAGACACGCGCGCCGCGATCGTGCGCACCCACGAAAAACCGCTCGTGGCCGAAATGCGACATGATTGCCGCCGCATCTTTCGCCATTTCGCGCTTCGCATAGGGCGCGTGGTCGCCGGTCGCCTCCGGCTTGAAGGATTGGCCGTAGCCGCGCAGGTCCGGGCAGATCACGTGGAAGGAATCCCGGAGGTCGCCCGCCACCGCATGCCACATCGCATGGGTCTGCGGATTGCCGTGGATCAGCAGAAGCGGCGGGCCGCTGCCGCCGTGCCGCAACCGGACCGTGCCCTGCGGCAGTTCCACATGCTCAAGGGCGAAACCGTCGAAGAAACTCATACAGGCACGATAGCGCGGGCCGCACTTGCGGGCTATGCCGGTCGAAGCCCGGGTGTGATAGATTGTTGCAAACGCAAGCAGGGACACCTCAACCATGGAACCCGAAATTCTCGCGACGCTCGAAGAGCGGATCGCGCCCCAACACACGGCTATCCTCCTGATCGATATGCAGAAGGACCTCGTCTATGACGGCTACCTGTGCGACCAGGCCGGCCGCGACCTGACGGCGACGCGGAGCGTTATCCCGACGATGCGACGCCTGCTGGACGCGGCGCGGTCGTCCGGCGCGCTCGTCTGCCATGTCGGTTTCTCGACCTATCCGGATCACGGCTCGGATTCGGGGCCGTGGCTCGCCCAGCGGCGGCGGTCGACATATTCGTCCGACAAGCTTTGCATCTCCGGCACCGACGGCGCCGAATTCATCGACGAGCTGTCGCCCGCGGACGGGGAACTGGTCGTCTGGAAGCATCGCTATAGCGCTTTCAAGGGAACCGACCTCGATATGGTGCTGCGCAGCCGCGGCATCCGGACCGTCATCACGACGGGCGTTTCGACCAATGTCTGCGTCGAGAGCACGCTGCGCGACGCGTTCGAGACCAGCTATTACGTCTGCATCCCGTCCGACGCGACGGCGAGCTGGGACATGTCGTTGCACGAATCGACCCTGCAGACGGTCAACCATCGATTCGGCCTCGTCACCGACACGGCCGGGATCGAGACCGTGTGGACCGGCGCAGGGCGGCAGGCGGCGGAATAAGACCGGCGACAAATTCGACATGCTTGCGCGCGGTTGATCTGTATAAATCGGCTGCTGAGACCTAACTGTAAGATGGCGGCGTGCCTGTCTCCGGGCGCTCCGTCCTTTGTCTGAATCGACGGAACCGAAAGGACCGAGTTGTGAAGATTATTATCGTCGGCGCCGGCCTCGGCGGTCTCGCCGCGGCGTCCAACCTGATGCTGGCCGGACACGACGTGACGATTTACGAGCAGGCGCCCGCCCTGGGCGAAGTCGGCGCGGGCATCCAGGTCAGCGCCAATGCGATGCACGTTCTCAACCATCTCGGTCTCGGCGAGAAGATGGCGAAGATCGGCGTGAAGCCCGGCGCCTATGTCTTCCGTCTTTACGATACTGGCGAAGAAATCCATCGCTTTCATCTGGCCGACCATCACGAGCGGTTGCACGGCGCCCCCTATTACCAGGCGCACCGCGCCGACCTGCACCAGTTGCTGGCCGACCGGGCGATCGAACTGAAGTCCGACGTCGTGAAGCTCAATCACACGGCGATAGAGTTCGAAGAGGACGATGACGGCGTCGCCATCCGGTTTGCGAACGGCGAGGAGGCGCGCGGCGACATGCTGATCGGCGCCGACGGCCTGAAATCGATCGTCCGGCGGCGCATCGCAGGCGACGTGCCCGCCACCTACACGGGCGACGGCGCATGGCGCCTGACGATCCCGGCCAGCAAGCTCCCGGCGGATTTCATGGGCAAGGTCATGTCAGTCTGGATGGGTCCGGGCGGTCACGCGGTCTGCTACTACCTGCGCGGCGGCGAAATCTTCAATTTCGTCGGTTGCATCGAGAAGACCGAGGTTTCGGAAGAATCCTGGACCAACAAGCTGCCGTGGGAGGCGCTGAAGGCCGACTTCGAGGGTTGGCACGACGATATCC
>JAYPTI010000176.1:0-5819 GCA_038133505.1 Alphaproteobacteria bacterium
TTTGTCCGGGTGCTGAACTACTGGGTGGTCGAGGACTGCGGCCGCGTCATCAATCCGCAGCTCGTCGACGAACAGCAGCGCGGCGCGGTCATCCACGGCCTCGGCGATGCGCTCTACGAGCATTGTCTCTACGACGGGTCCGCCCAGCTCCAGAACGCGACGATGGCGGACTATCTGGTGCCGATGGCCTCCGAAATGCCCGACGTGTCGGTCGGCCATGTGGTGACGCCGACGTCCAAGTCCGAACTCGGCGCCAAAGGCGCGGGCGAGAGCGGCATGGCCGGCGTGCCGCAGACGATCCTCAGCGCCGTCAACGATGCGATCTCGCCGTTCGGCGGCGCGGTCTGCGATATCCCCATCACGCCGGAAGACGTGCTGCGCGCAGTGGGCAAGCTCTGACGCGCCCGTTCAGCGGGCTTCCGCGACGACCCTGTTCCGCAGTACGCCGATTCCGGTGATCTCGATCTCGAGATAGTCTCCCGGTTTCATGTTCCGGGGCAGTTCGTCGGTGCCGAGCCAGACCACGTCGCCGGGGCTCAGCGTGTTGTAACGCGAGATCTCGCTGATGACGGCCGCCGCATCGAAGATCATCGCCGACGTGTCGAACGAGTGCATCGTCTCTCCGTTGAGCCGGACGTCGGTTCGCATGCCGGCGACGTCGTTGCCTTCCAGGATGAACGGGCCCATCGGCTTGAACGTGTCGCTGTTCTTGGCGCGGATGTTCGTGGGATCGCTCGCCTGCCACGTGCGTTCGCTGACGTCGTTGCCGATGGTCCAGCCGAAGATGATATTTCGCGCCTGCTCGGGCGTCAGGTTGCGGCCCGGCTTGCCGACCACCGCGACGATTTCCGCCTCGTACTGGAACGCGTCGGTGGAATCGGCGGGCTTCACGATGTCCTCGCCGTCTGCGATCAGGGCGCTGTTGGCGCGATAGCCGACACGCGGGCGCTCGTACCAGATCGGCTCGCGGTTTCGCATTTCGGCCATCTTGATGACGTGATCGCGGTAGTTCGAGCCGATGGCGTAGAACGTGCCCGGGACGACCGGCACGAGGAGTTTCGCGTCGGCGAGTGCGATCGGATCGCCCGCACGCTCGTGTTTCCCGAAAGGCGTTCCGTCGACCGGCACGGCCGTTTCGCCTTCGACATAGGCGAAGCGCGGTCCGTCCCGCGTCTCGATGCGGCACCATTTCATCCCGTTTCCTCCCGCATTGCGGCTGTTTCGGGAACTGTACCAGCGCGACGCAGGCGCGCACCACCCGTGCCGCGTCTTGCCTAAGCGCGCCCGGCCTGTTTCAAATAAGGCGGGAATTCGGGTCGGCCCCGTCAGCGGCGGCGGCCCAAGGGGAGGAGTGAAGATGGCCAAGGATAAAGGCCGCAAGGTGGTCTATGTCGCGCATCCGGGAAGCGGGCTCGCGCGATCCAATTTTCCGCTCGAATGCCACGTCGAAGACGGCAAGATCGTCCGGTCCCTGCCGTTCTACATTCCGGAAGACGTCCGGCTCTACGAGATCAAGACGTCGCGCGGCACCTTCTCGCGCCCCCGCAAGGAAGTGCAGATGCCGCTGGCGTTCGCCGCCAAACAGCGCGTCGATTCCGACACGCGCGTCCGCTACCCGCTGATCCGCGAGGACTGGAGCCCCGACAACCCCAACCCGTCGGGGCGCGGCGTCAGCGGCTACCGGCGCATCGGCTGGGACGAGGCGCTCGACATCGTCGTCGACCAGTTGAAGCGCGTGAAGGAGAAATACGGCTCCATGGAGCCGGTTCTGGTCCAGGCCGACGGCCATGGCCAGAGCGGTTATCTGCAGTCGCTGCACTTCTGGGGTCACTACCTGTTCGACATGATCCGGGAGCATCTCGACTGGGGCTGGTGGACGCAGCAGGTGCGCAACCCCGACAGCTGGGAAGGCTATTACTGGGGCGCAAAGCACGTCTGGGGCTTCGATCACTCGCTCGGCGAGCCGATCCAGGACGCGGTCTGGGACGACGTGCTGGAACATGCCGAGATGGTCATCTTTTCGGGTAACGACCCGGAAGCGACGGGTTTCGGCATGTCGGGCGGCATCGCGCTGGAGATGCCCAAATGGCTGAAGCGCGCCGGGATCAAGATCGTGGCGATCTCGCCCGACTTGAATCACGCCGGCGCCGTCCACGCCGACACGTGGATACCGATCAAGCCGAACACCGACGCGGCGCTCTATCTCGCCGTCGCGCATGTGTGGATCGCGGAGGACACCTACGACAAGGCGTATCTCGCGACGCACACGCTCGGCTTCGACGAGTTCCGGGCGCACGTTCTCGGCGAAGACGACGGCGTCGAGAAGTCGCCGGCCTGGGCGTCGGAGATCACCGGCATTCCGGCGCATATGATCCGCGCGCTTGCCCGCGAATGGGCGCGCAAGAAGACGACGCTGTCGGTCTATTTCGGCGGGCCCAAGGTGCGGGGCACGCTGTCGCATCTCGCCACGCGCACCGAGGCCTACGTGCTGGCGATGCAGGGCTTCGGCAGCCCCGGTCGCCAGTTCCTGCGGACCGGCGCGCCGTCCTTCTACAAGAAGTCGCTGGCGCAGGTGCCGCGTTACGTCGACGTCGACATGAAAGGCGTCGCGCTGAGCCCGATGATCGAATACGCGATCGGACACGGGCCCAAGTCGCCGATCTTCATTCCGCGCACGCTTGCCGCCGAGGCGATCAACGATCCCCGGATCGAGTGGCGCAGCACCACGGCGGCGCTCGCCAAGACCGAGGACCAGTTCAACAAGTACCGGTTCCCGCCGACCGACGACCATCCCGGCATCCGGGTGGTCTGGAACGAGAACGGCAGCCAGCCGGGAAGCTGGGGCTACGGCTGGAACTGGCTTGAGGCGCTGCGCAACCCGAAGGTCGATTTCGTCGTCGGCGTCCATCCGTGGATGGAGAACGACATCCCGTATTCGGACATCATCCTTCCGGCGCAGACGAGCTACGAGCACGAGGACCTCGCCGTCGTTCAGCGCAGCGACGTGCTGGCCATGTTCTACCAGGACCAGGCGATAGAGCCTGTCGGCGACTCGCTGAGCGACTACGAGATCCACCGCCAGATCGGTCTCCGTCTCGGACTCGACGCGCAATTCCCGGAAGCCCAGGAGTGGCTGAAGAACGCCTACGAGGGGACGCTGGCCCACACGAAGCTCGGCGTCTCGTGGGAGGAATTCAAGGAACGCAAGTTCGTCGTCTACGACTGTCCGACCTGGGAAGAGTGGGTCGATATCAAGAAGGAATACGGCTACGGCGAGAAGACCGGCGGGCTGAGCTGGTTCTTCGAGAAGGCCGACGGGCTCGACACGCCGTCCGGCAAGATCGAATTCGTCTCCGAGCGCATCCGCGAACTCGATCCCGACAATGCCGAACGGCCGCCGCTCGCCAAGTGGATGCCGCATCCCGAACTCCAGGGCACCGCCCGGTCGAAGAAGTATCCGTTCTCGGTCATGGCGAACCACCCGCGCTTCCGCTTCCACGTCCAGGGCGACGATCTGGAATGGATTCGCGAGGCGACGAAGGTGCGCGGGCCGGACGGATACATGTACGAGCCGTGCTGGATTCATCCCGACGACGCCGCGGCGCGCGGGATTTCCGACGGCGACGTCGTCATGGTCTACAACGAGCGCGGCTCGGTTCTCGCCGGCGCCATGGTCACCCAGCGCATCATTCCGGGCGCGCTGTCGATCGATCACGGCGCCAAGATGGACCTCGCGATGCTCAACAACACGCTGGTCGACCGCGGCGGCTGCATCAACCTGATCGCGCCGACGCCGCAGGAGAAATACGGCGAGCGCGCCGAAATCTCGGTGCCGGAGATGAACGTCAGCGGATTTCTCGTCGACGTCGCGCCCGTCGATCCGTCGGGCATCGTTCCCGGCACGGGGCTCGGGCGAAGCGCCACCGTGCCGGACCGGATGGAGGAGGGAGTATGAGCATGTTCGTCATCGATGCGGAAACCTGCACCGGCTGCCAGCTCTGCGTGGTCGCCTGCAAGGACGAGCACGTCGACAGCGAGTATGCGCCGTGGACGAAGCCCCAGCCCGAAGGCGGCCATTTCTGGGTCGGCATCGACAAGCGGGAGCGCGGGACGATGCCGCGGCTGCGCGTCAGCTTCCTGCCCGTCATGTGCCAGCATTGCGAGAACGCGCCCTGCGCCAAGGTCTGCCCGCACGACGCCATCAAGACGCGCGACGACGGCATCGTGTGGATCGACCCCGCCCTGTGCAACGGCTGCGGGCTGTGCCAGGAGGCCTGCCCCTACGACGTGATCTACATGAACGAGGATCTCGATATCGCGCAGAAGTGCACGGGGTGCGCCCACCGGGTCGACGAAGGGCTGCAGCCACGATGCGCCGACGTCTGTCCGCACGTCTCGATCCTGTTCGGCGCGGCGGCCGAGGCGGCGGATGACGGCACGCTCGAACAGTTCCACCCCGAATACGGCGCTGAACCGCGCGTCAAATGGAAGGGCCTGCCACGTCCGTGGATCGCGGGGATCGTGATCGACGATGCCGCCGACGAGGTGATCGACGGCGCGGAAATCGTCGCTGCCGACCTCGTCGAAGACGCAGAGGAGACCGCCTCGACCGATGCGTTCGGCGAATTCTGGCTCCGCGGGCTCACCGAGAACCGCAAGTACCGGGTGACGGTGCGCAAGGCCGGCTATGCGGAGCATGTGGCCGTCGTCACGACGGACGGCGACTGCGATCTCGGGACGGTCCGGCTGACGCCGGCGGGCTGACGCACGGGGAGGGAGAGCGATGTTCCAGTACTGGTCCGACGACAGGCGCGAGTCGGTCGTCTTCTCCTTCCATCTCGTCTGGCTGTTCTACGAGGCGATGCAGGGCGGCGCGGACACGAACGAGCTGTTCCATGCCGTTCGGGACGTGCGGGCGGGCAACGACGAGGACTGGTACGAGGCCTTCTTCAAGCTCGGCGACCGGATAAAGGCGCTCGCCGACGAGGCGCGGGACAACGGCCATGACGTGACCGCCGGCCAGGCCTACTGGCGGGCTTTCACCTACTACCGCTCGGCCGAACGCGTGCTGAAGGGCAAGGACCCGCGCAAGCTCCCGATGTACGAGCGCTGCGTCGACTGCTTCTACACCGGCATCGACCTGACGCCGCACGCCTACGAAAAGATCGCGATCCCGTTCGACGGCAACGAGCTCGAAGGACTGTTCCTGCCGCCGCGCACCGCGGCGCGCGGAACGCCGCCGCCGGTCATCATCTTCCCCACCGGCGCCGACGCATTGCCCGAGGAACAGCTTTTCCGCGGCGCGCAGGAAATGACGGCGCGCGGCGCCGCGGTTCTCCTGTTCAACGGGCCGGGGCAGGGCAAGTCGATCCGGGTGCTCGGCCTGCCGACGATCCCGGACTACGAGCGGGTCTTCAGCGCCGCCGTCGACTATCTGGAAACCCGCAACGACGTCGACAAGGACCGGATCGGGCTGATCGGCGGCTCGATGGCGGGCTACTACGCGCCGCGGGCGGTCAGTTTCGAGCGCCGCATCAAGGCCTGCGTCGTGTGGGGCGCGCTCTACGACGTGCTCAAGGACCTGTACGAGCCCTATCCGCCGCTCCACGAGCAGCTCCAGTGGATCACCGGCACGGACTCGGACGCCGCAGCGCGGGCGTACCTCGCCGACTTCAATCTCGAGGGCAAGCTCGCCAATATCGAATGCCCGATGCTGGTCACGCACGGCGCGCGCGATCACATGGTGCCGGCCTCGTCGGCGCAACGGCTGTTCGACGA
Source organism: Alphaproteobacteria bacterium (assembly GCA_038133505.1). Taxonomy (GTDB): domain Bacteria; phylum Pseudomonadota; class Alphaproteobacteria; order MPNO01; family UBA830; genus JAYQUR01. The sequence goes on from JAYPTI010000176.1 coordinate 5,779, forward strand.
ACTGGAGGTCGAGGACAAGACGCTCCGTATCTACGACGACA
>JAYPTI010000177.1:0-5735 GCA_038133505.1 Alphaproteobacteria bacterium
ATCGAGATCATGGAAGCGGCCGCGGCCTACGGCTGTCCCTTCTGCGGCTGAAGATGACGGCTCAGTCGCCGTCTCTCAGGTGCCCGTCGCGGTTCTGGTAGAGGGTGTCGTCGGCATAGCCCATCGTTTCCGGCTGACCTCGGCCGAGCATGACCTGGAACCACACCGGCTCGAGGCTGTCGTTGTCGTAGCCGTGGATCACGCCCGGCGGACACGCGATGCACTCCCACGGCCCCAGCCGACGCGTAACGCGATTCCCGTCCTCGTCCTCGATGAAGACCGACAGGATGCCCTTGAGGACGAAGAAAACCTCCTCGACCTCGTGCGTGTGCGGCGCGTTCCCCTGCCCCGGCTCGACATACATGATGCTCAGCGTGAAGCCGCGCGCCGGGATGGAATTCGGATCGTTGTGCTTCCCCGATCCGCCGGCGCCGATGAAGCGGTGCTGCGCGCGCTTCCAGCCCTCGATCTTGGCGTCCTCGAAGGCTTCCCAGTCAGGGACCTTGTCCTTGAAGCGGCCGACGAAGCGCTCGATCAACTGCTCCGGCGTCCAGTCGGCGAGGTCGTTGGGACGCGGATGGCGGGCGACTGACATACGATTGCTCCCGGGTTCAGACGAGCCGGTCGGGCGCGGCGTCGGGCGGAGTGGCGTCGATGCTGTTCGCGGTCGTGCACACCATCCCGAAGAAACCGATCACCGAGGCGAGCGCGACGAAATCCTCCTCGCCGAACAGTTCGATTGCCCGGTTATATGTCGCTTCCGTCAGCCGGTGCTTGGCGGTCAGCTGAAGCGCCACCTCGTGCGCCATCTGCTCGCGCGGATCGGTGAGTCCCGGATCGCGCCGATTGTTGATCGCGTCGGCCTCGGCTTGGGTGACGCCTGCGGCCAGCGAATTGCGCACCTGAACCGCCCACGGGTAATTCGCATCCCAGTGACGGATAACGGTCAGCACGGCGAGCTGGCGTTCGCGCCCCGACAGGTTGCTGTCGCGGAACCACTCGCCGACATCCGAGCAGAGCTGCATCAGCGCGGGGTGGCGGATATAGGCCCAGTACGGTCCCGCATGGGGTTTTCCCTCGGCGGCGAACCGCTCGTAGATTTCGCGCTGCTCGGCGGTCATGTCATCGGGTTCGAGAATTCGTATGCGTGTCATCGGTCTTTCCTCCCTTGGATGAAATTATTCCGCGGCGCGGACGGCGTTGCCCATCATCGGCAGCACCTCCTCCGTGATCCGGCGCATCGTGGTGCAGGTCTGCTCGTGGGTCAGCCCGGCGAAACGGGCAATGAACGACATCTCGGTGAAGCCGAGGTCGACATAGCGCTGCATGCGCTCCGCCGCCTGTTCGGGCGTGCAGATCAGCGTGCGGCGGCGGAAGACATCCTTCCAGTCGTCGTCCTCGCACATCGACAGCAGGATGGAGACGTCGCCTTCGTAATCCGTGTCCCATTGGCGGCCGCTCGCGACCTTCTGATAGGCGCCGGCATGTTCCTGAAGGGCGGCCTTTGCCTCCTCGATCGCCTGTTCCTCTGTATCGGCGATATGCGCCATGAACGAGACCATCGCCTTCCGCTCGGACGTCTTGCGCCCCGCCTTCTCCCAGGTCTCGCAATACCAGCCGAACTTCTCGGCGAGCGACTCGAAGCTCATCGGGTACTGGTTCATCATCAGCCGGTATCCGCGCTCGGCGGCGTTGACGAAGCTCGACTGCGAATTCGACGCCGCGTTCCAGATGGGCAACGCGCCGTTCACCGCCCACGGCCACGGCTTGAGCCGGTCGAACCGGAAGAAATCGCCCTCGTGCGCGAACGGTTCGCCCGTCCAGAATTTCTTGCAGACGTCCAACCCTTCGGCGATGCGCGCCGCCACCTCTTCCCGCGGAATATGAAAGGCCGCGAACTCGTGCGGCACGAAGCCGCTGGCGACGCTCATGTCGGCCCGGCCGCCCGACAGCTGGTCGAGCAACGCGTAGTCCTCCGCGACCTTCAGCGGATCGCGGAGCTGCATCAGCGAGACGGTCGGCGCGAGGCGGATGCGCGTCGTCGCCTGCGCCCACGCGGCGAGGATGACGGCGGGATTGGGAACCGCACCGCCGTAATAGTGGAAATGATGCTCGGTCGTCAGCGCTCGCGCCCAGCCGAGTTCGTCGGCGAGCACCACGCTCTCCGTCATCTCCCGATAGTAGTCGGTAAGCGAAACGCCGTACCCGTCGCGCCAGGTCGGCAGATAGAAAAGCGACAGGTCCATCAGGTCCGCCTCATCCCTCCTGCGCGGTTCGCGACGGAAACGCGTCTATCCCGAGAGACGCACGGAAGTCCGCCGTCGGCTCGATGCGCGCGGCGTCGATGGGAATGCCGGTCGAATCGGCGATGCGGTCGATCGCATTGAACGTCGCCGCGACACCCGCGGCGTCGATCAGCGCCGCCGGTCCCATGGCGTCGATCACCGCCTGACGCGCAGCCTCGAGCCGCGCCTCGTCGTCGTCCCAGACCGCCTCCGCGAACTCCGCGAGGATCGCGCCGTGCGCGATCCCGCCGTCGCCCGCCGCCTCGCCGCTGATGGCCGTCAAATCCACTTCCGTTCCGATGTGCTGGCTGCTCGCACGGAGCAGTGCCGTATGGCTGGTCGTTCAATACGCACACTGGTTGAGGAAGGATATCCGGCCCGCGACCAGCTCGATCTGGGCGCGGTCGATGGCGCGGTGCATCGTGTCGAAGTCGCGCATCTGTTCGGCGTTCAGATACTGGGTATCGACGACGTCGAACCACGCCCGCGCCTCGTCGGGCACCAGGCTGAGCGCGCGCCGGATATTGGACGCCGCCGGGCCGAACTGGTCGCCCCATCTTTCCCCGGCGTCCTGGGCCGCGACCCACGGCACCCAGGCATCGTCCGGCTTCGCCTCGGCGGGCCGCTCTCGCGACGGTTCGCCGGCCTTGGGCGCAGGAAGCGGCAGCCGGCCGGTTCCGGCGGCGCGCGCGAACGTATCGAGCGAGATCGTCGAGCAGGTGACGCCCACAATCTCGACATACTCCTCTTCTGTCAGCCCGCTTTCGAGGCAGTTCCGGTACCAGCGCTGCGTCAGCCGTCCGGGATCCGTCGCGATCCGGTGGATCACCTCGACGATGGTCTGCGGCTGCTCGCCGAGACTGTCGTGCGTGCCGTCGACCGCGAACGGCGACAGCGCCGCCTTGCGGTCGGCGCACAGCTTGCAGCCCTTGGCGTTTCGCGCCTCGGCGGCGATCGCGACGCGGGTCTTGGCGTCGAACCAGGTGCCTGGCGAGGCGATCTCGTCGAGCCGTTGCGCGTGCGCGGCGCGGATGTCCGCCCGCACGTCCAGCGGCGCGTCGTCGTAGAGCGTCGTGGCCATCTCTATCTCCCTCTGTTGCGGGGATGACAGTGGAAAGCGGGACCCCTGTCAATGCAGGCGTGCGTAACGGCCGCCGGACGCCTAAACTCCCGCGAACAAATGCACTGAGGGAGGGATCAAGTGCCCAAGGAAATCCGCCGGGTCGTCACGGGCCACGACGACAAGGGAACCGCCATCATCGCCATCGACGACACGGCCAGGAACATCCGCGTCCGCGAAGCGAACGGGATCGCGTCCACGCTGCTGTGGGTCGAGGACGACACGCCGTCCGACAATACCGGCGACGTCGACAAGGCCGACCGCCAGATCGGCGTCGCACCGCCCGACGGCGGGCACGTGTTCCGCATCGTCGAGTTCACGCCCGACAACGACGCGGTCAGCAACGAGGACATGAAGAAAGAACTCGGTCTCGATCCGGACAGCGGCGGGCCGGTGCGCCATCCCGGCATGCACCGCACGCGCAGCGTCGACTACGCCATCGTCATGTCGGGCGAGATCGACATGCTAGTCGACGAGGACGAAGTGCATCTGAAGGCCGGCGACGTGGTCGTCCAGCGCGGCACCAACCATGCCTGGGCCAACCGCGGCACCGAGAACTGCTCGATCGCTTTCGTGCTGATCGACGCGAAGGAGCTTTGAACGTGAAACTCAGCACCGACCGCATCCTCACGACCCACGTCGGCAGCCTGCCGCGGCCGCAGGCGCTGCTCGACATCCTGCTCGCCCAGGATCGCAACGAGGCCTACGACGCGGCCGCGCTCGACAAGGCATCGGCGGACGCGGTGCGCGACTGCGTCAGGAAGCAGGTCGAGGCCGGCATCGACGTCATCTGCGACGGCGAGATGAGCAAGCCCGCCTACACGTTCTATGTCCGCCACCGGCTGACCGGCGTCGCCGATGCCAGCGAGGTCGTCGGCGAAGCGCCGGTGCGTCCGACCCACGCCGACGTCGCCGACTTTCCGGAGCTCGCCGAGCTGCGCGCCAAGGCCCGGGCCGGCTCCCAGAACTCGCTGCCGCAATACTGCGTCGGCGACATCGCCTACAAGAATATCGAGCTGCTCGAGGCCGACATCGCGCACATGAAGGCGGCGATGGCCGACGCGCCGGGCCGCGAGGTCTTCATGAACGCCGCCTCGCCGGGCGTCCTCGCGATCTTCATCCCGAACACCCATTACCCGAACGAGGACGCCTACGTCGAAGCGCTCGCAGACGCCATGCGGACGGAATACGAGCGGATCGTGGAGGCCGGCTTCGTCCTCCAGCTCGACTGCCCGGACATCGGCATGGGCCGCCACACCTACTACCAGAACGAGACCGAGCCGGATTACCTCAAGAAGGTCGCCCGCAACGTCGAGGCGCTGAACCACGCGACCGCCAACATCCCGCGCGAGATGCTGCGGCTCCACATCTGCTGGGGCAACTACCCGGCGCCGCACCTGCGCGACATCGAAGTGACCAAACTGTTCGACGCCATCCTCGGCGCGCGCCCGCAGGCGCTGGTCTTCGAGGCCTCCAACCCGCGCCACGAGCACGAGTGGGAGGACTGGGCGAACGCCGCCATCCCCGACGACACGGTGCTGATCCCCGGCGTCGTCGACTCGACGGCGAACTATGTCGAGCACCCGCGCCTGATCGCCCAGCGCCTCAAGCGCTTCACCGACATCGTCGGCCAGGAACGCGTGCTGGCCGGCACCGACTGCGGCTACGGCACGTTCGCCGGCATGGGCCACGTGCTGCCGTCGATCGTCTGGGCGAAGCTGAAGGCGTTGGCGGAAGGCGCGGCGCTGGCCTCGGCATAGGGAGAGCCGCCCCATGACCACCTACAGCGGTAGCTGCGCCTGCGGCGCGGTCGAATTCGACGTGACGGGCGAGGCGGTCGCCGAGGCCTACTGCCATTGCCGCATCTCCGCGTCCTGGAGCGGCACACCAGTCAGCCCCATTGTGGTCGTCCCCGCGGGCAGCATACGCGTGACGCGGGGCGCGGAGGATCTGGGCACGTTCAAAAAGACGCCGTCGGCCAACCGCAAGTTCTGCACCAAATGCGGCGGCCACGTGCTGTGCGAGATACCAGGCGACGCTCTCGAGGAGTTCTATCCGGACACCTTGCCGGAATATCCGTTCGAGCCGAGCGCCCACATCTTCTACGGATCTTGGTCGCTCGCGATGCCGGACGGGCTGCCGAAATTCAAGGGCATGCCGGCGGAATTCGGCAGGTCAGGCGAGACGGTGCCGGAGTAGCCTCTAGCCCGTAGGCTTCCGCCGCCCCGCGAGCTTCTCGCCCGTCTCGAAATAGCGGCCTGTCACCGCCTTTTCAGCCTCGTCGGCGTTCTCCTCGGTCCAGGCACCGAGCGGATAGCCGTGCCACGGGG
>JAYPTI010000178.1:0-5704 GCA_038133505.1 Alphaproteobacteria bacterium
CGGATCGCCGGCGTCTTGAGACCGGCCGTGATTTTCGGGCCGTTGAGGTCCTCGTGCCACAGTGTGAGAACCGGCTCGATGCCCTCGAGGATCTCGACGAGATGCGCCTCGTTCATTTCCACGTTCAGGGGACACACCGCCGCGCCGAGGCGCCATATGCCCATCCAGATGATCAGCTTTTCGATGAACTCGTCGGAAAGCAGCGCGACCTTGTCGCCCGGACCCACGCCGCGGTCCTTGAGGCACTGCGCCACCCGGTCGGCCTCGGCCGCGAGCCTGCCCCAGCTGATCGATTTGTCGTTCTGGTCGAGATCGACGATCGCAGTCTTGTCCGGGTCGCGATCCGCCCATTTCCTGAGGATTACACGCGTCGATTCGAATGGCAGCGCAAGCTCCGGCTGCCGTGACATGTCGATTGTCATCGGTCCCTTCTCGTCCCGCGAATTGACGCGGTTCCCGTCCCTGTTACGTCTCGGGGCGGATTATGTCCGCTCTGAAGGAGGGGTCAATCCGTCGGGGCCGACCAGGTGCAATTCGCAATTGACGTTATCGGTGCGCGGCAACCGGCGTATCGGCCTTGGCATTTCGGCGATCCCGCCAGGCGGCGACATTGGAGCGGATCATCAGCAGGGAGGGCGTCACGACCAGCGTGAGGATCGTCGCAAATGCCAGCCCGAACGCGATCGCGGTCGAGAGCTGCTGCCACCATTGGGTGGACGGCGCGCCGATGGAGACGTCGCGGGTGACGAAGTCGATATTTACCCGCGTGACCATCGGCAGAAGGCCGAAGATCGTGGTGGCGGTCGTCAGCAGGACGGGGCGCAGACGCTGGGCGCCGGTCCGCAAAATCGCCTCGACGGCATCGTCCGTCTCCTTCGCGATCCGGTCATAGGTATCGATCAGGACGATATTGTTGTTCACGACGATCCCGGCGAGCGCGATCACGCCGATGCCGCTCATCACGATCCCGAAGGGCTGACCGATCGCCAATAATCCCAGCATGACGCCCACGGTGGACATAATGACGGCGGTGAGGATGAGGAACGCGGAATAGAAGCGGTTGAACTGGGTGACGAGAATGATCGCCATCAGGAACAGTGCCACGCCGAAGGCGCGGCCGAGAAACGCCGCCGCGCGCTTCTGTTCCTCGTCCTCGCCCTTGTATTCGATGACGACGCGGGGATCGAGTTTCGCTTCCTTCGAAATCCATGTTCGGATTTCCTGCATCTTGTTGTCGGCGAGGATTCCGGGCAGCACGTCCGCCTTCACCGTCATGGAGCGCCGCGAGTCGGTGCGTCGCAACTCGCTGGTCTGCGGTTTCGGCGTACGCGTGACGAAGTTGCTCAGCGGGATGAGGCCCTTGCCGGTCTGGACACGGATCCGGTCCAGTTCGGAAAGCGTGCGGAACTCGGTCGGGAAGCGGACGACGATATCGATCTCGTCGTCCGCGTCGTCGGGACGGTAGTCCGACACCTTGAGGCCGTTCGTCACCAGCCGGACGATATTGCCGATCAGCGAGACATCGGCATCGAATTTCGCCGCCTGGGCGCGGTCCACCCGCAGCTCCCATTCGATGCCCGGGACCGGGCGTCCGTCCTCGATGTCCTTGAGCCCCGTCATCCTGTCGAGATGCGCCCTGATCTTGGCCGTTGCCGGCTCGATCGTCTCCAGCGCCGGAGATGTGATCAGAATATGGATCGGCTTCCCGATCGGCGGGCCGGCTTCCTCCTTCGCGGTCTCGACATGGATTCCGGCCAGGTCGCGCGACCTTTCGACGATGTCGGCGAGGATTTCGTCCGCCCGGCGCCGCGTATCCCAGGAACCGAATTCGAGATTGATCGTTCCGATGATGTCCGACGGCGTGTTGTCGCGGCGCGGCTGTTCTCCCGAGAGGGTGTAGACGGCCCGCAGCTCGCCCCGCTCGCGCTGAAGATCGAGGATGCGCTGCTCGACCTCGCCGACGAGACGCGCCTGTTCGACGACCGACAGGTTGCCGCGCGCGAAGACCTTCATCACGGCCCGGTCGGGTTCGACCTTGGGAAAGAATTCGAAGCCGCGGCCGTAATGCGCGTACAGCATCCAGGCGGCAACCAGCGTGACGACCGAAAGCGCGACGATTTTGGCCGGGTGCCGCAGGGCGCCCCGGAGAAAACCGACATAGAGGCCGGTGAAACCGCCCGCCGCGTCGATGTCCCCGGATTCCATCGCGCGCATGCGCTCGACGGCTTGCGCATCGACCGCGCCCGGCTTGCCGAACTGGGCACCGAGGGTCGGCACGAACACCAGCGCCATTGCGAGCGACGCGGTCAGCGTCGCAATCAGCGTGATCGGCAGGAACTTCATGAACTCGCCGACGAGACCGGGCCAGAAGAGGAGGGGAAGGAAGGCGGCGAGCGTCGTCGCGGTCGATGCGATGATCGGCCACGCCATCCGCTTGGCGGCTTCGGCGTAGGCCGCGCTCCGGTTTGCGCCCTCGATCATGCGCCGGTCCGCGTATTCGGTGACGACGATCGCGCCGTCGACCAGCAGACCGACGGAAAGGATGAGAGAGAACAGGACGACGATGTTCACCGTCAGCCCGAAGGCGGCGAGCACGAGAATGCCGGTGAGGAACGAGCCCGGAATGGCGATGCCCACCAGCAGGCCGGTGCGAAGCCCGAGCGCGCCGACGACGATGATCATCACGAGCAGGACCGCCGACAGGACGTTGTTCTGCAGGTCGCTGAGCATCACGCGGATGTTCTTGGAATCGTCGTTCGAGAAGGAGACCGCGATGTTCTCGGGCCAGTTGCGCTGCGCCTCCCCGACGACCTGTTTGACGCGATTGACGGTCTCGATGATGTTCTCGCCGGACCGTTTCTTGACCTCCAGCGAGATTGCCGGCTTTCCGTCGAGCCGGGCGAAGGTCTGGCGGTCCTTGAAGGTCCGGCGAACCGACGTGACGTCGCGCACGGTCACGACGCTGTCGCCGTTGACCTTGAGCGGCATGTTGAGGATGTCGTTCACGTTCTCGAACAGTCCCGGCACCTTCACCGCGAAGCTGCCCCGGTCGGATCGAAGCTTGCCGGCGGCGATCAGCTTGTTCGACCGGTTGATCGAATCGAGGATCAGCTTGGGGTCGAGCGCATATGAATCGAGCAGGAGCGGGTCGATGATCAGCTCGACCTGTTCGTCGCGGTCGCCGCCGATATTGACCTCGAGAACGCTCGACAGGCCTTCCAGCGTCTCCTGCAGGTCGCGGGCGAGTTTGAGCAGCGTCCGCTCCGGAACGTCGCCGCCCAGCGTCACGACGAGGACCGGAAACAGCCCGAAATTCACTTCGTTCACGCGCGGCTCTTCCGCGTCCTCGGGCAGTTCCGTCTTGGCGATGTCGACTTTTTCGCGGACGTCCTGGAGGGCCTTGTCCGCGTCGAATCCGGCCTCGAATTCGAGCAGCACGTTCGCACCGCCCTGGAAGGCGGTCGACCGCATCTCCTTCACGCTCTCGACCGATTTCAGCTCGGTCTCCATGGGCCGGACCAGCAGGCGTTCCGCGTCCTCGGGCGAAATGCCTTCGAGCGTCATCGAGACGTAGATGAACGGGGCATTGACGTCCGGCCGCGACTCCTTGGGAATGTTGACGTAGGTCGACATCCCGGCGATCAGCAGCAGGGAGAGGACGGAAATGACCGTCCGCGACCGCGAAAAGGCAGCGTCGATCAGGCTCATGTGCCGGCAGCCTGTGCGTCGAGAACGGCTCGGACCCGCTGACCCGTCTTGACGAATTCGTGGCCGACCGTGATCACGCGAATTCGGTCGGGCAGCCCGCTGATCCAGAGGCCCTCCGGCGTATCGGCGACCACTTTCACCGGCGCGAAGACGACAGTGTCGCTCGGGCCGACGGCGCGAACGCCGATCGCCCCGTCATCCGCCAGGGCGAGCCAGGCAGGCGAGATGAGAAAGGCGGAGACCGGGGAGAGCGGCAGCAGAAGCTCGCCGGTCAGGCCCGCGCGGATCTTTCGCGCTTCGTTCGGTATCTCCAGTTCGACGGCGAAGGAACGCGTCGCGGCGTCCGCCACCGTGCTGACGAAGCGGACCGTCCCCTCTACCTCGCGCCCGTCGATGATGCGGACACGCCCTTTGCGGCCCACCTCGATCGCCGCCACGTCGCGTTCGTTGACGAACCCGACGGCGAGCAGGGGATCGAGATCGACGACCGTCGCGATCTGGTCGCCCTTCTGGACGAAGTCTCCCTTCTCGACGTGTCGCGTTTCCAGGATGCCTTCGAACGGCGCCTTGATCTGCGTCCGTGCGAGGTCGAGACGCATCGTCTTGCTCCGCGCCTGCGCCGCTTCGAGTTGCGCCTGTGCCTCCGCGAGCTTGGTTCCGGACCGGAAGCCCTTTCGGGCGAGTTCCGACGCAGCCCGGTACTCGATGTTTCGCTGTTTCTCCAGGGCCTGCGCCTCGGCCAACAGGGCGCGGCGGTCTTCTTCGCTCTGCCGGGCGATGACCTGTCCTTCCTTCACGACCGCACCTTCCGGAACGTCGATCTCGTAGATCGGACCTGGCGTTTCGGCGCGAATGACGACGCGGCGCGATTCCTCGGTGCGGCCGTTTATACGGATGAAGCGCTGGCGTTCCTGCGCCTCGAGCGTGCGGACCCTGACGGCGGCGAGGGGCGCTTCGGTTTCCGTCGCGCCGACGCCGTTGGCGCTTGCCGTCTTGTCCCCGGCGGAAAACTGGCCTGAGGCAATCCAGACGGCGCCCCCGATTGCGAGAACGCCTGCGATAACGATCGGGTTTCTCATCGGTCGTCCTCCGTCGCCGGTTGCGGTTCGGCGATTTTCCCGGCTTCCGTCGCCAGCTCTTCTTTCAGCACGGCGCCGACAATCTCATGCCGATGACCTTCGAGATAGTCGACCGCGGCTTCGTAAATCGCAATCCCGTAGCCGAGGGTGAACGCTTCTCCGCTCGGTAGGTCATTTCCCTCGCAATTGTGCATTTCGGCGAGGCGGTCTCGAAGATACGAAAGCCGCTGGTTGATGAGGGCATCTACGCGGCGGGCGGACAGCAGATGGCCGAAGAAGCTCATGAGAAGGAAATCCGACCGTAGCCGGTCCGGCGCGGGCGTCGCCGAGAAGGCTTCCATCAGCTTCAGGCGACCCGCTGCCGTGATCGAGTATATTTTCCGGGTCGGGCGACCTTCTTCGCGCACCTCGCGGACGGCGACGAGGTTGGCATCGCACAGCGAATTCAGCGCCGGATATATGGATCCGAACCCCGCCGCATAGAAGTAGGAGAAGGGGCCTTCCCCGCATTGCTTCTTGATTTCGTAGCCCGTGGCGTCGCCGCGGGTGAGGATGCCGAGGCAGAGTGTTTTGACGTCCATTGAAAACGGCTCTCGGGTTGAAAGAATTTATATCTTACCAATGTATATTGGAATGATATATATCAATTCAACAACAGAGATCGTCGGAAAGATCCGAGGGCTCCGGCGGGCGTCGATCGTTAACGTCTCTGCCTCCCGAATTGTCGGCATATTTTACAACTTTGCGACAGCGGCAAGCGCCCCATTCCGGCAACCGGCTGAAATCAAACGCGAATCGATAGATGGCATGGAAATTGCATGTTTTCTCGGGAGTTTTGCCCGGTAGAAGAGATTGACCTGCCCCCCTTAACCGGGTCCATTTGCTGAGTTAGAGAATTGGCATCTGGATCCCTCTTG
>JAYPTI010000179.1:0-5700 GCA_038133505.1 Alphaproteobacteria bacterium
CGGCCGGTTGTCGCGGCGAGGTCGCTGGCAGGTCGTCTGCGACCAGGCGGTGCGCCGGCGCCGTGAGCGGGGCGAGGAAGCCCGAAAAGTCCTTGTTCTCCTGCATGGCGCAGACTAGCGCGACCGGCCCGGCGCGCCGCCAGTCCTTCACCGCGTCGGCAAGCGCCGCGCCGGCGCCGGGATTGTGGCCGCCGTCGACCCAGAGCTCCGCACCGTCGGGCAACAGATCGACAAGCGGCCCGGTTCGCAGGCGCTGCAGCCGGGCCGGCCAGCGTGCGCTCGATACCCCTTCGGAAAACTCCTCCAGTCCCCAGAAGCCGGGCTTCCAGCGCCGCAGGGCGGCGATCGCCGTGCCGGCATTTTCGTATTGGTGCGCTCCCGCCAGCGACGGCGGCGGCAGATGTATCTCGCCGCCGTCATCGCGATAGACCATCCCGCCGGCGACCGGCGCGCTGGTCCAGTCGATGCCGCCGATCGACAGCGGCGCGTCCAGTTCGCGCGCGCGAGCCTCGATCACCCGCAACGCCTCCGGCGCCTGCGGTGCGACCACGCACGGAACCCCGGGCTTCAGGATGCCCGCCTTCTCGAACGCGATGTCGGCGAGCGTGCCGCCGAGGAACTGGACGTGGTCGATCGAGATCGGCGCGATTACGGTCGCCGCCGGGCGCGCGATGACGTTGGTCGAATCGAATCGTCCGCCGAGGCCGGTCTCGAGCAGCAGTAGGTCGGCCGGCGTCCGCGAAAAGGAGAGAAACGCGGCCGCCGTCGTGATCTCGAAATAGGTAATCGGCACGCCCGCGTTCACCTGTTCGCATTCTTCGAGCACGGCGAGGAGCGCGTCCTCGTCTATCTCCGTGCCCGCCAGCACGATGCGCTCGTGAAACCGGACGAGATGGGGCGAGGTGTAGACGTGGACGTCGAGCCCCGCCGCCTCGGCGATGGCCCGCATGAAGGCAATGGTCGAGCCTTTGCCGTTGGTGCCGGCGACGTGAATGACGGGCGGCAGGCTGCGTTCGGGATTGCCGAGCTGCGCCAGGATTCGCTCGGTCCGGTCGAGCGACAGGTCTATCAGTTTAGGATGAAGCGCGGTCAGCCGTTCGAGGACGGCGTCACTCCTGCGCGGGGGCTTCTCCGCCATCGCCGCCCTCTTTGGGGTCTCCGGCCGCCTCTGCCGGCACGAGCGGGACGATCTCGGCCGGCGGCGCGCGCCGCATCAGGAGATTGAGAAGCCGTCCCACCGTCTCCGCCATTTCGGCGCGCGGCACGACCATGTCGACCATGCCGTGTTCGAGCAGGTATTCGGCGCGCTGGAACCCATCGGGCAGTTTCTCGCGGATCGTCTCCTCGATGACGCGCGCGCCGGCGAAGCCGATGATCGCACCGGGCTCCGCGATGGCGACGTCGCCGAGCATGGCGAACGACGCCGACACGCCGCCGGTGGTCGGGTCGGTCAGGATGACGATGTAGGGAAGCCCCGCTTCCTTCACCTCCTGCACCGCGACGGTGGTGCGCGGCATCTGCATCAGCGAGAGGATGCCCTCCTGCATGCGCGCGCCGCCCGACGACGGGATGACGATGAAGGCCGCTTCCTGAAGGACGGCGAGCCGCGCCCCGGCGAGGATGCCGTTGCCCACCGCAATTCCCATCGAGCCGCCCATGAACTTGAAATCGAACACCGCGATGACCGTCTTCCGGCCGCCGACGGTGCCGTGCGCGACGATGATCGCATCGTTACGCCCGGTGCTCGCCCGCGATTCCTTGAGCCGGTCGGAATAGCGCTTGCGATCGCGGAACTTCAACGGATCCGCCTGCGCCTCGGGCACTACGATCTCCTCGAAGCTGCCGTTGTCGAACAGCATCTCCAGCCGGTCGCGCGCGGCGAGCCGCATGTGATGGCCGCAATTGCTGCAGACGTTCCTGTTTTCCGCGAGGTCGCGGTGGAACAGCATCTGTTCGCAGGACGGGCATTGCAGCCAGAGATTCTCCGGCACGTCGGACTTGGCGCCGACGAGCGAGCGGATTTTCGGCCGGACGTAGTTGGTGATCCAGTTCATGCGCGCGCCCTCCGGCCGGCGGCCGCCAGATCCGAGACATAGGACAGCGTGTCGGTCACGAGATCGGCGGAGGGCTTGCCGTCGGCGCCGATGCCGCCGGCGACCCGCTCCACGATGGCGGTGCCGACGACCGCCGCGTCCGCCACCCGCGCGACCTCCGCCGCCTGGTCGGGCGTGCGAATGCCGAAGCCGACCGCGACCGGCAGGTCGGTCTGCGCCTGAATCCGCCCGACATTTGCGGCGATATCGCTCGCCGCGGCGGAGCTTGTTCCGGTGATGCCACGCACGGCGACATAATAGACGAATCCGGCGGCGTTTTCGACGAGGGTGCCGATTCGCGCGTCCGTGGACGTCGGCGCGACCAGCCGCACCATGTCGATTCCCGCCGCGTCGCAAGGAAGGCGGAGCTCGGCCTCTTCCTCGGGCGGCAGGTCGACGACGATCAGCGCATCGACCCCGGCCGCGCCCGCGTCCGCCGCGAAGCGTTCGGGCCCGTAAGAGTAGATCGGGTTGTAGTAGCCCATCAGCACGATCGGCGTCGCATCGTCCGACTTGCGGAAATTCGCGACCATCGCCAGCGTCTTCGCCATCGTCTGGCCGGCTGCCAGCGCGCGGCCGGCGGCGAGCTCGATCGCGGGACCGTCGGCCATCGGGTCGGTGAACGGCATGCCGAGCTCGATCACATCGGCGCCGGCGCCTGGCAGGCCGCTCAGGATCTCGGCCGAGACGTCGTAGGTCGGGTCGCCCGCCGTCACGAAAGTCACGAGGCCGCCGCGGCCTTCGGCCCTCAGCGCGGCAAAACGAGCCTCGATGCGGCTCACAGCTCGACCCCGAGCGCGTCGGCGACGGAAAACACGTCCTTGTCGCCGCGCCCGCACATGTTCATGACGATAAGGTGGTCGGCCGGCAGCGTAGGCGCGTAACGCAGCACGTAGGCAAGCGCATGCGCGGGCTCCAGCGCCGGGATGATGCCCTCCAGCCGACTGCACAGCTGGAACGCATCCAGCGCCTCGCGGTCGGTGGCCGAGACGTAGTCCACGCGGCCGGTATCGTTCAGCCACGCGTGCTCCGGGCCGATGCCGGGATAGTCGAGGCCGGCCGAAATAGAATGCGCCTCCTCGATCTGGCCGTCCGCGTCCTGCAGCAGGTAGGTGCGGTTGCCGTGGAGCACGCCGGGACGGCCGGCGGTGAGCGACGCCGCGTGGCGGCCGGTCTCGACCCCCTCGCCCGCCGCTTCGACGCCGTAGATCTTGACGCCCTCGTCGTCGAGGAAAGGATGGAACAGGCCCATCGCGTTCGACCCGCCGCCGATGCAGGCGACGAGACTGTCGGGCAGGCGACCCTCCGCTTCCATGATCTGCTCGCGCGCCTCGATGCCGATGATCGACTGGAAGTCGCGTACCATCGCCGGATAGGGATGCGGGCCGGCGACGGTTCCGATGACGTAGAAGGTATCGTCGACATGCGCGACCCAGTCGCGCAGCGCCGCGTTCATCGCGTCCTTGAGCGTCGCCGAGCCGGTCTTGACGGCAACGACCTCGGCGCCCAGCAGCTTCATGCGGAAGACGTTGGGCTTCTGGCGCTCGATGTCGGTCGCGCCCATGAAGACGACGCAGGGCAGCCCGAACAGCGCGCAGACGGTCGCGGTGGCGACGCCGTGCTGGCCCGCACCGGTCTCCGCGATGATCCGCGTCTTGCCCATGCGGCGCGCGAGCAGCACCTGGCCCAGCGTGTTGTTGATCTTGTGCGCGCCGGTGTGGTTGAGCTCGTCGCGCTTGAAATAGATCTTCGCGCCGCCGCAATGCTCGGTAATGCGCGAGGCGAAATAGAGCGGGCTCGGCCGGCCGACATAGTTCGCGAGCAGATCGTCGAACTCGCGCCGGAACGCGGGATCGGCCTGTGCGGCTTCATAGGCCTTTTCGACCTCTTGCAGCAGCGGCATCAGCGTCTCGGCGACGTAGCGTCCGCCGTAGATGCCGAAATGGCCGTCCTCATCCGGGCCGGCGCGATATGAGTTTGGTTTTGCGGTCATGACGGACGGATTTTTAGCGCTTTCTCCGCCGCAGCGGAACCGTCCTGCGCGGCTTCCAGGAAAGCACGGATCAAGGCAGGGTCTTTCCGCCCGGGCGCGGATTCGACGCCGGACGACACGTCGACCGCCGGCGCGCCCGATATCCGGATCGCGTCGGCGACATTGGCGGGATCGAGGCCGCCCGACAGCATCCACGGCAGCGGCCAGTCGCGGCCGTGCAGGATCGTCCAGTCGAACGAGACGGCGTTGCCGCCCGGCAGCGCACCCTTCATGTCGGCGGGCGCCTTGGCATCGAACAGCAGCATGTCGGCCGCCTCCAGATACGCATCGGCCGCGCCGAGATCTTCGGTTGCCGATACCTTGATCGCCTTCATGGTGCGCGTGGCCGTCCGTGCGCCGATCTCGCGGACGCGCGCCGGCGTCTCCGCGCCGTGGAGCTGGAACATGTCGATGGCGGCGGCGGCGAGAATGCCGTCGATCAGCGCATCGTCCGCATCGACGGTCAGCGCAACCGCCTCGACGCCGTCGGGCAGACGGGCGGCGAGTGCGCCGGCTTCGTCAGGCGTCACGTTTCGGGGCGAGCGCGGAAAGAAGACGAAGCCCACATAGCGCGCGCCGCCCGCGACGGCGGCGTCCAGCGCATCGGCACTGCTGATGCCGCAGATCTTGACGTCGCAGCTCATCCGGATGCGCTCACGCCAGCGCGCCTGCGATCTCGGCGGCGATGCGTCGCGCCGCGCCGACGGGATCCTCGGCGCGGGTGATCGGCCGGCCGATGACGAGATGATCGGCGCCGGCGGCGACCGCCTCGCCCGGGGTCATGACCCGCTTCTGGTCGTCGGCGCCGGCCCAGTCGGGCCGCACGCCAGGCACGACAAGGGCGAAGCTTTCGCCGATCTCGGCGCGCAGCATGGCGACCTCCTGCGGCGAACAGACGACGCCGTCGAGGCCGGACGCCTCGGCCAATCTTGCCAGCCGCAGCACCTGGTCGGCGGCGGGCCCGCGCTGGCCGACGGCGTCGAGATCGGAATCGTCGAGGCTGGTCAGCACGGTGACGGCGACGATCCTGGGCCGTTTCGGCCCGCCCTCGGCGGCCGCCTCGGCGGCGGCACGCAGCATCGCCGGACCGCCAGAGGCATGCACGGTCATCACCGCGCAGTTGAGCGGCAGCGCCGCGCGGATGCCGCCCGCGACCGTGTTCGGAATGTCGTGGAACTTCAGGTCGAGAAAGATGCGGTGCCCGAAATCGGCGACCTGCTTCACGCCCTGCGGACCGTGCGCGGTGAAGAATTCCTTGCCGAGCTTGATCGCGCCGACCTCGCCCGAGAGCATCTCGGCGAGCAGCAGCGCCTCGTCGAGCTTGGTGGTGTCGACGGCGCAGAAAATGCGTTCGATG
The DNA here is from genome assembly GCA_038133505.1 of Alphaproteobacteria bacterium. Classification (GTDB taxonomy): domain Bacteria; phylum Pseudomonadota; class Alphaproteobacteria; order MPNO01; family UBA830; genus JAYQUR01. Next base: position 5,483 of record JAYPTI010000179.1, read on the forward strand.
GGGTCCGGCCCGGTCATCCTGTCAGTCATGCCAGCTTAATAGATCATTTTGCGCATCGTTCCCATACGCGTTCCGCGCCGGGGGCTCTTCGAGTGCGATTCCATGGGCCGCGTGCGGGCCGGGCGACCCGGGGCGTCAGTCGCGCCCCTGGGCCGGCAACGCGATGCGGTCGCCGGCGGCCGGGATACGGGTCGTCGACGGCGTCGTCGCCCGGGGAT
>JAYPTI010000180.1:0-5627 GCA_038133505.1 Alphaproteobacteria bacterium
GTGTTGACGTAGGTGGCGTTTTTCTCGGTATAGGCCGCGCCCGGCAGGATCACGTCGGCGCGGTGCGCGCCGGCATCGCCGTGGTGGCCCTGGTAAACGACGAAGGCATTGCCGAGGCGGCTCATGTCGATTTCGTCGACGCCCAGGAGATAAACCAGCTTGATCGAACCGTCGGAGGCACCGTCAAGAATGCCGGCGACGTCGCGTCCGCCCTCGCCCGGCACCAGACCGAGATCGAGGCCGCCGACGCGCGCCGCCGCCGTGTGCAGCACGTTGAACCCGTTCCAGCTGTCGCCCACCGCGCCGACGCTGTCCGCCAGCGCGCGCGCCGCGGCCAGAACCGCCGCGCCGTCGGCCCGGGCGAGCGCGCCCTGCCCCACGACGATCATCGGCCGTTCGGCGTCCTTGAGGATCTGCGCGAACGGATGCGTGCCGTTGGCGATCTCGGTGAGCGTCTGCGGCCCGGCGCCGAGATAATCGTACGTGTAGGTGAGGTCCGCCTGCGGGCCGATAACGCCGACCTTGAAACCGCCGGCGACCCAGCGCTTGCGCAAGCGCGCATTGACGATCGGCGCCTCGATGCGCGGGTTGGTGCCGATCAGCAGGCACGCGTCCGCATCCTCGATGCCGGCGATGGTCGTGTTGAAGACGTAGCCCGCGCGCGATCCCGCCGAGAGCTGCGCCCCGTCCTGACGGCAGTCGGTATTCGCCGAGCCGAGAGCCGCCATAAGGTCCTTGAGCGCCGTCATTGCTTCGACGTCGCACAGATCGCCCGCAATGGCGGCGATCTTCGAGCCGTCCATGCCGCGCAGCCTGCCGCCGATGGCGTCGAACGCCTCGTGCCACGTGGCGGGCTGCAGCTTGCCGTCCTTCCGGACGTAGGGCCGGTCGAGCCGCTGGCGCGCAAGACCGTCGCAGGCATAGCGCGTCTTGTCGGAAATCCATTCCTCATTGACGTCCTCGTTGAGGACGGGCAGCACGCGGAGAACCTCACGGCCGCGGCAATCGACGCGGATGTTGCTGCCGACCGCATCCATCACGTCGACGGATTCGGTCTTCACCAGCTCCCAAGGCCGCGCCTCGAAGGCGTATGGCTTGGACGTCAACGCGCCCACCGGGCAAAGGTCGATGATGTTGGCCGACAGTTCGGACGCGATCGCCTTTTCGACGTAGGTGCCGACTTCCATGTTCTCGCCGCGGCCGGTCGCACCCAGCACCTCGACGCCCGCTACCTCGGTCGAGAACCGGATGCAGCGCGTGCAGTGGATGCAGCGCGTCATGTGCGTCTCGACCAGCGGGCCGAGGTTCTTGTCCTTCACCGCGCGCTTGTTCTCCTTGAAGCGCGAGCGGTCGAAGCCGTAGGCCATCGCCTGGTCCTGCAGGTCGCACTCGCCGCCCTGATCGCAGATCGGGCAGTCGAGCGGATGGTTGATCAGCAGGAATTCCATCACGCCGTTGCGCGCCTTGCGCACGGTCTCGGTGTTGGTCTTGATCACCATGCCTTCGCCGACGGGCATCGCGCAGGATGCGATCGGCTTCGGCGCGCGCTCCATCTCGACGAGGCACATCCGGCAGTTGCCGGCGATGGACAGGCGCTCGTGATAGCAGAACCGCGGAATCTCGACGCCGGCCTCCTCGCAGGCCTGCAGGACGGTGATGCCGTCCTCGACCTCGATCTCGACGCCGTCGATGGTGAGCTTCGCCATTCTCCCCGCTCCGCCTTACGCCGCCGACCGCGACCGGTTGGCCGCGATCCTGTCTTCGATTTCGTCCCGGAAGTGCCGGATAAGGCCCTGGATCGGCCACGCCGCCGCGTCGCCGAGCGCGCAGATCGTGTGTCCCTCGATCTCGTGGGAAACGTCGAGAAGCGCGTCGATCTCCGACGGGTCCGCGTCGCCGGTCACCAGCCGTTCCATCACGCGCCACATCCAGCCGGTGCCCTCGCGGCAGGGCGTGCACTGGCCGCAGCTTTCGTGCTTGTAGAACTTCGCCAGGCGCGCGATCGCCGCGATGATGTCGGTCGACTGGTCCATCACGATGACGGCAGCGGTGCCGAGGCCGGACCGCACCTCGCGCAGCGAGTCGAAATCCATGAGGATGTTGTCGCAGATGCCTTTCGGCAGGCACGGCACCGACGACCCGCCCGGAATGATCGCCTTGAGGTTATCCCAGCCGCCGCGCACGCCGCCGGCATGCCGGTCGATGAGCTCCTTGAGCGGAATGCTCATCTCCTCTTCGACGTTGCACGGGTTGTTCACGTGCCCGGAGATGCAGAAGACCTTGGTGCCCGTGTTGTTCTCGCGCCCGAAGCCCGCAAACCACGTCGCGCCGCGCCGGCAGATCGTCGGCGAGACGGCGATCGTCTCGACATTGTTGATCGTCGTCGGGCAGCCGTAGAGGCCGGTATTGGCCGGAAACGGCGGCTTAATCCGCGGCTGGCCCTTCTTGCCTTCGAGGCTTTCGAGCAGCGCGGTTTCCTCGCCGCAGATATAGGCGCCGGCGCCGCGATGAACGTAGACGTCGAAATCGTATCCGGAGCCGCAGGCGTTCCTGCCGAGCAGCCCGGCGTCGTAGGCCTGCTGTACGGCGGCATCGAGGATTTCGGCCTCGCGGTAGAACTCGCCGCGGACGTAGATGTACGCGGCATCAGCGCCCATCGCGAAACCGGCGACGAGGCAGCCCTCGACCAGCTTGTGCGGGTCGTGGCGCATGATGTCGCGGTCCTTGCAGGTGCCCGGCTCGGACTCGTCGGCATTGACGACGAGATAGTGCGGCTTGCCGGTCGGCTCCTTCGGCATGAACGACCATTTGAGGCCGGCCGGGAAACCGGCGCCGCCGCGGCCGCGCAGACCGGATTCCTTGACCTCGTTGATGATCCAGTCGCGACCCTTCGCGAGGATCTCCTTGGTGCCGTCCCAGTCGCCGCGCATGCGCGCCGCCTCGAGGCCCCAGTCGTGGAGGCCGTAAAGGTTCGTGAAGATGCGGTCCTTGTCGCTCAGCATCCTGTCCCTACTCCCCCGATCCGGTCAGCGTGGTAAGCCCGCCCGCCGGCGCGGATTTCTGGCGGTCAGCGACGGTGCCGGGCTCCGGCGTCTCGCCGCGGCGGAACGCCTGGATGATGCGGCGCGCGCTGTCCGGGTCGACATCCTCGTAATAATCGTCGTCGATCCAGATGATCGGCGCGTTGACGCAGGCGCCGAGACATTCGAATTCGCCGAGCGAGAACATGCCGTCCTCGGACGTTTCGCCGACGTGGCAGCCGAGTTCGTCCTCGCAGGCCGCGACGATGTCGCTGCTGCCGCGAAGCCAGCACGGCGTCGTGGTGCAGACGCGGAGCTCGTGCTTTCCGCGCGGCGTGTCGTGATACATCTCGTAGAACGAGACGACCTCGTAGACGCGGATCGGCGCCATGTCGAGCAGCTCGGCGATATGGTCCATCGCCGCGCGCGGCAGCCAGCCTCCGCACTGGCGCTGGGCGAGATCGAGCAGCGGGAGTACCGCGCTCGCCTGCTTGCCCGCCGGATACTTGGCGATGTGCCGGTCGGCCTTGGCCTTGTGCTCGGCGTCGAAGGCGAAGGTCTCAATCTGATTCTGGGGCTGGTCGCTCATCGGTCGATCTCCCCGAAGACGATGTCCATCGAACCGACGATCGCGACCATGTCGGCGAGCATGTGGCCCTTCGACAGGAAGTCGGTCGCCTGCAGGAAGGCGAAGCCCGGCGCGCGGATCTTGCAGCGGTACGGCTTGTTGGAACCGTCGGCGACGACGTAGACGCCGAACTCGCCCTTGGGCGCCTCGACCGCCGTATAGGTCTCGCCCTCCGGCACGTGGTAGCCCTCGGTATAGAGCTTGAAGTGATGGATCAGCGCTTCCATCGAGCTTTTCATTTCGGCGCGGCGCGGCGGCGTCACCTTGTGGTCCTGCGTGCGTACGGGCCCTTCCGGCATCTGTTCGCAGCACTGCCGCATGATCCGCAGGCTCTGGCGCATCTCCTCGATGCGGACCAGATAGCGGTCGAAGCAGTCGCCGTTCTTGCCGACGGGAATGTCGAAATCCATGCGGTCGTAGACGTCGTAGGGCTGCGCCTTGCGCAGATCCCACGGCACGCCGCTCGCCCGCAGCATCGGCCCGGAGAATCCCCAGTCGTAGGCGTCGGCCTGGGAGACGATGCCGACATCGACGGTGCGCTGGCGGAAGATACGGTTCTCGGTCAGCAGGCTTTCGATGTCGTCGATCATCGCCGGGTAGCTGTCGCAGAACGCCAGGATGTCGTCGAGCATGCCGGCCGGCAGGTCGCGGTGGACGCCACCGGGACGGAAATAGGCGGAATGCAGCCGCGCGCCGGAGACGCGCTCGTAGAATTCCATCAGCTTCTCGCGCTCTTCGAAGCCCCAGAGCAACGGCGTCATCGCGCCGACGTCGAGCGCGAACGCGGTGATGTTCAGGATATGGTTCAGGATGCGCGTGATCTCGCTGAACAGCACGCGGACGTACTGGCCGCGGAGCGGCACGCTGATACCGGCGAGCTTTTCGACGGCGAGCGCGAACGCGTGCTCCTGGCACATCGGCGAAACGTAATCGAGCCGGTCGAAATACGGCACCGCCTGGGTATAGGTCTTGTATTCGATGAGCTTCTCGGTGCCGCGATGCAGCAGGCCGATATGCGGGTCGCACCGCTCGACGATCTCGCCGTCCATCTCGACGACTAGCCGCAGCACGCCGTGGGCCGCCGGATGCTGCGGCCCGAAGTTCATCGTCAGGTTCTTGATTTCGGTTTCGGCCATCAGTCGGTCTTTTCCTGGGCGTCGGCCTTCTCGTCGCCCGGCAGGATGTACTGGGCACCTTCCCACGGGCTCATGAAATCGAAATGCCGGAAGTCCTGCGTCAGCTTGACGGGCTCGTAGACGACGCGCTTCTGCTCGTCGTCGTAACGGACCTCGACGTAGCCGGTCAGCGGGAAGTCCTTGCGCAGCGGATGTCCTTCGAAGCCGTAGTCGGTGAGCATGCGGCGCAGGTCGGGATGGCCGGTGAAGAAGATGCCGAACATGTCCCACACTTCGCGCTCGAACCAGCCGGCGGAATTGAACAGCGGCACCGCGGACTCGACCGTCGACTGCTCGTCGCAGGCCAGCTTGACGCGAATGCGATGGTTGTGGGTCGGGCTGAGCAGGTTGTAGACGACCTCGAACCGTTCGGCCCGCTCGGGAAAATCGACCGCCGTCACGTCGACCAGAACCTTAAACAGGCATTGAGAGTCGTCGCGCAGGAACTTGAGAACGGACAGGATGTCCGCCCGCCGCACGACGAGCGCCAGCTCGCCAAGCCTTACGTCGGCGGAGACGACCGCATCGCCGGCCTTGCCGGCGACGTATTCAGCGAGTTCGTTGAGGGCTTCGTCCATAAAGTTTCTTACCGGCCAGACATCAGCGCGCGATCGTGCTCGTCCGGCGGATTTTCTTCTGGAGCTGCAGAATTCCGTAAAGCAGCGCTTCCGCCGTCGGCGGGCAGCCGGGCACGTACACGTCGACCGGCACGATGCGGTCGCAGCCGCGGACCACCGAATAGGAATAGTGATAGTAGCCGCCGCCGTTGGCGCAGCTTCCCATCGAGATCACCCAGCGCGGCTC
>JAYPTI010000181.1:0-1756 GCA_038133505.1 Alphaproteobacteria bacterium
ATCCTGGACGTATCGGTCCAGACCGGCGTCGACAGGCTGGCGGCGCGCTCCGGCGACGCCGACCGTTACGAGCGCATGGACCGCGACTTCCACGAACGTCTGCGGCGGGGCTTCCTCGACATTGCCGCCGCGGAGCCCGGCCGCTGCGTCGTCATCGACGCAGAGCGCGACGTCGATACCGTGGCATCCGAGATCCTTTCGGCCGTACGCGCACGTCTCGAACCGGTCGCGGCGGCATGACCGAAATCCCGTCTCCCCGCGAAACAGAACGCCTGATCGGCCACGAAGACGCCGAACGGCGCCTGCTGGAGGCGTGGTCGTCCGGACGACTGCCGCACGGCTGGCTGATCACCGGCCCGAAGGGCATCGGAAAGGCGACGCTTGCCTACCGGTTCGCGCGCTTCCTGCTGGTCCACGGCGAGGCGGGCGGCGGCGCGGACGAGGGGCCGAGCATGTTCGGCGACGCTCTTCCGGCCGCAGCGCCGGAAACGCTCGCCGTTGAAGCCAGCCATCCGGTTTTCCGGCGTGTCGCGTCGAGCGGCCATGCCGATCTCCAGGTGCTCGAACGCGGGCTTGCCGACGACGGCAAGCGGATGCAGACCGTCATCCCCGTCGAAAAGGTCCGCGTCGCGGGGCACGCGATGTCGCTGACCGCGGGCGAGGGAGGCTGGCGCATCGTCATCGTCGACGGCGCCGAAGACATGAACGTCAACGCCGCCAATGCGTTGCTGAAACTGCTGGAAGAGCCGCCGCCGCGCGCGATGCTGCTGCTCGTGAGCCATGCGCCGGGCCGGCTTCTGCCGACGATCCGCTCGCGCTGCTGCCGGCTGCGGCTGTCGCCGCTCGAGCCCGCGGCGCTGTCCGAGCTTTTGGAGCTCTATCGCCCCGACCTTCCGACGGAGGAGCGCGTCGTGCTGGCCTCCCTCGCGGACGGCAGCATCGGCCGCGCGCTGTCGCTCGCCGACAGCGACGGTCTCGCGATCCGCCGCAACGTCGTCGGGCTCATCGCGGGCGTGCCGAGCCTCGACATGGCGGCGGCGAGCAAGTTCGCCGACCGTATCGCGCGCCGCGACGCGGACGCTGCCTGGCACACGGCGACGGAGCTTACGACCAGATGCCTCGCCGATATCGTCGGTGCGGGCGCCCGCGGAACGGACCTCGCGACGCGGGGCTATGCCGGGCCGGAAGCCGCGGCGCTCGACCGCCTGCGCGAGACGGCGAGCCTTGATCGGTGGGTCGAGGTGTGGGAGAAGACGTCCCGCCTGTTCGCCCAGACCGACAGCGCCAGCCTGGACCGCAAGCAGGCGATGCTGAGCGCCCTCGGGTCGATAGAAAACACCGCCCGATCCGGTGTATAAACGCGCTTTCCAGCGCCCTTGCCGAGCTTGAATCCAATGTCCGGTCAGAAGACCTACTACCTCACGACGCCGATCTATTACGTCAACGACGCGCCCCATATCGGCCATGCGTACACCACGCTGTCGTGCGACGTGCTCGCGCGGTTCAAGCGGCTGGACGGCTACGACGTCTTCTTCCTGACCGGCACCGACGAGCATGGCCAGAAGGTCGAGAAATCGGCCGAGGCCGCGGGCGTCGATCCGCAGAGCTTCACCGACCGGGTGTCGCAGAATTTCCGCGATCTCGCGAAATTCATGAACTACAGCAACGACCAGTTCATCCGCACGACCGAGCCGCGCCACGCGGCCGCGAGCCAGGCGATCTGGACGGCGCTGCGCGAGAACGGCCACATCTATCT
>JAYPTI010000181.1:1766-5627 GCA_038133505.1 Alphaproteobacteria bacterium
GGTATGCGGTCCGCGACGAGGCGTTCTATGCCGAAAGCGAACTGACCGACGGGCCGGACGGCAAGAAGATCGCGCCGTCAGGCGCGGAATGCGAGTGGGTCGAGGAACCGAGCTATTTCTTCGACCTTTCAAAGTGGCAGGACCGGCTGCTCAAGTTCTACGAAGACAATCCCGATTTCATCGCGCCGGAGTCGCGCCGCAACGAGGTGATCAGCTTCGTGAAGGGCGGACTCCAGGACCTCTCGGTCTCGCGCACCAGCTTCAAGTGGGGCGTCGACGTGCCCGGCGACGAGGACCACATCATGTATGTGTGGCTCGACGCGCTGACAAACTACATCACGGCGGTCGACTATCCCGACACCGGCGCGGAGATGTACGAAAAATACTGGCCGGCCGACCTGCACATGGTCGGCAAGGACATCCTGCGCTTCCATGCCGTCTACTGGCCGGCGTTCCTGCTGGGCGCGGGGCTCGAGCCGCCGAAGCGCGTCTATGCGCACGGCTGGTGGACCAACGAAGGCCAGAAGATCTCCAAGTCGCTCGGCAACATCATCGACCCGTTCGAAATCGTGGACACCTACGGTCTCGACCAGGTGCGCTATTTCCTGCTTCGGGAAGTGCCGTTCGGCAACGACGGCGATTTTTCGCACCGCTCGATGGTCAACCGCATCAACGGCGAGCTTGCCAACGATCTCGGCAATCTCGCCCAGCGGACGCTCTCGATGATCGGCCGCTACTGCGACGGGACGCTGCCAGCGCCGGGCGCGCGAACCGAAGAAGACGACGCGATGATCGGCCAGGCCTACGGCGCGATCGACGGACTGCGCCGGTGCATGGACGCGCAGTCGTTCCACGAGGCGCTGGAAACCATCTGGATCGTCGTGCGCGCCGCCAACGGATACGTCGACCGCCAGGCGCCGTGGCAGCTTCACAAGGAGGACCCGGCCCGCCGCGACACGGTGCTCTACGTCCTCGCCGAGACGATCCGGAGCATCGCCCTCTACGTTCAGCCCTTCGTTCCGGACTCCGCCGCCAGGATGCTGGATCAGCTCGCGGTCCCGGAAGACGCCCGTGCGTTCGATGCGGCAGGCGAGGCCGGCGCACTCCGGCCCGGCACGGCGCTTCCCAAGCCGTCGCCCGTCTTCCCGCGGTTCGTCGAGGAAGAGGCGGCGGAGTAGGCGAATTGAACGCGGGACACGCCGTTGAGTAGCAGGCTCGGAGGCGACGGCAGGACCGGCCTCGCCTCGTTCTACCATCGGGATTTCACGCTTCTGATCGTCGGCAAGCTGCTGGGCTGGATCGCCCTCCACATGACGCTGTTCGCGATCCAGTTCCAGGTCTACGACCGCACCGGCGACGTCGCGAACCTGGCCTATATCGGCCTCGCGAGCTTCGCGCCCGGCCTCGGCTTCGCGCTTTTCACGGGCTATGTCGCCGATCTGTTCGACCGGCGGCTGGTCATCGCGGTCTGCTACGTCATCGTGTTCACGGCGACGGCAATGCTGTTCTGGTATACGCAGTCCGGCATGGCAGCCGTCTGGCCCGTCTTCGTCATCCTCTTGTTCGAGGGGACGGGCAGGGCCTTCCATCAGCCTGCGATCAGCTCTCTGATCCCCAACATCGTCCCGCCCGAGACGTTTCCTAACGCCGTCGCCTGGCATTCGACGGTCAACAAGGTCTGCCAGGTCGCGGGGCCCGCGGCGGGCGGCCTCGTCTATAATTTCTTCGGGCCGGATACGGTTTACGGCGCGGGCGGCATCATGCTCCTGATCGCGACCGTCACCACGCTGATGATCCGGACCAGAACCAACCGCGGCATACGGCAGCCGACGACGCTCACGACGCTCCTCGCCGGGCTGCGCTACGTCTATGCGAAGAAAATCATCTTCGGCGCCATCACGCTCGACCTGTTCGTCGTTCTCCTCGGCGGGGTGACCGCTCTTTTCCCTGTCTTCGCCATCGACATCCTGCATGTCGGGGCAAACGGCGCCGGCTTCCTCCGTGCGGCAATCGCCGCCGGCGCGCTGATCAGCGGTATAGCGCTGACGCAGATCGACCTCAATCGCAACGTCGGCCACGTGATGTTCTCGACGGTCCTGATCTTTGGCGGCGCGACGATCGCCTTCGGCTTTTCCCAGCTCTACTGGGTGTCGCTGCTGGCAATGGCGATCCTCGGCGCGGCCGACATGGTCAGCGTCAATATCCGGGTGACCCTCATGCAGATCGCGACGCCGGACGACATGCGGGGCCGGGTGAGCGCGGTGAGCTCGGTTTTCACGGGAACATCGAACGAGCTCGGAGAGTTTCGCGCCGGCATGATGGCCGCCTGGCTCGGGACCGTGCCGGCGGTTCTCGTGGGCGGGGTCGGCTCGATCCTCGTCGCGGCGATCTGCTGGAAGGCCTTTCCGGAACTCGCCCGGGTCAAACGCTTCGAGGAAGTCGCCGCGAACGCGCCCCGCTGACCGCGTCGGCGAAAATCGCCGCAACTTGCATACGGCTGCGCATTGTGGCCACAATTCCCGTGCGGTCCCCGGCCGCAGAGGCCGGACGAACCGCCCAAAACGGGAGGAAACATCATGAACAATATCAGGACAGGTCTGTCCGGCATCGCGGTTGCCGCGATGCTGGCGGCCGGAACGACTGCACCCGCGGTGGCAGATTCGGTCGCGGATTTCTATAAAGGCCGCACGCTCACGGTCCTTGTCGTGTCCGGCTCTGGCGGCTTGAACGCTCTTTACGCTCGGACCGTGGGCGACCAACTCGGCAAGCACGTGCCGGGCAATCCCAAGGTCATCTACCAGTACATGCCGGGCGGCGGCGGCCTGAAAGGCACGAATTACTGCTATACGGCTGCACCGAAGGACGGCTCGGTCATCTGCGAGCCGCTCAATCCGTTTCCGCTGATGCAGATGCTGCGCCCCAAGGGCGTCAAGTACGATGCGGCGAAGTTCCAGTATATCGGCAACGCGTCCGACCAGAACGGCTCCTTCGCCGTCCTCGGCACATCGCCCGTCAAGAAGCTCGAAGACGCGCGAGACCACGAAACCTACTTCTGCGGCACCGGCAAGGGCTCGGAATCGTACTACGATCCGACCATCGTCAATTCGCTGTTCGGGACCAAGTTCAAGCTGGTCATGGGCTACAAGGGCGGCGGCGCGCTCGATATCGCGCTCGAGCGCGGCGAATGCATCGGCCGGGCAGGGCCGCTGCTGAGCTGGACCGTGCGCAAGGCGGACTGGATCAAATCCGGCAAGATCCGCATCTTCGCGCAGGTTGGCCTCCGCAAGTTCCCGGGTTTCGAGAACACGCCGCTCCTGACCGAGTTCGCGCGGAACGACGAGGAAAAGCAGATCATGGAGCTGATCTCGTCGCGCGCCGCGGTCGGAAGGCCGTTCGTCGCACCGCCCGGCGTGCCGAAGGAGCGCGTCGAAGCGCTGCGCAAGGCCTTCGTCGAGACGATGAAGGATCCCGCCTTCCAGGCCGATGTGAAGGAGCGCAAGCTTCTGAACATGTGGTCGACCGGCGAGGAGGTCGAGGCCATCGTCAAGAAGCAGCTGGCGACGCCCAAGGCGCTTGTCGACAAGGCGAGGGCGGTTCTCGGCTACCCGAGCTAACTACGGACAACGCATGAACGAAGAAACGGGCCGCCCCGAGATACCCCTGGGGCGGCCCTTTCTCGTGAAATGCCGGTGCCGATGTGCTAGACACCGCGCAATCCAAGCCTTCCCAATCGCCGGACCGCGTTTCTTGCTAGTCGACAGCCACTGCCATCTCGATTTCGACGTCTTCGACGAAGATCGCGACGCCGCGATCGCGCGGGCGCGCACCGCCGGCGTCGGCACGATGGTCACGATCTGCACC
>JAYPTI010000182.1:0-5601 GCA_038133505.1 Alphaproteobacteria bacterium
TCCGTGGGCTAGTCACGTATTTATCACCACGTAATCGACGCGCTTCGGGCTTTTGGTTCTATTGCTTTACCTGGTCCAAATATTTTTGAGCAACTACCGTTACAATAGCCGTGTCGCGTCATTCTATTGGGCGCGTCACAACGCATGCCGTGTAGCAATAGAAAAAGGCTTAAACGTTGAAGACCTCGCCACGATAAGTGATACGTTCTCTCCTGACTCCGTCGATTTCTCCCGGGTTGGTACGAACAACAACCCCGGGCAACAAATGGTTCAACTATTCAGTCGGTTGACCGGCGGACGATAGTCCAAAAACTTGTGGTGGGAGTCGGCTCCACGCCGCCCCGAACCCCAGCGCATCGCGGACCGCGCGGCGCAACTCATCGAGACCGGGATTGCGCTCGCCCGGCGGCGCATCTTGCTGGTGGACGAAGTTCAGCCGCAGGCGGCCGTCGCGGCCGAAGACGTAGACCGTCGGGATGCGGGCGACGTCGCCGAACAGCCTGGAGGTCTCCGCCGTTCCCTTCACCACCGAGAAGACCGGCTTGTGCCGCGCGAGGAATCGTTCGAGGCGCTTGCCGTCGTCCTTGAACGTGCCGAATTCCTCGTGGAGGTTCACCGCGACGATGGCGAGGCCGTCCGAGGCATGATCGAGCTGCAGCAGTTTCATGTGCTCGAATTCGGTGTTGCAGGGCGGGCACCAGCTCGCGAAGAAGGAGACGAGGACGGGACGGCCCTGAAGCTGGGCCGCGTCGAGCGGGCGGCCGTCGATTGCGGCAAGTTCCGCGAGGTGCGCGATTCGGGCCGCATCGAGGCGGACATCCTCGGCCGCCGCCGCAGAAATGCTTGCCCCCGCCAGCGCGCAAGCCGCTCCGAGGGTCCGCAAAATGCCTTTAAATCGCCTCATTCCGCCCCGATATTAGAACGAACGCAAAACAGTCTGGAGTATTTCATGCGTCGTATCGCGTTTCCCGCGATCTTTTCCGCCGCCCTTGCCGGTTTCCTCGCCGCCGCCGCGCCCGCCTCGGCGCAGCTCAGCGATATCCTGCTCGGCCCGAAAACGCTGATCGATCGCGCGATCGAGGCGCGTTCCTCGTCCGATATCGCGCGCGACAACGCGATCGTCATCGACGTGAACAAGGTCATGGCCGAACTCGGCACCATCCGGGCCTCGACCGAGATCTACGAGCAGCACCTTCTGATCACCGGCATGTTCAACGACATCGACACGTTCCGGAAGTTCGAGCGCGGCGTGAAGGCCGTTGAGGGCGTGAAGAAGCTCTACTGGCATGTCACGTTCATGACCGAACAGGCGGAGGACGAGGCGAAAAAGGCGGGCACGCTGATGGACTGGGCCGACGTGATCGTGTTCGAGAAGAAGGCGCAGGCGCGGCTGATCGGAACCAAGGGCGTCGCCGACGTGAATTTCCGCGTGCGCGCCGACGCGTTCGGCAATCTCTATCTGCTCGGGCGCGCCCGCTCGCGCGGCGAACTCAACAAGGCGCTCAGGCGCGTCACGGATGGCGATGGCGTGAAGCAGGTCTTCAACTACGCGTTCGTCCGGTCCTGACATGACGGCGCGGCACCGGTTCGCGGCGTCGGCGATTCTGGCCGGCGTCGCGATGGCCCTGTCGGCAGGGCACGAGGTATCCGCGCAAGCCAAGAAGCCGGCGCCCGTCGTGACGCAGCCGGGACCGCACCAGCAGTGCGCGATCAAGATCGCGAACATCGCCCGAAGCCTCGGTCTTTCCCGCAAATACGCCAACGAGAAATCGGTGCGGGCGGCCTGCGAACGCACCGGCAACAACCAGCTTGCCGCCGGGCGGCTGTATCTTTCCGCGGTGGTCGGCACGACAAAGGCCGAACACCGTGCGGCTTCGGAAGCCGCGGCGCAGCGCTGCGTCGGGCGCGTCGGTCTGGTGATCGCCACGCTCGGCGTTACCGGCAAGCAGGCCGATCCGGCCGGATTTCACCGGGGTTGCGTCCGCGCCCGCGGTCAGGCATCCGTCGCGGCGCGCGATCTCCTGATTGAATTCTCGCGCTAGCGGCTCAGTCCGGGTCGCTCGACTTCAGGATGTCGCGCACGTAGTTCAGCGCGGATTGCCGCAGGTCGCCGCGAGACGGCATGCCTTCGGCGTCGAGCCGTTCGTCGAGTACTTCGTCGTAATAATCGATCAGCGCGCGATACAGACGCCGGCGGCGCTTCGGCAGATCCGTCGTCATGAGCATCACGCGCAAGCGGTCGCACAACGCCGCGACGTCCTGCGGGTTCCGCTGCCAGGCGATCCGGCGGATTTCGTCGATCGCGGCGAAATCCCGGTCGACCTGTCCTTCATTGATCTTGGGGTCGTTCACTTCGGCAACTCCGAAGGGCAGGCGAGCTTGAGGAGGTGGCGGTTTCCGCTGTCGATCATGAAACGCCCGCGCAGAAAGTTGCGTCCGACGAGCAGCCCGTGATTGAAGCCGGTTCTGTTCGACAGGTTCACGTCCACCGGGGCGGAAATTCCGCCGACGCAGACCGTAAGCTTAACGACGGGCCGCACGATTGGCGGACCCGTCATGTCGCGCGTGCGCGAGACACGGGCAACGGGCATTTCGAAGGCGCGCTGCGTTCCGTCGTCGCCCTTTAGCCGGAAGGTGACCCAGTCCGCGCCGTCGCGTTTGAAAAGCTGGATCCCGGTCGCATGAACGGACGTCGTCCGCGCCCCGCTGTCGAGCTTTGCGGAATAGACGAGCCCGCCGGGATAGAGGGATGCGTACTCGACCCATCCCGCAGGCTGAACGCCGTTCGACCGGGCCGGCGCGGCGGCGACGACGCAGAGGGCGACGGCAGCCCCGGCGAGCTTTCGGACTTCTATTGCGCTCATTCGCTTATTTTCGCATCGGTCCGCGTTTCGTAGAATAGGAAATCGCTTGTTCCGGCGGTGTTCCGTTTGCGCCGCCGCATCGTTCCGGGGAGGGCTTCATGAACGATACCGCCGCACCAGAGGAAGCAGCGCCCGCAGCCGCCGCAGCAAACGAGGTTGCGCTGATCGACGCATATCGCTTCGACGGCGACGGCAACGCGATCGCGCTCTCATGGGATCGGATCGACGGGCCCTTCGATGGCGACGGTTTCACCTGGATACATCTCCAGCGCACCGCCGAGGACACGAAGACTTTCCTGTACGAGCGTAGCGGGCTTCCCGAACTCGTCTGCGACGCTCTGCTCGCTGCCGACAGCCGGCCGCGCACAACCGCGTTCGACGAAGGCCTCATGGTCGACATCCGGGGCGTCAACATGAACCCCGGCGAAAACCATGAAGACATGGTCTCGCTTCGCGTCTGGTGCGAGGGCAATCGCGTGATCTCGGTCCGCCGCCGCCGGCTGATGGCCGTCGACGACGTGCGCGAGGCTATCCGGCGCAAACGCCCGCCGCACAGCGCGGCGGCGCTGCTGATCATGCTCGCCGACGGCCTGACCGTGCGGATGGGCAATGTAATAGTCGAGCTCGAGGAACGGGTCGACGATCTGGAAGACTCGGTCGTGGAGGCGCAGAGCCACGAGCTGCGGCTGGCGCTGAGCGCCGTGCGCCGCGAAGCGATCGGGCTGCGCCGTTTCATCGGTCCCAACCGCGAGGCGATCCAGCGGCTGATCAACGATCCGGCCGACTGGATGGACCAGCGCGACCGCATGCAGCTGCGCGAGGTTGCGGACAAGATCACGCGCTACGTCGAAGAGCTCGATGCCGCCCGCGAACGCGCCGCCGTCGTCCAGGACGAGCTGTCGAGCCGGCTTGCCGAGCGCCTCAACAACAACACCTATGTCCTGTCGGTTATCGCCGCGATCTTCCTGCCGCTCGGTCTTCTGACCGGCCTGCTCGGGATCAATGTCGGCGGCATGCCAGGCGCCGAGAACAAGACCGCCTTCTGGGCCGTCACTGTCGGCCTCGTCTTCGTCGGGTTCGTCGAATACTGGCTTCTACGCCGGCTGAAGTGGATCTGACGGCACTGGAATAGCCCTTCCGGATCACCACATATAGAGGGGCGCGAAGGCGTTTTCCCCATATGTGAGCCTACGAAACGGAAAGGAGCGGAACGTGGCCACGGTAGCGACCGATTTATACGAGGTGCTCGGCGTTGCGCGCGACGCGACCGAGGAGGCGATCCGCAAGGCGTATCGCGGGCTTGCGAAAAAGCATCATCCCGACCTGAATCCCGGCGACGCGGCCGCCGAGGAGACGTTCAAGCGCGTCCAGCGGGCGTACGACATTCTTTCCGACGCTGAAAAGCGCCGTCAGTACGATGCCGGCGAAATCGACGCCGAGGGCAACGAGACGCCGCGCAAATACTATCGCGAATATGCCGGCGCCGACGGCGCGGACGCCTACGGCAACGCCGCCGGCTTCGAAGATTTCGGCGACATCTTTGCCGACCTGTTCCGGCAGCGTGGCCGGGGCGGGCAGGGCGAGAACGTGCATGTCCGAATGCGCGGCCACGACGTGCGCTACACGATGGAGGTTCCCTTCGCCGAGGCGTTAAATGGAGCGAAAAAGCGCGTCACGATGCCGGACGGACAGGCGCTCGACATCTCGATCCCCGTCGGCGTGCGCGACGGGCAGGTCCTGCGGCTGCGCGGCAAGGGAGGCCCGGGTCTCGGCGGCGCCGAGGCGGGCGATGCCTATGTCACGGTTCACGTTCTTCCGCACGCGCGTTTCCGCCGCGAGGGCAACGACATCCACGTAGAGGTGCCGGTTGCGATCGACGAGGCGGTGCTCGGTGCGAAGATCCGCGTCCCCACGGTCGCGGGCGCGGTAACGATGACGGTCCCCGCGGGCTCTAACGACGGAAGCACGCTCCGGCTCCGCGGCAAGGGCGTGCCTGCGGCTGGCGGCGGTACGGCCGGGGACCAGATCGTGACGCTCCGCATCGTGCTGCCGAAGGAACCGGACGACGAGCTCAAGGTCTTCCTCGAAGGCTGGCGCAAGGACAATGCGTACAATCCGCGCGCGGGCATGGAGGGCGGCCGATGATCGACGAGACCGAACTTCTGAGGACGATGCGCGAGCTGCGGCGCGAGACCCTGCATGTCTGGATCGAGCGGGGGTGGCTCTCGCCGGTTCGTGAGGACGGGGATTTCCGATTCCGCGACATCGACGTGGCGCGCGCTCGCCTGATCGAGGAATTCCGCCGCGACCTCGCGCTCGGCGACGATGCGCTCGATGTCGTGCTTCCGCTGATCGACCAGTTGCACGGACTGCGGCGCGAACTCCGGCGTATGGCGGAGGCGGTCAGCGCGGAGCCTGACGAGGTCAGGCAGCGGATCGCTGCGGCTCTTCGGCGATAGGCATACTCGACCTTCCCCGGTCGGCGGTTCATACTCCGTTCGGATACGAACGATAATCGACGGGAACAGGGAGGAAACCATGCCCCGCAGTACGGACCGGATACTCGTCAGCCACGTCGGAAGTCTGCCGCGGCCGCACGATCTGCTGCACATGATGAAGGCGCGTCTAAAGGGCGAAGGCGACGTTCCCGACGAGGGGGCGTACCAGACGCGGGTGACCGAGGCGGTCGCCGAGATCGTCAGGAAACAGGCCGACAGCGGTATCGACATCATCACCG
>JAYPTI010000183.1:0-5595 GCA_038133505.1 Alphaproteobacteria bacterium
GGTCTGCGTCGGGGCGGTCGCCGGGGCGCACGGCATCCGCGGTGCGGTCCGGATCAAGCCCTTCACGGAGGACCCCGAGGCCGTCGCGGCCTACGGGCCGGTGTCGGACGAGGACGGCGGGCGGACCTTCGCCGTCGACGTGCTGGAGGTCAAAGGCGGCATGGCGATCGCCCGGCTTGACGGCGTCGACGACCGCAACGCCGCGGAGGCGCTGAAGGGCCTGAGGCTCTACGTGGCGCGGGACGCGCTGCCGGCGGCCGACGAGGACGAGTACTACCACGCCGACCTGCTCGGCCTCGCGGCGGTGACCGCGGACGGCGAGACGGTCGGCACGATACGGGCGATCATCCCCGCCGGCGCCACCGAGGTGCTGGAGATCGACCGGGGGCCGGGGAACCAGACGCTGCTGGTGCCGTTCACGAAAGAGGCGGTACCGGAAGTCGACGTGAAGGTGGGCCGGATCGTGATCGATCCGCCCGGCGAAGTAGAGGCCGAGAGACAAGAGACCGAAGACGGACAAGAGACGACGGATTAGATCGGTGACGCAGATTACGGACAGATGGACGGCGAAGGTGCTGACGCTGTTCCCGGATATGTTTCCGGGGCCGCTCGGCGCGTCGCTTGCCGGCAAGGCGCTGGCTGAGGGCGTCTGGGCGCTCGAGACCGTCGATATCCGCGACTATGCGACCGACGCGCACAAGACGGTCGACGACGCGCCCTTCGGCGGCGGGCCGGGCATGGTGATGCGCGCCGACGTGGTGGACGCCGCGATCTCGGATGCCGCGCTGGCCGACGCGCCGCTGGTCTATCTCACGCCGCGCGGCGAGCCGCTGTCGCAGGCGCGCGTGCAGGAATTCGCCGACGGCACGGGCGTTACGCTGATCTGCGGCCGCTACGAGGGCGTCGACCAGCGGGTGCTGGAGGCGCGCGACGTGATCGAGATCAGCCTCGGCGATTTCGTCCTGTCGGGCGGCGAGCCGGCGGCGCTGGCGCTGATCGATGCCTGCGTCCGGCTGCTGCCGGGCGTGATGGGCGCCCAGACCTCGCTCGACGAGGAGAGTTTCAACAGGGGATTGCTCGAATATCCCCACTACACCCGGCCCGCCGACTGGTGCGGCCGTACCGTGCCGGACGTTCTTCTGTCCGGCCATCACGAGAATATCTGCGCCTGGCGAAAACAGCAGGCGGAGATGATTACCCGGACCCGCCGGCCCGATCTCTGGGACCGGTACGAGCGGGACCGGACGACAGCAAAGGAACACAGCCATGAGCGTGATTGAAAACATCGAAAAGGCCGAGATGGACCGCCTGGTCGCGGAACGGCCGGTGCCGGAATTCGGCGCCGGGGATACCGTCCGCGTCCACTTCAAGGTCGTCGAGGGAACGCGCGAGCGAATCCAGGTCTACGAGGGCGTGGTGATCGCGCGCTCGAACCGGGGGCTCAACTCGTCCTTCACGGTGCGCAAGATTTCGTACGGCGAGGGAGTCGAGCGCGTCTTCCCGCTGTACAGCCCGCGCATCGAGAAGATCGAGGTCGTGCGGCGCGGCGCCGTCCGGCGGGCGAAGCTCTATTACCTGCGTTCGCGCCGGGGCAAGAGCGCGCGCATCGCCGAGAAGTCGGACCGCCGTATCGGGACGCAGGTCACTGCGGACAAGTCCGCGCCTGCCACCGCCGCCGAGGCGGTCGAGCTTCAGGACGAGGCGATGAACGAGGCGCCGCCCGTCGAAGAGGCAGCGATGGACGCCGCTGCGAAAGAGAACAAGGACGCCTGAAAAGGCGTCTAGAGAACGAGGACGCCTGACAAGGGCGTCCCGCGACGACGGAACGACGGACGGATGGATACGCCGCGCGGTCTCCGGGCCGCGCGGCCCCAAGGGAGTATCGAAAGAATGGCCGAACCGAAAACGATGTTCGACAAGATCTGGGACTCGCACCTGGTCGAGGAAAAGGATGACGGCACCTGCATCATCTATATCGACCGCCAGATCATCCACGAGATCACCAGCGCGCAGGCGTTCGACGGCCTTCGCGACGCCGGCCGCAAGCCGCGCGATCCCGGGGCGAACCTGCTCGTGCCCGACCACAACGTGCCCACCACGCCGGGCCGTGGCGGCATCGACGAGATCGAAAACGAGGATTCGCGCGTCCAGCTCGAGGTGTTCGACCGGAACGCGAAGGAATTCGGCCTTCCCTATATTCCGATCAACGACGTCCGCCAGGGCATCGTGCATGTCATCGGCCCGGAGCAGGGCTTCACGCAGCCCGGCCTGACGCTGGTCTGCGGCGATTCGCACACCGCGACGCACGGCGCGCTCGGCGCGCTGGCGTTCGGCATCGGCACGTCCGAGGTCGAACACGTGCTGGCGACCCAGACGCTGCTGCAGAAGCCGTCGAAGAACATGCGGATCACCGTCAACGGCACGCCGCGCGAATGCGTGACCGCGAAGGACATCATCCTCGCTATCATCGGCAAGATCGGCACCGCCGGGGGCACCGGCTGCGTCATCGAATATGCCGGCGAAGCGATCGAGAACATGTCGATCGAAGGCCGCATGACCGTCTGCAACATGACGATCGAGGGCGGCGCGCGCGCCGGTCTCGTCGCGCCCGACGAAAAGACGTTCGAGTACCTGAAGGGCCGTCCGATGGCGCCGAAGGGCGCCGCGTGGGAGCAGGCAGTCGAGTACTGGAAGACGCTGCGCTCCGATCCCGGCGCCAAGTACGACATCGAGGTCGAGCTGGATGCGTCCGAGATCGAGCCGTACGTCTCCTGGGGCACCAGCCCCGAGATGGTCGCGCCGATCGGCTCGGTCGTTCCCAACCCGGCCGACATCGCCGACGAGGCGAAGCGCTCCACGGTCGAGGGCGCGCTCAAGTACATGGGCATCGAGGCGGGCATGAAGCTCACCGACATCCACGTCGACAAGGTCTTCATCGGGTCCTGCACCAACTCGCGCATCGAGGACATGCGCGCCGCCGCCGCGGTCGCCAAGGGCCGCAAGGTCGCCGACAGCGTCTATGCGATGGTGGTGCCGGGCTCCGGTCTCGTGAAGGAGCAGGCCGAGGCCGAAGGGCTCGACAAGATCTTCGTCGAGGCCGGTTTCGACTGGCGCGAGCCGGGCTGCTCGATGTGCCTCGGCATGAACGGCGACATGCTGCAGCCGGGCGAACGGTCGGCATCGACGTCGAACCGCAACTTCCAGGGCCGTCAGGGCCCCGGCGGCCGTACCCATCTGGTCAGCCCGGCGATGGCGGCTGCCGCCGCGGTCACCGGCCACCTGACCGACGTGCGCGAACTGACCGCCGAAGCCGCGGAATAAGGGGAAAACGACCATGGAAAAGTTCGAAAACATCAGCGGCGTCGCCGCCCCGATGCCCGATCACAACATCGACACGGACCGCATCATCCCGGCGCGCTTCCTCAAGACCATCAAGCGCACCGGTCTCGGGGTGAACCTGTTCAACGATATCCGCTACAAGGACGACGGCTCCGAGGTCGAGGATTTCGTCCTCAACCAGCCGGCCTACCGCAAGGCCGAGGTGCTGGTCGCCGGCGACAATTTCGGCTGCGGCTCGTCGCGCGAGCACGCGCCGTGGGCGCTCAAGGATTTCGGCATCAAGTGCGTCATCTCGACGTCGTTCGCCGACATCTTCTTCAACAACTCGTTCAAGAACGGCCTGCTGCTGATCCGGGTGACGCCCGCACAGCGCGACGCGCTGCTCGAAGACGCCAAGAAGGGCGCCAACGCGCGCATCGGCATCGATCTCGAGAACCAGAAGATCATCCGCCCCGACGGCGAGGAGATCGACTTCGAGGTCGACCCGTTCCGCAAGCACTGCCTGCTCGAAGGCCTCGACGACATCGGCATCACGCTCCAGTCCGAGGACAAGATCTCGTCCTACGAGGACAAGCGGAAGAGCCAGATGCCCTGGCTGCAGGGCGCGCAGCTCTGATCGTGCGTATCGCGGGCGGGTCACTCGGATCCGGGCGAAGCCCGGTCCGAGCACAAGCTTAGACCCGCCCCCACAGACCACCAATATGCGTAGGGGCCGGTCTAAGACCGGCCCGCCAAGAAGAGGCAGGAAAAATGGCCGCCAACAAGAAAGTACTGATGCTTCCCGGCGACGGGATCGGGCCCGAGGTGATTGGCGAGGTTCGCCGCCTGATCGACTGGATGGACAAGCGCCGCAGCGTGACGTTCGACGTGACCGAAGACCTCGTCGGCGGCGCCTGCTACGAGGCGCACGGCGTGTCGATCCGCGACGAGACGATGGAGACCGCGCTCAATTCCGACGCGGTCCTGTTCGGCGCGGTCGGCGGCCCGCAGTGGGACAATATCGGTTTCGCCGTCCGCCCCGAGGCGGGCCTGCTGAGGCTCCGCAAGGACCTCGAGCTGTTCGCCAACCTGCGCCCCGCCATCTGTTTCGATGCGCTGGCCGACGCGTCCAGCCTGAAGCGCGAACTGGTCGGCGGTCTCGACATCCTGATCGTCCGCGAGCTCACCGGCGGCGTCTATTTCGGCGAGCCGCGCGGCATCGAGACCCTGCCCGACGGCCAGCGCCGCGGCATCAACACGCAGGTCTACACGACCGAGGAAATCCGCCGCGTCTGCCGCGTCGCCTTCGACCTCGCCCGCAAGCGCGGCAACCGGGTGTGCTCGGTCGAGAAGATGAACGTCATGGAATCCGGCATCCTGTGGCGCGAGGAAGCGACCTGGGTGCATGACAACGAATTCCAGGACGTCGAGCTCAGCCACATGCTCGCCGACAATTGCGGCATGCAGCTGGTCCGCAACCCGAAGCAGTTCGACGTGATCGTCACCGACAATCTGTTCGGCGACATGCTGTCGGACGTGGCCTCGATGCTGACAGGCTCGCTCGGCATGCTGCCGTCGGCGTCGCTCGGCGCGCCCGACGAATCCGGTCGCCGCCGCGCGCTCTACGAGCCGGTGCACGGCTCGGCGCCCGACATCGCCGGCCAGGGCAAGGCCAACCCGCTCGCCATGATCCAGTCCTACGCGATGATGCTGCGCTACTCGTTCGACATGGGCGAGGACGCCGATCTTGTCGAGCAGGCTGTCCGCAACGTCCTCGACGCGGGGCTGCGGACGGGCGACATCATGCAGGACGGCAAGCAGCTCGTTTCCTGCGAGCAGATGGGCCAGGCGATCACGGCGGAGCTGGACAAGCTGGCGGCGTAATTGGCCTCCGAATTTACGGAAAGCTTGGAGCGCGCTCGATCCAACCTCTAGGAAGTTATTCCCCCGGCCTCCGTGCCGGGGGTCCATCGGAAAGGCAAACGCGGCACTCAAATGGAACCTCGGGACAAGCCCGAGGGAATAACTTTGGAAGCGAATGCGCTAACGGACGTATGGGAGCCGCTGCGTGCCGTGGAACCCGAATCCGATTGAGATCCGGCCGGGAGCGCGTTAACGTCATTCGGACGGGTCATTCGAACCGAGAGGATTTCGAGATGAAAAAGGTACTCGGACTAGCCGCTATCGGACTTTTCGCGCTGTCGACCTCCGCGTGGGCGGAGTGCGGCGGGCACGGCAAGGTCGCCCAGACGGACAAGCCGACGATCACGCTTGCGC
>JAYPTI010000184.1:0-1341 GCA_038133505.1 Alphaproteobacteria bacterium
ATCATGAACTGCACCAAGGCATGCCCGAAGGGCCTCAACCCCGCCAAGGCGATCGCCGAGATCAAGCAGGCGATGGTGGCGCGGCGGTAACGTTCGCCCGAGCTATTCGGAAAAGGGGCCCCGTCGGGGCCCCTTTGCATTTGAGGATGTGGGCAATTCTCGTGTTGTCGCACCCCGTCCTTATTCCCTCGGCCTTGTGCCGAGGGTCCATGGCTGATACAGGCGCGGCGGAAGGATGGACCCTCGGGACAAGCCCGAGGGAATAACAATCGATAAAAGCGTTATGTGCCGTTAGCCGTCCGCTTCGGGAACGATTTCCCTATCCGGCACGATCCGGAGCGCGTGGATGTCGCTGCCGACGCCGATGATCGGCGTCGGGTCGGCGCGGACGACGGCGCCGGAGTAGGCGCCTCCGACGGAGACGGCGCCGATCTGGACGTGGAGGCCGTCGAGCACGGGGAGCGGGAACAGCTCCTGGTAGATAGTGTCGCGGCTGTCGAACTTGCCGGCGGTCTCGGCGACGAGGCCCTCCCGGGCGTCGTGGATGCGGATGTTCGAGCCCCAGCGGCCGACGATCGGCTTGGCGACGTAGCCGTTCTTCTTCAGCTCGTCGGTCAGCTCGTTGCGCGTGTCCAGCAGGTACGGGTAGGTCGGGAACATCATCTTGAGGACGGGCAGGATCGCCTTGTTCGACGGGATCAGCGTCCACAGCGGCTCGAACACCATCACGTCGGGGTGCAGCAGCACGTCGACGAGGCGCGGCTTCGTCGTCCGGCGGTCGATGGTGCGGTGGAGCCGCAGGTTCTCCTCGTCGTCCTCGATCTGGTCGCGGATGTCGTCGAGCGCGGTTTCCCAAGCCCAGGTCTTCCACACCCAGTCGATGCGCTCGCCGTCCGAATCCGTGACGCGGCCGTCCGCGTCCCACGCGAGGCTGTCGAGCCCGATGACCGGCTTGCAGCGGAGGCCCGCGCGCTCGGCCGCTTCCATCATGTAGAGCGCGTGATAGGTCTCTTCCGGGTCGTCGTCCTGCAGGATGTGGAGGACGCCCTCGACGCCGCTTTCCTTCCACGCATCGACGAGGTCGGCGAACACGTCCTGGCCGGGACTGCGCCAGTCGTCGACGCCGAAATGCGCCGCCCACTTGTCCTGGATCTTGCCGCACTCGATGTGGCACGACGCGGAATCGCAGTTGTACTCGTAGACCCTCAATCCCCTCGAAGACAGGCTGAAGTCGAACCGGCCGGTGATCATCTCGTTGCGCCGGTTGTCCCAGGACTGGTGGATCCGCGGATAGAGCGCCGGCGGGATGTTGAAGGTCGACAGCAGCGCGTCGTCCTGCAG
>JAYPTI010000184.1:1351-3792 GCA_038133505.1 Alphaproteobacteria bacterium
ATCATGTAGAGCGCGTGATAGGTCTCTTCCGGGTCGTCGTCCTGCAGCACGTAGTTGGTCGCGTGCATGAACATCCGGTGCAGCTCGTTCGTCGCGCGCTTGATCTCGCGGAACGCGGTCTCGCTGATCTGGAAGTAGCGCAGCCGCGTCTCGGGCGTCTCGGCGAGGCGGCAGCCTTCCAGCGCGGTGACGTAGGCGGCCTCGTCCGGGTTGGCGATGTTGAGCCAGGTCTCTTCCTCGTGCGGGCCGCCCTTGGCCTCGAGCGAGCGGATGTCGAACAGCAGGCGGTCGACCTCCTCGATCTTCTCGGCGTGCTCCGCGTCTTCGGTCTGGATCACCCAGCCGAGGATCGAGGCGTCGGCGTAGGAGCATTCGATCCAGTAGCCGCCGTCGGGCGCGACCGCGGCGTGCAGCTCGCGCGAATACGGCCGGTCCTCCGGCCACAGCGCGTCCTCGACGTTCTGCTCGATGATGCGCACGCGGTCGGGGAACACCTCGGTGACGATGGCGACGTGGCCGGTGACGTCGAACTCGCCGCCCTCGTTCCAGATCAGCAGCGCGCCCGGCTCCGGGTGGCGCTTCGAGCCGTTGCGGAAGGAGTGGAGCGGCAGCGTGCTGTCGTCCCTCACGACGCGCACGGATTGCAGCCGGAAGATGTCGTAGGCCATCGCGATGTCGTCGAAGATGTAGCCGTGGTTCAGGTACATCCAGCGCCGCGCCAGCTCGACGCACTGCCACTTGTGACCGGTGAAGACGCCGTCGACATGGGCGCGGTAGGCCTGCCGGTTGGGCAGCTCGACCGGATCGGCGGTGTCGTAGTCGGAGGAATAGACCGGAACGTCGCCCGGACCGTAGCCGAGCACCGTGCCGAACGGCGCGCGTTCGGGAGCAGAATCCGTCATGACGAGAAGCGAAAACCCCAAGGCGGGCCGGCGTCCGGGACTGCCGGAGGTCGGGCCGCGTTACGACCAGCGCCCGCCGCCGGATACGGCGGGGACGCGCTTCCCTATATGGTCGAACGCGCCCCGCACGCAAGAAGGCCGTGGAATTATTTTGCGGGTAGCGCGCCGCCGCCGCCGGGATCGGGAAGTCGGAATCGGGGCAAATTCGCGAAAATCGCTTGATCGCGCGCGCGGTTCCGCTATCCATGCCGCGCTTTGTCAGACCGTCCCGAAACAGCATCCCCCGGCGCGCCGGAGACCGCAGAGGTCACGGGTCCGCTCGCCGCCTATCGCCGGCGCCAGCGCGACGGCCATCTGGAGCACGACCCCGTGCAGGCGCTCGCGGCCGAAAAGCTGCAGTCGCTGTGGCACGCGCTCCGCAACTACGCGCCGTCGGGCAGCGGCACGGGCGGATGGCGGGCGCGTCTCGGCCTCGCGCACCGCCCCGCCGAGACCGCGCCGCAGGGGCTCTATCTCTACGGGCCGGTCGGGCGCGGCAAGTCGATGCTGATGGACCTGTTCTTCGAGTCCGTCGAGGGCGATCACAAGCGCCGCGTCCACTTCCACGAATTCATGCTCGACGTGCACCAGACGATGCACGACTGGCGCAAGAAGGACGGCAAGCTGCAGGACCCGCTGCCGAAAATCGCCGCCGAGATCGCGCGCGACACCTGGCTGCTGTGCTTCGACGAGTTCCAGGTCGACAACATCGCCGATGCGATGATCCTCGGCCGGCTGTTCGAGGCGCTGTTCGACGAGGGCGTGGTCGTGGTCGCGACCAGCAACGCGCATCCCGACAATCTCTACAAGGGCGGGCTGCAGCGCGACCGCTTCCTGCCGTTCATCGAGATCCTGAAGGGCCGCATCGACATCATGGAGCTCGAGGCGCTGCGCGACTACCGGCGCGACCGGTTGGCGGGCCTGAAGGTCTATCACACGCCCTTGGGCCGGGAGGCCGACGCCGCTCTCGACGCCGCGTTCGCCGAGCTGACCGACAACGCCGAGCCCGAACCGGCGCAGATCGAGGTGCTGGGGCGAATCGTCCCGGTGCCGGCGGCGGCGCGCGGCGTGGCGCGCTTCGCGTTCTCGGATCTCTGCGAAAAACCGCTGGGCGCGCCCGACTACCTCGCCATCGCGCGCGCCTACCACACGGTCATCCTGTCCGGCGTGCCCGTGATGCCGCAGCGGATGCGCAACGAGGGCAAGCGCATGGTGACGCTGATCGACGCGCTCTACGAGGCGCACGTGAATCTGGTGATCTCCGCCGAGGCCGATCCCGACGAGCTGTGTCCCGACGGCGACACGGCGTTCTTCTTCGAACGCACCGCGTCGCGCCTGCTGGAAATGCAGAGCGAGGACTACATCCGGGTCGCCAAGGGCGGTTAGGAGCGACGGCGGCTCCGGCGCCGCGCCAGACCGGCGAGCGCCAGCACGAACAGCGGCAGCGCCGCCGCCTCGGGAATCGCCGTGACCTCGAAAGAGAAGTCGCCGGTGGCGAAG
>JAYPTI010000184.1:3892-5370 GCA_038133505.1 Alphaproteobacteria bacterium
AGAGAAGTCGCCGGTGGCGAAGTAGGTGCCGGTCCCGGAGAACGACGGCAGGACGTTGTAGATCATCGTCAGGCCGTATGTGTGGCCGGCGACAAGCGCCCCGGCGGTCGCGCCTTCCAGCACGTCGATGGTATCGCCGGCCGCCGTGCCCACCGTCAGGGACGCGGGGTTCTGCGCCAGCGCGTCGCTGATCTGCAGGAACAGCGTCGTGCCGCCCGCCGTGATGTCGAACAGCTCGACGAACAGGCCGAGCAGCGCGCTGTCGCTGCCGCTGCCCGACAGCGACCCGGACAGCGCGAAGGCCGCATCCCCGTTCGCCGTGAAACGGAGCGGCAGGCCGCGGCCGATAAAGGCGTCGTTCCGCGCGTCCGTCTGGCCGCCGAAGATCATGGTCACGTCCGCGCCGATGGCGACGGACGCGGCGGTCTGCGTCAACGACAGGTTCATCGAGGACTGGCCGCCGGCGGTGGCCGTCAGGTTGACGCCGTCGAACGCGCTGTTTCCGGGGCTCAGTTCGTCGAAATCCTCGGGCGGCGGCGCGCCCGTTCCCCGTGCATAGACGCCGGTGTCGCCGGCCGACAGGATCGTGATCGGCGCGGCCGACGCCGTTGCGCACCAGACGAGAAGTGCGGCGAGGGCGGCGGTGAGGGTGTGGCGGGGAAATCGCATCTGGGAACTGCTTACCACTGCATGTACTGGCCGCAGGATAGAAGAACGCTCCGACGGCGGCAATCTGGCGCCTACCGAAAGCGCCGTTCGCCGCCCGAGGCCCGAAAACCGCAATTATCCGTGTGGAATGCTTGCTCTGACCCGCCAACGGCGTTAATAACCCCCCGTTCCGGCCCGAATCCGGCCGGTCAGAGCCTTCTTTTCACAAACAGCCTCGGAAACATCCATGGCCCGCAATAAAATCGCCCTCGTCGGCGCCGGCAACATTGGCGGCACGCTGGCGCATCTCGCCGGACTCAAGGAACTCGGCGACGTCGTCATGTTCGACATCATGAAAGGCACGCCCCAGGGCAAAGCCCTCGATCTCGTCGAATCGTCGCCCGTCGAAGGGTTCGATTCGAAGATGACCGGCACCAACTCCTACGCCGGAATCAAGGGTTCCGACGTCATCATCGTCACCGCGGGCGTTCCGCGGAAGCCCGGCATGAGCCGCGACGACCTGATCGGCATCAACACCGAGGTCATGAAGCAGGTCGGCGAAGGCATCGCGAAATACGCGCCCGACGCGTTCGTGATCTGCATCACCAACCCGCTCGACGCCATGGTCTGGGCGCTGAAGAAGTATTCGGGCCTGCCCGCCAACCGCGTCGTCGGCATGGCCGGCGTGCTGGATTCGGCGCGCTTCCGCTACTTCCTCGCCGAGGAATTCAACGTTTCGGTCGAGGACGTCACCGCGTTCGTGCTCGGCGGCCACGGCGACACGATGGTGCCGTCGGTCCGCTACTCGACGGTGGCCGGCATTCCGCTGC
>JAYPTI010000185.1:0-5366 GCA_038133505.1 Alphaproteobacteria bacterium
GCCCTCTGTGGAGCCTCGCAAACGAGGCCTGGTACTACCTGATCTTTCCGCTGCTGGCGTGGTCGCTGATATCCCAGCGCGGCGCGCGCCGGATCGCGGGCACGCTTGCCGCGATCGTCCTGCTGGTCTGGCTGCCGTTCGAAATCTCCGCCCTCGGCGCGATCTGGGTGATCGGCGCCCTCGCCCGCTGGTCGCTCGAGAGCGAGACCTTTCTCGGGTTCTGGCGGCGGTGGACCGTTCGCATCGCGATCCTCGCCGCGCTTGCCGCCGCGGTCATGGCAGCCAAGGCCGGCAAGGTTCTCGGCACCGACCTGCTGCTCGGCATCGCGGTCGCGGCGGCGCTTCCCGTCCTCGCCGTCTGGGGCAGTCCCGGCAATCTCTATGCCCGCGTCAGCCTCTGGTTCTCGGAGGCCTTGTATTCGCTGTACCTGTCGCATTTCTCGATGCTGTTCTTCCTCGCCTCCGTCGGGCTCGGTTTCGAGCAGTTCGACCTGACGCCCGGCTCGTTTATGCTGTTTGTCGGGTTCTGCGCCGTTGCCGTCTTGTGGGCATTTCTGTTCTGGCTGCTGTTCGAGCGTCACACCCGGGCGCTCTACCGGTGGACGAAGAGGCTGACGGAAAAGCGATGAGGGAAAATTGAGAAGTCCAGAATGAGAGCGTTCCTCTTTTTCCTGGCCATCGTCCTGCTGGGCGCGGCGTTCTTCTGCGGCGGCGTGGTCGGGCGCTATCACTATTTTCCCTATTCGATGATCCAGACCGTCTTCTGGCCGGACAAGGGCGCGACGAACCCGCGCTACGAGATTTTCCGCGCCTCGCAAATCGAGGCGGACGTGGTGATGGTCGGCGACAGCATCACCAGCGAAGGCCTCTGGGCCGAAGCGATCCCGGAACTGAAAGTCGCCAATCGCGGCGTCATCGGCGACACGGTATCGGACGTGCTGGGCCGTCTCGACACAGTGGTCTCGACAAAAGCCAAGCTCGCGTTCGTGATGATGGGCATCAACGATATAAATCGCGGCCGCAATCCCGACGACATCCTGCGAGATTACGAAGCGGTCCTGAGGGGATTGCGCGCGGCAGGAATGCAAACGGTCGTTTTCGCCACGTTCGAATGCAGCGAAGCCGAGTGCGGCGCCAGCCTGCAGGAGGTCCGACACTTGAACGAGGGGCTGTACAGGATCGCAACACGCCTCAAAGTGCCGTTCCTCGACATCAATATCACCCTGTCGGGGCCCGACGGTCTCAAGGCGGCACATACCTATGACGGTCTCCACCTCAACGCCGCCGGCTACCGGATCTGGACGGCGGCGGTGCGAAACTTCCTGCGCAAAGACGGGAAGCTCTAGGGCCGCTCCCCTCGCCTTCGGGTCCGCCGTGCGCTACCGTTTCCGCTTCGGACATCGCAGCAGGAACCCGATATGAGCGCCGATCGCCCCATCCGCCGCATCGTTACCGGCCACGACGAAGCCGACGTCGCGAAGGTCATCACCGACGCGCCGGCCACGAACGCCAAGCAGGCCGGCAACGGCGCCGTCTCGACGCTGATCTGGTGCACCGACGGAACGCCGGCGGACATCCCGGTCGGAGACGATTTCGAGGACATGGGCGCCCGCATCGTCGGTACCCAGCCGCCGGCCAACGGCACGCGTTTCGCCGTCATCGAATTCCCGCCGGGCGAGCCGACCCGCATGCACCGCACCGAATCCATCGACTACGTCATCTGCATCGAGGGAAGGATCGACATGGACATGGACGACAGCACCGTGACCATGGAAGCCGGCGACGTGATGGTCCAGCGCGGCACCAACCACGCCTGGGTCAACCGCTACGACGCGCCTGCCCGGGTCGCGTTCGTGCTGATCGACGCCCATCCGCTCGGCATCGGCGACGCGGTGAAGCACGGCGAAAACGTCGGCTCGAGCCATTAAGCAGGAGAGAGAAGCGCCATGAAACCCCAACGCATCCCCGACCTGAAACCGGAAGAGCTCGATGCCCGCCAGAAGGCCCTGTTTGACGCCATCGCCGGTCCGCGCGGCGGCGTCGTGCGCGGCCCGTTCGCGATCTGGCTGCGCCAGCCCGACCTCGTCGAGAAAGCCAACGATTTCGGAAACCACCTGCGCGAGGGCACGTCCGTCGCCGCGCACCTGTCCGAGCTCGGCATCCTCGTGACGGCACGGTACTGGAACGCGAGCTACGAATGGTTCGCCCACGCCAATACCGCCGTGAAGGTCGGTGTCGATCCCGCCGTTGTCGAAGCGATCCGGATCGGCGCAACGCCGTCGTTCGACGACCCGGAACAGCAGGTCGTCTACGACCTGTCGCGGGAGCTCTACGAGACGAAGTTCATTTCCGACGACGTCTACGCCCGGGCGCTCGACGTGCTTGGCCAGGAGCGGACCGTCGACCTAGTCGCCATCCTCGGCTTCTACACCATGGTGGCGATGACGCTGAACGCCTTCCACGCGCCCCTGCCCGAGGGCGCAGAGGACCCGTTCGGCGGCTGAAATCCGCGAAAGACGGATCGCCGGAGGACGCGACGGCACGGTCCCTTGACTCGCCCCCCGGGCTTCCCCAAAACCTGTTATAACTGTTCCAGATTGGATGTCCGGCCCGCGGGACAAAGGCCGGCAAAGGGAGAAAAAGGATGGCGTCGGATACGCAAGGTAATGTCCGCGAACTGAAGAATTTCATCGGCGGCAAGTTCGTCAAAAGCGGCAAGACGTTCGAGAACACCACGCCGGTGGACGGCTCGCTGCTGTCCTATGTGCACGAAGCGACCAAGGAGATGGTGGACGACGCCGTCACCGCCGCCCAGAAGGCCTACAAGGAAGTCTGGGGCAAGATGCCGGTCGAGGAGCGTTGCAAGATCCTAGATGCGGTCGCCGACGGCATCGACGCGCGCTCCGACGAGTTCATCGAGGCGGAAACGCTCGATACCGGCAAGCCGCGCTCGCTGGCGAGCCATGTCGACATTCCCCGCGGCGCCGCGAACTTCCGCGTCTTCGCGGACCTGATCAAATCGGTCGGCACCGAGGCCTATCAGCAGGACACGCCCGACGGTAAGGGCGCCATCAATTATTCCGTGCGCCAGCCGCACGGCGTCGTCGGCGTCATCAGCCCGTGGAACCTGCCGCTTCTGCTGTCGACCTGGAAGATCGCGCCGGCGATGGCGTCGGGCAACGCGGTCATCCTCAAGCCGTCGGAGGAAACGCCGACCACCGCCACCCTCCTCGCCGAGGTGATGAAGGATTCCGGTATGCCCGACGGCGCGTTCAACGTCGTCCACGGCTTCGGGCCCAACTCGGCCGGCGAGTTCATGACGACGCACCGCGGCATCGACGCGATTACCTTTACCGGCGAGACGACGACCGGCGGCGCGATCATGCGGGCCGCATCCGAGAACGTGAAGGCGCTCTCCTTCGAGCTCGGCGGCAAGAACCCCTCCATCGTCTTCGCCGACGCGGATTTCGATGCCGCGATCGAAGGCACGGTCCGGTCGGTGTTCGCGAATTGCGGCCAGGTCTGCCTGTGCTCGGAGCGCGTCTATGTCGAGCGCCCGATCTTCGACAAGTTCGTCGCCGCGCTGAAGGAAAAGGCCGAGACCATGGTGCTGGGCCGCCCCGAGGACCCCGCGACCCAGATGGGTCCGCTGATCAGCCACGAACATCGCGAGAAGGTCATCGGCTACTACAATCTGGCGAAGGAGCTTGGCGCCGAGGTAATCACCGGCGGCGGCATCCCCTCGTTCGGCGACGAGCGCGACGAAGGCGCCTACGTCCAGCCGACCATCTTCCTCGGGCTCGGCGAGGATTCGCGGATCCAGAAGGAAGAAATCTTCGGACCGGTCTGCCACATCACGCCGTTCGATACCGAGGAAGAAGCCGTCGCGATGGCCAACGACACCGAATACGGCCTCGCCTCGACCGTCTGGACGACCAACCTGTCGCGCGGCCACCGCGTCGCGCAGCAAATGGAAGCCGGCATCAACTGGGTGAACTGCTGGTTCCTGCGCGACCTGCGGACGCCGTTCGGCGGCATGGGTCTCTCGGGCTTCGGCCGCGAAGGCGGTCAGCATGCGCTGAACTTCTATTCCGAGCAGAAGAACATCTGCGTGAAGCTGTAAGACGACACGACAAAAGAGCGAAGGGGCCATCATGGCGACCAAGAAGGAAGAGGCGATCACCGCCGCAGCGCGGCGCATCCGCACGGCGTGGAAGAACGGCAAGACGACCAAGCCGATCCGCGACGACATCCCCAAGGGCGACATCGACGCCGCCTATGCGATCCAGCAGACCAATACCGATATCTGGATCAAGGAAGGTCGCCGTGTGATCGGGCGCAAGATCGGGCTGACCGCGAAAGCGGTGCAGAAACAGCTCGGCGTCGACCAGCCCGACTACGGCATCATTTTCGCCGACATGGCGGTCGTCGACGGCGACGAGATCGAGTTCGCGTCGGTCTGCCAGCCCAAGGCCGAAGCCGAGGTGGCCCTCGTCCTCGCTGACGATCTCGCGGACGAGCAGATCACGCTGATCGACCTGATCGACGCGACGGCCTACGCGCTCCCCGCCATCGAGGTGGTCGGCAGCCGCATCGCCAAATGGGACATCAACATTCTCGATACCATCGCGGACAACGCGTCGTCCGGCATGATCGTGCTCGGCACGCGGCCCGTCCTGCTCGACGACGTCGACCTGCGGTCCTGCGGCATGGTGATGGAAAATGCCGGCGAGCAGGTTTCCGTCGGCGCCGGCGTCGCCTGCCTCGGCAATCCGCTCAACGCCGCCGTCTGGCTTGCCCGCAAGATGGTGGATGTCGGCATGCCGCTGCAGGCCGGCGACGTGATCATGACCGGTGCGCTCGGCCCGATGGCGCCCATCGGCCCCGGCAACGTGATCGAGGCCCGCATCAACGGCCTCGGCAGCGTCCGCGCCGCCTTTTCTGACTGAGGAATTTCCAATGACTGCCAAAACCAAAGTCGCGATCGTCGGTTCCGGCAATATCGGCACCGACCTGATGATCAAGATCATGCGGACGTCCTACGCCCTCGAGATGGGCGTGATGGTCGGCATCGACCCGGACTCCGACGGCCTCGCCCGCGCCAAGCGGCTGAACGTCACCACGACCCACGAAGGGCTCGACGGGCTGACGAGAATGCCGGAATGGAACGACATCGGCATCGTATTTGACGCAACGTCGGCCGGCGCGCACAAGCACAACGCGGCGATCTGCGCCAAGGACGGCAAGATCATCATCGACCTGACGCCGGCGGCCATCGGTCCCTACGTCGTTCCGGTCGTGAACATGGAACAGCACCTCGACGCCAACAACATCAACATGGTGACCTGCGGCGGCCAGGCGACCAT
>JAYPTI010000186.1:0-5356 GCA_038133505.1 Alphaproteobacteria bacterium
GGCCACGCTCGACGTCTCGTCGGGGCTCGCGGCGCTCGCCGTCGAGCGGCGCTACGTGCGGCCCGAGGTCGACGAGACCGATGCCTTCGAGATCGCCGGCGGCCGCCATCCAGTCGTCGAGGCCGCGCTCGGCGCGTCCGGCGGCTTCGTTGCCAACGATTGCGACCTCGCCGCGGCGAACCGGCTGTGGCTGATCACTGGTCCCAACATGGCGGGCAAGTCGACCTTCCTGCGGCAGAACGCGCTGATCGCGGTACTGGCGCAGGCCGGCGCCTTCGTGCCGGCGGACCGGGCGCGCATCGGCGTCGTCGACCGGCTGTTCAGCCGGGTCGGCGCGTCCGACGATCTCGCCCGCGGACGGTCGACCTTCATGGTCGAGATGGTCGAGACCGCGACCATCCTTAACCAGGCGACCGAGCGATCGCTCGTCATCCTCGACGAGATCGGCCGCGGCACCGCGACGTTCGACGGGCTGTCCATCGCCTGGGCGGCGCTCGAGCACCTGCACGAGGTCAACCGCTGCCGCGCCCTGTTCGCGACGCACTTCCACGAGCTCACGTCGCTGACGGCCCGGCTCGGCGCGCTCGCCTGCCACACCATGCGGGTGAAGGAATGGAAGGGCGACGTCGTATTCCTGCACGAGGTCGTCGACGGCACTGCCGATCAGTCCTACGGGATTCACGTCGCCCGCCTCGCCGGCCTGCCGGAGGCGGTCGTCGGGCGCGCCCAGGAGGTGCTGCGGATGCTCGAGGAGGGCGAACAGTCCGGCGCGCTCGCCCGCCTCGCCGAAGACCTGCCGCTGTTCTCGGCGCACGTGGCGCAGCCCGCGCCGGAGCGGGATTCCGCGGTCGAGGCCGCGCTCGCCGACGTCAATCCGGACGAGCTAAGCCCGCGCGAGGCGTTGGAGGTTCTTTACCGGTTGAAGGCGATCGTCGCGGAGTAGCGCGCGACGTCGCGGTGCGCCGGTTCGCATGATTTTCCTCTTTTCGCTATAACGTCCTATATCACCGCCCAGAATCCGGGGAGTCGGCCCCCGGCCGGGCGCGCGAGACAGACGGATACCCGATGGCAGCCATTCCCAGACAACGCCGCATCATCGATCGAGCCGCCATCGTCGGCGAGCTCGATGCGCTGATCGCCGACGGGCGGTCGCCGTCCGACGTGCGCGGCGACCTGCTGCAGTTGCTGAAAGACGCGCTGGCGGAGGGCCGCACCGAGGTGCGGCGCCGGTTCGAAGACGGCGAGGCGAGCGGCGAGGAGGTCTCCGTCGCGCTGTCGTTCCTCGCCGACCAGGTCATCCGGCTGATCTACGATTTCGCGACGGACCACGTCTATCCGGCGGCGAACCCGACCGAGGCGGAGAAGCTCTGCATCGCCGCGGTCGGCGGCTACGGCCGCGGCGAGCTGGCGCCGTTCTCCGACATCGATCTGTTGTTCGTCCTTCCCTACAAGGAGACCGCCCGCCAGGAGCAGGTCATCGAGTACATGCTCTACATGCTGTGGGATCTGAAGCTGAAGGTCGGCCAGTCGGTGCGGTCGGTCGACGAATGCATCCGGCTCGCCGGCACGGACGTGACGATCCGCACCGCGATGCTGGAGCCGCGCTATCTGTGGGGCGACAAGAAGATCTACAACGAGCTCCGCCGCCGCTTTTATTCGGAGGTCGCGGACAAGACCGGGCCCGAGTTCGTCGAGGACAAGCTCGCCGAGCGCGACGCGCGCCACAAGCGCATGGGCGACTCGCGCTACGTGCTGGAGCCGAACATCAAGGAGGGCAAGGGCGGCCTTCGCGACCTGCAGACCCTCTTCTGGATCGCCAAGTACCTCTACAAGGTCGACGAGGTCGCGAACGTCGTCGACCGCGGCGTGCTGACCAAGAAGGAGGCCGACCGCTTCGCGCGTGCCCACCGTTTCATGTGGGACGTGCGGTGCCATCTGCACTATCTCACGGGGCGCGGCGAGGACCGACTGACCTTAGACCTGCAGCCCGAGATCGCCGACAAGCTGGGCTACCGCGACCGCGCCGGCGCGCGCGGCGTCGAGCGCTTCATGAAACACTATTATCTGGTCGCCAAGGAGATCGGCGATCTGACACGCATCTTCTGCGCGGCGCTCGAGGCGGAGCACCAGCGGAAGCCCAAGTTCAAGCTGCCGTCGCTCGGCCTCTTCCAGAAGGCGCCGGAGGGATTCATCCTCGACGGCGGCCGGCTGTCGGTCGAGCGCGGCGCCGAGCTCAGGACCGAGCCGGTCAAGGTGCTGCGGCTGTTCCATGCGGCGCAGGCGAACGATCTCGACATACACCCGAAGGCGTTACGGGCTATCACGCGGAATCTCCACGAGATCGACGGCATCCGCGATGACGAGGAGGCGAACCGCCTGTTCGTCGAGATGCTGACCTCCCGCAACGATCCGGAAAAGACGCTGCGGCGGCTGAACGAGGCCGGCGTGTTCGGCCGGTTCGTGCCGGACTTCGGCCGCGTCGTCGCCCAGATGCAGCACGACATGTATCACGTCTATACGGTCGACGAGCACACGGTCTTCGCCATCGGCATCCTCCACGGCATCGAGAACGGCGAGTATGCCGAGGAGATGCCGATCTCGACCGAAGTGATCCACAAGGTGAGGTCGCGGTGCGCGCTCTACGTCGCTGTGCTGCTGCACGACATCGCCAAGGGCCGCGGCGGCGACCATTCAGAGCTCGGTGCGGACGTCGCGCTGGAGCTGTGCCCGCGCTTCGGTCTGACGGAGGAGGAGACGGAAACCGTCTCCTGGCTGGTGCGCTACCATCTGCTGATGAGCAACACCGCCTTCCGCCGCGACATCGCCGACCCGAAGACGATCAGCGATTTCTGCGACGTGGTGCAATCGGTCGAGCGCCTGCGGCTTCTCCTCGTGCTGACCGCCGCCGATATCCGCGCGGTCGGGCCCAATGTCTGGAACGCCTGGAAAGGCGCGCTGCTTCGCGATCTGTACGAGGCGGCGGAAGACAGGCTGACGAGCGGCCGGTCGTCGGAAAAGCGCGAGGAACGCGCGGTCAGGGCCCAGGAAGCGATGCGCGCGCTGCTGTCCGACCTGCCGGCGGAATCGGTCGACCGGCACATCGCGCGCTGCTATCCGTCCTACTGGGTGTCGTTCGACGCGGAGGCGCTCGCCTGGCATGCGCGCATCGCGCACGAGGCGGAATCGCGTCAGGAACCGCTGACGATCAAGAACCGGGTCGACAGCTTCAAGGGCGTGACCGAGATCACCATCTTTGCGCACGACCATCCCGGCCTGTTCGCGCGGATCGCAGGCGCGATGGCGGTCAGTGGCGCGAACATCGTCGATGCCAAGATCTTCACGACGAAGGACGGCATGGCGCTCGATACGTTCTGGGTGCAGGACGACAACGGCGATCCGTTCGACCGGCCGGACAAGCTGGCGCGGCTCTATACCCGGATCAACCACACGCTCCAGGGCGAGCTGCGGCCGCGCGAGGTGCTGGACGACACCGACGACGGCATGCCGAGCCGATACCGCGTGTTCAAGGTCGCGCCGCGCGTCCTGTTCGACAACGAGGCGAGCCGGACCCATACCGTCATCGAGATCAACGGCCGCGACCGCCGCGGGCTGGTGTACGATCTGACCCGGGTCCTGTCGTCGCTCAATCTCCAGATCGGCACGGCGCTGATCACGACATTCGGCGAAACGGCGGTCGACGTCTTCTACGTGAAGGACGTCTTCGGGCTGAAGATCACGCACGACAGCAAGCTCGGGCAGATCCGCAAGGCGCTGCTCGACGTTCTGTCCGACGATTCCGGCGCCGATGCCGACGACGTGCCGCCGCCCGGCGACGTCGATACGCCCGTCGCCGCGCTCGCCGAGAAGGCAACCGCCGCCCAATAAGGGGCTGACGGCAATTGCCGCCACAGATTCGGCACAATCGGCGCTATTGTCGGAGCCCGTCAGTTCGCAATCCTGCTGAAGCAACGATCCGATGGCTCTCCTCCGCTCCATAGCCACCGTCGGCGGCTTTACGATGGTCAGCCGCATTCTCGGTTTCGCGCGAGATATCCTGATCGCCGCGATGCTCGGCGCCGGACCGGTGGCCGACGCCTTCTTCGTCGCCTTCAAGCTGCCGAACTTCTTCCGGCGGCTGTTCGCCGAAGGCGCGTTCAATGCCGCCTTCGTGCCGCTGTTCACGCGTCACATGTCGGAAGGCGGCCGCGATAACGCCCGGGCCTTCGCGGAAGAGGTGATCGCGGTCTTCGTCGTCGCGTTGCTGTTCTTCGTCACCGCGCTGCAGGTCGCGATGCCCTGGGTGATGCACGGTTTCGCACCGGGCTTCGTCGGCGACCCGGAACGCTTCGATCTTGCGGTAGCGCTGGCGCAGATCACCTTTCCCTATCTCCTGTTCATATCGCTGGTCTCGCAGCTCGGCGGCGTTCTCAACGCGCTCGGCCGGTTCGCCGCCGCCGCCGCGACGCCGATCATCCTGAATCTCTGCCTGATCGCCGCTCTGCTCGGCCTCGCGCCGCTGGTCGAGACGCCCGGCCATGCGCTCGCCTGGGGCGTCGCCGCGGCCGGTGCGGCGCAGTTCGTCTGGCTGATGGTTGCCTGCCATCGCGCCGAATTTTCCATGCGGCTGCGCCGCCCGCGCCTGACGTCGCGTGTCCGCCGGCTTCTGTGGCTGATGCTGCCCGGCGCGATCGGGGCGGGCGTGGTGCAGGTCAATCTTCTGATCGACGTCGTCATCGCGTCCCTGCTGCCAGCGGGGTCGGTCTCTTTTCTCTATTACGCCGACCGCGTGAACCAGTTGCCGCTCGGCGTGATCGGCGTCGCCGTCGGCACCGCGCTGCTGCCGCTGCTGTCGCGTCAGATCCGCGAGGGCAAGACGGCCGACGCGGAGGCGAGCATGAACCGCGCGCTGGAATTCGCGCTGCTGCTGACGGTTCCCGGCGCGCTGGCCCTGATGACGATCCCCGATCCGATCGTCCGCGTCCTGTTCGAGCGCGGCGAGTTCGGCGTCGCAGATACGAATGCCACGGCGATGGCGCTCGGCGCCTACGCGATCGGCCTGCCCGCCTACGTCCTGATCAAGGTCCTCGCCCCCGGCTTCTTCGCGCGCGAGGACACGGCGACCCCGGTCAAGGTCGCGGCGCTCTGCGTCGGCATCAATCTCGCGCTCAACCTCGCGCTGATGGACCCGCTCAAACATGTCGGCATTGCGCTGGCGACTGCGATCTCGGCCTGGGTGAATGCCGGATTGCTCTATGCGCTGCTGCGCCGCCGCGGTCATCTGACGCTCGACGCGCGCCTGCGGCGCGCGCTGCCGCGGACGGTCGCCGCTGCGGTCGGCATGGCGGCGGTGCTGTGG
>JAYPTI010000187.1:0-5319 GCA_038133505.1 Alphaproteobacteria bacterium
ACTGACCTCCACCCTCACGTGCCCCGACTGCGGGCATGCGGAAACGGAGACGATGCCGACCGATGCCTGCCAGTGGTTCTACGACTGCAAGGGCTGCGGCGCGGTTCTGCGGCCGCTGCCCGGCGATTGCTGCGTCTTCTGCTCCTACGGCACGGTGCCGTGTCCGCCGATCCAGTCCGGCGGCGCGTGCTGCGGCTGAAATGCGGGCGTGACGGCCGCCGCCCATCCGCCCTAAGATGAACCGATTTTGCGCAGGAGGACGTCATGAAAAAGCTTCGTCTCGAGACCACCTCTCCGTTTCAGGGGCTCGCCGAGCTCGTCGCCGACGACGAGGGGCTGTTTGCCGAGGAGGGCCTCGAAATAGAGTGGGTGAAACGCGCCAACTCGCCGCGCGAAGTCGACACCAGGATCACGACGCCCGACGGGCTGAGCGCCTTCGCGAGCCACGGCGAGGCCTTCGAGAAGGGGGGCGCGGACATGTACAACGCCTGCGAATGGGGCAATTACCGCCGCGTCCAGGATTCGGACGCCCGCGGCCGCCAGCTCGGCCGCCGGTCGATCATGGTCTGGGCCGGAATCGTGGTGGCGCCGGACTCCGACGTCTATTCGCCCCAGCAGCTGGCCGGCAAGACGGTGGCCGTGCCCTATTATTTCGGCACGCATTATCTCACCTACCAGATGCTCGAAGGGTTCCTGCCGCGCGAGCTGATCCAGACCTGCCGCGCGCCCAACGGCTCCGGCGCCCGCTACGACGCGCTGCTCAACGGCGAGGTCGATGCGACGACGCTGACCGAACCGTATCTGACGCTCGCCGAAAAGCAGGGCTGCCGGATCGTCATCGAGAGCATGTATCACGGCACAGAAGTGGCGTCGGACGACATCGACGCCGATACCTATGCGGCGTTCAACCGGGCGGTAAAGAAGGCAGTCCGGCTGATCAATTCCGACAAGAAGCGGTTCGTCCACTATTTCATCGACAGGCACCGGGGCCAGCATCCCGGTATCGATACGCTGTCCGTCGAGGATTTCCGCCTGTCGCGGATACAGCTCGTCGACCCGGCGCCGATCCCCGAGGAGGAGCTTCAGCGCACCTACGACTGGATGCGGAGCTGGAACATGATCGACGAATTGAGCCCCGACGTGCTGGTCGACGTTCATCGTCAGCAGGCCGCTCACGGCATCGCCGCGGAGTAGAATCCGGCTACCGGCGAAATTATTTTCGCCCTTTGAAAATATTTTTTGCGGGAACATTTCGGGTACGCGCCGTCCCCGCGCGGGGCGGTCTGTCTCCGACGGGTCCG
Source organism: Alphaproteobacteria bacterium (assembly GCA_038133505.1). Lineage (GTDB taxonomy): Bacteria > Pseudomonadota > Alphaproteobacteria > MPNO01 > UBA830 > JAYQUR01. The sequence continues at coordinate 1,302 of JAYPTI010000187.1, forward strand.
TTTCGGCACCCGTTCGATTTGCCGATTTTATCCCGCGCCGAGAACTCCCGGTTTCGCAGGGGATTGATTTCTAAGGACTTGTTCCCGTAGAGCCGGGCAATCGTGTAAAATTTTAGCGAAATTTCGAACAAATAAAAAATATAATATAAACAAATAATATTCTGAACAGGAACAAAATAGCTCGCAATTTGATGAAACAAAGGAAAGAACTCTATCAAATATTAAAATCATATTAAAATCTTTGTTCGATTATCTTCCCGTACGCCGCAGAGCGCACACGGAATTACAAGGCCCCACTCCCGATACACGGTTCGCCGGTTGAGGGACGGGACACGGGAAGGAAAGACGATGCGGTTTAAATTCGGAACAGCCATAGCGGCTCTCGTCCTGGCAGGCGCGACGAACGCGACGGCCTCGGTTGCGCCCGATCACATCGTCGGGCGCTGGGCGGCCGAACGGACCTGCGACACCGCCGGATTCTCCTACGTGATGAAGGGCGACAGGATCCTCCGGGAACTCCGGGCCAACGGCAAAGTCTACCGGACGCCCGTGAAGGTCACCGTCGACGGAGACGTCGTCCGGGTCTGGTTGGACGAGAAGGTTTTCAGCTTCCGTCTGCCCACCCGAAACACCCTGCAGCCGGTCGGGTACACCGACCAGAGGAACGGGCTGACGGCGGTAATTGCGCCACGCGTCTGGCATCGGTGCTCGTGAGGTACGGGTCGATGAACGGAACGTTTGGACGAAAGGCTCAGTTGTTTCGGAACGCCGTCCGGGAAGCGCGGCGCCGGCAACAGCACGAGACTCTCGGAGCGCTCCGGAAAGGAGCGCACGAGACGGGAATAAAGGCGAACGAAGTCGAAAAGATGCAGTTGCGCATTGAATCGGCGTTCAGGACGGCAGACGCCGCCTGAAAAGGAACGGGATGATGAAGCACCAGAGTGAGGCAGCGTTGTCAGGTTCACTGCCTCTCTAGACTGGGGCGAACCGGCATAACCCCCCCCGCCGGATCGCCCCACTTTCTTTCGTGCCCGATTTTATCGGACCCGTTTTCTTTTCAGCCCGTTTTCAAATCCTCGACGGCTTCGTATGGTGCGCCGGCAAAACAGGGAGCACCGAAGAATGCAGCGTCTGAATCCGCCGGAACCGGCCGACTACACACCCGACCAGAAGCGCGTCGCCGACGCGGTGATCTCAACGCGCGGGTCCGTGCGCGGGCCGTTCGGCGTCTGGCTTCATTCTCCCGGTCTGGCCGATCCCGCACAGCAGGTCGGCGCCTTTCTCCGCTATGGCTCCAGGATGCCCGGCAACCTGCGCGAGCTGATCATCATCACGATCGGCCGGCACTGGGGCGCGCAGTACGAATGGTACGCCCATGCCGCGATCGCGATCGACGAGGGCGTCTCGGCGGACGCGGTCGAGAGACTGCGCAACAAGCAGGTGCCGGAGCCGCTGACCGACGACGAGCGGATGGTTCACGAGCTTGCGACCGAAATCGTCACCACGGGCCGACTGTCCGAGCAGAGCTACAAGCGCGGCGTCGACGGGCTCGGCGCGGAGCAGATGGTCGAGCTAGTCGGCCTGTGCGGCTATTACACGTTGATCTCGTTCACGCTCAACGTGTTCGACGTTCCCGTGCCCGAAGGCGTCGACCCGCCGCTCGAGGTCTGAGCGCGCTCACTCGCCCTTGAACTGAGGCTCCCGCTTTTCGAAGAAGGCGGCCATTCCCTCCTTGTGGTCCTCCGACAGAACGAGGCAGGACTGTGCCAGCCGTTCGATGTCGCGGCCGGTATGCATGTCTGCGTTGACGCACATGTTGACCACGTGCTTCGCCATGCCCATGGCATATGGCGAATTTTTCAGCAGGCGTTCGGCATAGGCATAAGCGCGGTCCATCAGCTGCTCGTCCTTGTAGACTTGGCAGACGAGGCCGATGCGTTTCGCCTCCGCGGCGATGATCGGGTCTGCCGAGATGATCAGCTCCTTGCTCTTCGCCAGCCCGATATGGTGGATCATCCGGTTGCACGCGCCCGACGCCGGGATCGCGCCGAGCTGGTTCTCGACGAGGCAGAACGTCGCGTTCTCGGACGCCAGCGTGATGTCGCAGGAAAGCGCGAGCTCGACGCCGCCGCCGTAGCACAGACCGTTGATCGCCGCGATGACCGGAACCTCCAGCGCTTCGAGATCGTCGAACGCCTGGTGCGCCTGACGGTAATAGAACCGGAACGCCGGCGGCTTGAGCTTGTCGCTGCCGAGAACGCTGAGATCGACGCCGGAGGAAAACGCCCGTCCCGCGCCGGTGACGATCAGGACCCGGATGTCGTCGCGGTAGGCGCACTGGGCGACGACGTCGCGCCATTCGTCGAACATCGTTCGCGTGAAGCTGTTGAGCTTGTCCGGCCGATTGAGCGTCATCGTGGCGATGCCGTCCTCGCGCACGTCGAAAGTGATGTCCTCGTATGCCATGTCGTCCTCCCAGGGTGATGGGCGGATCGTAGAAAGCGTCCGAGCGCCCCGCAAGGGCAGGGCCGCCGCCGCTTGCGTTCGGGCGGTGCGCTCGCCAATCTTGGGTCTCGAAAAGGGAGGGAGAGGGATGTATCCCGCAGCACGCATACTGGATCGTGCCGTCCGGTTTTTCCCGGACAGAACGGCGCTGGTCGACGGCGACGTCCGCCTGACATACCGGGAACTCGGCGACCGGGTGAACCGGCTGGCGAACGCCTTGCTCGCCATGGGGCTCGAGAAGGGCGACCGGGTCGCGATGCTCGACTGGAATTCGCATCGCTATGCCGAGGGTTACTACGCCTGCGCCCTGGCTGGCCTCACCTATATGCCGCTCAACTCGCGCCTTGCCGCGCCCGAGCTCGAATACATCTTCAACGACTCGGATGCGCGGGTCCTGATGCTGTCGTCGCCGTTCGGCGAGGTGTACGGCGAAATTCGGGACAGGGCGCCGTCGCTCGAATTCACCATCGGGATGGGCATCGAAGACCTGCCCGACGGGTTCCACGACTACGAAGGGATGATCGCGTCCGCGGCCGCGGATCCGTTGCCCGTCGCCGGCGACCCCGACGACATCATCCAGATCTACTACACGTCCGGGACGACCGGCGATCCCAAGGGCGTCTGCCTGACCAACGCCAACGTCTACTGGTGCGGCATCGACTGCGCGACGACGATGGATTTCGCGCTCGGCTGCACGTGGCTGCATTCGGGCCCGATGTTCCATCTCGCCGACGCGCTCGCATTTTGGGCGACGCCCCTGGTCGGCGGGACCCAGGTGTGCGTGCATTTCCAGCCGGAGCGGGTGCTCCAACTCATCGAGCGTGAGAAGGTGACGATCACCTCGCTGCCGGCGACGCTGATCGCCCTGATCGCGAACCATCCCTCGGTCGGGAACTACGACCTGTCCAGCCTGACGCAGATCCTCTATGGCGGTTCGCCGACGCCGCTCGGCGTCCTGCGCAAGGCGCAGGAGTTCTTTCCGCGAGAGCTGTTCTTCCATTCCTACGGGATCACGGAGACGACCGGGATCACCTGCTGCCTGCATCCCCGGGATCACGACCTGACGGTTCCCGACGGCGGCGTTCACCGCGCCGCCTCCTGCGGGCCGCCATCGCCGCTGATCGATCTCCGGGTCGTGGATGCGGACGACCGGGACGTTCCCGTCGGCGAGATCGGCGAGGTGGTCTGCGGCGGGCCAAAGATCATGGCCGGATACTGGAGGAAGCCCGAGGTCACGGCGGAGACGCTGCGCGGCGGCTGGTACCACACCGGCGACATGGGTTACCTGGATGAGACCGGGCATCTCTATCTCGTCGACCGCAAGAAGGACATGATCATTACCGGTGCCGAGAACGTCTATTCGGTCGAGGTGGAAAACGTGATCTCCACCCATCCGGCCGTCCTTGAGGTCGCCGTCATCGGCATCCCGCACGAGCTGTGGGGCGAGCAGGTTCATGCCATCGTGGTGCCGCGGCCGGGCGGGGAAGCCGCCACCGAAGAGGATGTGCTGACC
>JAYPTI010000188.1:0-1033 GCA_038133505.1 Alphaproteobacteria bacterium
ACGATGGAGCCTGTTTCCGCTACCAGCATGTTCGCGCCCGTGATGCCGACGTCGGCCGCGAGAAACTTCTCGCGCAGCTTGTGGCGCGCTTCTTCGGTCATCGAGGCGGGCTCCTCAAGCGGCCGGTCGGCGGGCAGGTCGGTGTGGAAGTCGCGGAAAGTCTGGGCGACCTGTTCCTTCTTCAGATGAATCGCCGGCATCACCAGATGGCTGGGCGTTTCCTCGCGGAGCTGCAGGATGTACTCGCCGAGGTCGGTCTCGACGACGTCGAAGCCGTTAGCGATCAGATGGTCGTTGAGCGCGATCTCTTCCGACACCATCGACTTGCCCTTGCCGATCGTCTTCGCGCCCGCCGTGCGGCAGATGTCGAGGATCGTTGCGCGCGCCTCGTCCGCGTCGCGGCACCAGTGCATTTCGCCGCCCGCGTCCGCGAGGTTGGCCTCGAAGGCCTCCAGGTAATGGTCGAGGTTGGCCAGGGTGTAGTTCTTGATCTCCACGGCGCGGTCGCGCAGCGCTTCGAACTCCGGCAGGCGGCCGATGATTCCCGGCCGCGCGACGCGCGTATCGCGCTGCAGCTTGGCGAGCGCCGCCTGCAGGTTGGCGTCCGCCCTGGCGCGGGCCGCGTTGTCGGAGAATTTCAGGCTGTCGAGATGCGCGACCATCAGCCGTCCCCGCCGCCGGTCCCGCCCGGTCCTTCGCCGATGGCGGGCCCGTCCGCCATGCCGGCGAGCACCTCGGCGACGTGGCGCGCGCGGATGTCGAGACCCCGCCGCGACAACCGCCCCGCGATATTCATCAGGCAGCCCAGATCGCCGGCAAGCACGGTATCCGCGCCGGTGGCGGCGATGTCGTCGACCTTGCGGTCGACCATCGCGCCCGAGACCTCGGGATACTTGACGCAGAACGTGCCGCCGAACCCGCAGCAGACGTCTGCGGCGTCGATCTCCCGCACGTCGGCGCCCCGGACGTTCGCCAGGAGCGCGCGCGGCTGATCAGAGACATCGTGTTCGCGCAGGCTCGAGCAGCTGTCGTG
>JAYPTI010000188.1:1043-5249 GCA_038133505.1 Alphaproteobacteria bacterium
CCGCCCCCTGCCAGCTCACGTCGTCCGGCGTCCAGCCGCGGACGTCGACGAGGAACGCGGCGAGCTCCCAGCATTTCTCGGCGAAACGGGCGGCGCGGTCGGCCCACGCCGCGTCGCCTGCGAGCAGGTCGGGATAGTGGCATTTCAGCATGCCCGCGCACGAGCCCGACGGCGCGACGACGTAATCGAACGGTTCGAACAGCGCGACGGTCCGGCGCGCGATCGCCTCGGCCATCCTCCGGTCGCCCGAATTATAGGCCGGCTGTCCGCAGCAGACCTGGCGGAGCGGCACCTCGACACGGCAGCCCGCACGTTCGAGCAGCGCGGCGGCCGCGAAACCCACGGTCGGCCGGTAGAGGTCGACGAGGCACGTGGCGAACAGGCCGACGGTCGGCGTTTCTGATGGCGTCATGGGGCGTTCCCGTACCGGAGTCCGGTCAGGATGGCGGCGCGTCCCTTACTCCGCAAGGGCGAACATCAGCAGATAGGTGCGCTGAAGGTCGTTGAAGTTGTCGTCGGACACCACGTAGATCAGCGTGTCCCCGCTGCGGTCCCGGCGGACGGAGATTCCCTCGAAATTGTCGGCGATCAGCGGCGGAATGATCTGGCCCAGCTCGCGGCCCTCGAAGATCTTTCCGGGCCCGATGTCGCGCGGATCGATGATCGAAATCCTCGCCCCGATGCCGCCGAGCGTCGTGAACCGGCGCTCCAGAAGAAAGACGGCGCCGTCGTCGTCGCACGTCGCGAGGCCGACCGGCAGGTATATTCCGGACCGGCGGAGACCGACGGCGCGCCAGTCGCGGCCCGAGCCGATCCAGCCGGCCGCGATGCCGGGGCGCGCCTCCAGCCCTTCCGACAGGATCAGCAGCTCGTTGCCCCGAAGACGGGTGATCGCTTCCGCGCCGCCGTTCGGCGGCGCCGTCCTCAGCACCGGCGGGCTCGCCATGCGTCGGGCGGCGCTTCCCGGCATGGTGTAGAGGCGCAGCCGGTGGCGTCGCTCAAATCCGACGACATAGCTGCCGTCGGTCAGCCGCGCGATCGATTCCGAATCCTGGTCGCTCTTCGTTTTGAACGGCTGGCCGTCGACCCCGAGGAGGGGCAGAATCTCCCCGTCCTTCGCATCCCTCAGCTCGCCCTTGCGGCTGTAGACGAGCGTCGCGCGGAACCAGATGCCGCGGTCCCCGACCGCCACCATGCGCGTTCCGTCCGGGGAGACGTCGAGCGCGGACAGCCCGCCGAACCGGCGGTCCGGCGAGGTCAAATCGATGCCGCCGCGAAAGATCAGCCTGTCGACCCGCTCCACGTCGGGATTGTCGAAAGACATCACGACCTGACGGGCGTGGATTTCGATGGGCTCGGCGTCGCTCGTCCGGGGCGACCCGATGACGGCAAGAACGGCGGCGAGGAGGAATGCGACGCGCAACGGGATACGCCGGGGTCAGTTCGCGGCGGCCGGGCGCGGTCGCAGGAACCAGTAGCGGCCGGGAGACTGCATCGCGCCGGCGCGCGCCGCCGCCTCCGATCCGGGCCCCCAGAAAATGTCGGCGCGCACGGAACCGCGGATCGCGCCGCCGGTGTCCTGGGCGACCATCAGCCGCCGAAAAGGCTGGGCGGCGTCGCCCGGAAGGACGGTCGCCAGCCAGACCGGCATGCCGAGCGGAAACCGCCGCCGGTCGATCGCGAGGCTGCGGCCGGGCGTCAGCGGGGCGCCGAGGGCGCCCAGCGGCCCCGGTCCCTCCAGCTCGCGAAAGAATACGTATGATTTGTTGGTGCGCATCAGTTTCGCGCCGTCCGCCGGATGCGCGGCGAGCCATTTGCGGATCGCCTGCATCGACATTTCCTCCCGCGGAACCTCGCCGCGGTCGATCAGTTCCCGGCCGATGGACGAATAGGGGTGCCCGTTGGTGCCCGCGTAGCCGACGCGCACGATCGTTCCGTCGCGCAGCCTGACCCGGCCGGAGCCCTGGATGTGGAGGAAGAACGCGTCCGCTGCGCTGTCGACCCAAACCAGCTCGAGGTCGCGGCCTTGCAGGACGCCGCGGTCGATCCCCGCGCGGTCGTGGTAGGGCACCAGCCGGCCGCCGATGACCCGTCCCGCGATCCGCTTTCCCTTCAGCTCTTCGTCGAACCGGCCCAGATCGACCGCCACGAGATCCGGCGGGCGCCGGTAAAGCGGCACGGTATATAGGCCGCTGCGCTCAAGCGATCCGTTCAGTTCGGGCTCGTAGTAGCCGGTAATCAGCCCCTCGACGTCTCCGTCCGCGGCCGAGACCTGCAACGGCTCGAAATGGCGTTCGAAATAGGCGCGCGCCGCTTGCGGCGAGGACGGATCGACGGAAGCTGCCGCGTCGCACACCCGTTTCCAGTCGGCCGCGCCGCCGAGCGGGCCCGGCGGCATGCGCGTCAGGCGCGGGCAGGAGATCGCGAACGCGGCCAGCGCGGCGGCATGATCGTCGCCCGCCCATCCCGGCAGGTCGGCGAAGGAGGCGGGGGTGAAGCGTGCTTCGTCGTCGGAGACTTCCTCGCGCGGCGCGCAACCGGCGAGAACGGCGGCGAGCGCCGCGACGGCGGCAAGGCTGCGGAATGTTGCGGGGGCGGTGCGGCGGTGCGAACCGGGCATGGGCTGACGCGTCATGTGCGGCGCCGCAGGCGAAACATCAATTCTGGCTGCGGGTTTCGACCAGTTTCCAGTTCGGGTCGCGCGACGCCGTATTGCGGCTGAAGGTCCAGATATCGGTGATCTCGGTAACCTGGTTCGGATCGCCTTCGATGATGCGGTCCTGCGAATCCAGCGTCACGTTGACCTGTTCGGAGACGAACTTGACCGTCACCATGGCGTCCTCGCCATCCATATCGGCTTCGACGATTTCGGCGGACTTGATGCCGATAATCGTCGTATCGAGCGTGTTTTCCGCTTCCGTCCGGACGTCGATCGCCTCGTCGAAGCCGTCGTAGACCTCGTCGGCGAGGAGATTGCGGAGCGTTTCCTTGTCGCCTTCCGCGAAGGCCTGGACGATCATCTCGAATGCCGCCCGCGCACCGTCGACGAAGCCGCCCGGTTCGAACGAATTGTCCGCGATCCGGATGCGGGTAAGACCGGCCGACAGCGGGTCGTTGGGGTCGATTTCGACATCCGTTTCCGCGTCTTCGCGCCGGTTCGGCAGCTCGACGACGTTGCCCTCGGCCTGCGACTCCTGCGACCGCTGGGAAACCGGATCGTGGCGCGGCTGCTCGTGGCCCGTGCGCCGGCCGAGCACACTCCGCAGGCGCAGAACGAGAAACGCCGCCACCATGGCGAACAGTACGATGTCTAGGAACTGGAAACCGTCACCCATAACTTCGCTTTCCCGCGCTTTGGAACGCGCTTCGCGCCGGCCGTCGCTGCTACGCCCGGGTGGCCGATTGGACGCGCGTGCGAGCCTTCGCTATACCCTTTTCGGCGCGCGGCAGCGATCCTTGTCCCGAAATTGCCTTGATCGTCGCCGACAACGCCCACATCTGTGTACATAAGACCTCCTCCGGGAAATCGCAAGCATGGCTCTCTTCCTGCTGGCGGCATTTATCGCCGTACCGGTCATCGAAATCGCCCTTTTCATCGAAGTGGGCGGCTGGATCGGGCTGTGGCCGACGATCGCGATCGTGGTGGCGACCGCTTTCGCCGGCACGACACTGCTGCGTCTCCAGGGGCTTGCCGTGCTTCAGCGCGCGCAGGAAAGCGCCGCGCGCAACGAATTGCCGGTCGCGGAGGTCTATGACGGGCTGTGCCTGCTGGTTGCCGGCGTTCTGCTGCTGACGCCCGGCTTCTTTACCGATGTTCTAGGATTTCTGATCTTTATCCCGATTTTCCGCCATACCGCCGGCCTCGTTATCTGGCGCTGGCTTGTCCGGTCGGGGCGCGTATCGGTTCACGCGTCGGGATTCGGCGGACAAGCCGGCGGAAGCGGCCCGCGGGACCCCTACGGCCGCAGCGGTACCGTGATCGACGGCGATTATGAGGAGGTCGATCCGGCCCCGTCCGATCGGGACAGGCTCGGGCCGCGCTAGGCAGGGGCTTCGCGTCAGCCGGTCACTTGCGAGCGGCCCTGCGCGCCAGCGACCGAAGGCAGTCGCCGTCGGTCGCCCCTGACTTGTCGCCGAGGCGCATTTCGAAGTGATCGAGCCGGAGTGCGCCGCGTAGGGCGGTAGGAAGGGTGCGGTTGCGCCCGA
>JAYPTI010000189.1:0-5239 GCA_038133505.1 Alphaproteobacteria bacterium
GCCGCTCAACAAACAGTCTAAACTAACCGCTGGTACTAAACGTGGGGGCAGGTCATCAAGAGCACCGCGCCGAGGATAAGCCCCACGACCGTATCCCAAAAATCGTACCCACCGCTGGTCATCGCATTGCCGACGATCGCCGAGAAGGCAACACCGAAGATGACAAACTGTTGCGAACGAATATCGGTTACGGCCTGTTCCGAGTCCGGGACCTTAGCTGTTTGAGAGTCGCCCACTATGAGTGCCTCCGGCTTTGCGCGGAATTCGATTTCCCGCAAGAGTTGAAAACTCTATCCCTATTCGCCCTTCCGCCCACCGGACGCGCCCCCTTGCCCGCCGCGCGCGTTCGCCCGACACTCCCGCGAAACGAAACGGGAGGGAACCATGACGCCGAACGACACCGGGGCGGAGATCACCGCCGAACAGATCCACGGCACGTGGGTGATGGTCGACCGCGGCACCGACAGCGCCGAGGACGAGGCGCTGGGCCGCGAACGCTACGGCGACGATCCCCAGGGGTACATGATCCTGTCGCCGGACGGCTGGATGTCGGGCGTCGTGTGCTGGGGCGGGCGGCCCGCGATGGCGGGCGATCCGGCGTGGCATGCGGATGCGCCCGACGCCGACCGGCTGCGCGCGTTCGACACCTATCTGTCCTACGGCGGGCGCTACGCGATCGAGAACTCGGTGCTGACAACCACGGTCGAGCATTCGATCAACCCCGGCTGGGTCGGCGGCACGCAGGTGCGCGGCCTCGAGATGCCGGGCGACGGCACGCTGATCCTCCACTGGGAGCGCGTCTGGGCCGACGGCCACGTGGTCAGGGGCTGGGTGCGCTGGCGGCGGGCGGATTGAAAATTGTTTCGTAGGGGCGGGTCTGAGCTTGCGCTTGGGCCGGCCTTCGCCGGACCCGGGGGACCCGCCCGCATCGGTCGGTGCGTGAAACGGGCGGGTCTTAGACCCGCCCCTACGGAATATTGGTGCGTATCGGTCGCATACGCCCCTCCCAACCGTCCTTTGAATTTCCCGCCGGACAGGCGTATTTTCGGCTCCTGACGGCCCCGCGACCGGAATGGGGCGGACGGAGGAAATGCAAATGGACGGATCGGTGGCCGCGGCGCGCGGCTATGACGTGCTCGACATCACCCAGTGGAACCCGTCGTTCGGCGCGGTGGTCGGCAATATCGACCTGACGCGGCCGCTCGACGACGCGACGCTGGCGGAGCTCAAGCGGGCGTTCACGCAGTACGGCGTGCTGTTCTTCCGCGACCAGCAGATCTCGTTCGACGACCATGCGCGGCTTGCCGAGTATTTCGGCTCGATCGGCCAGCATGTCGGGCCGAAGACCAACAGCCAGGTCACCGACGATCCGCGCGTCCGCAAGTTCCACGCCGACGGCGCGACGCCGCGCGTCTCCGGCAACGTGTGGCACACCGACCAGTCCTGCGCGCCGATGCCGCCGATGGCGTCGATCCTGTACCTGCACACGATCCCGCAGAACGGCGGCGGCGATACCGGTTTCGCCGACATGTACGCCGCCTACGAGGCGCTGTCGGACCGGATGAAGGCCTATCTCGACGGCATGACCGCGCATCACGAAGGCGTGCAGCATTTCGGACCGGGCTCGCCCGAGGCCGACCATCCTGTCATCGTCCGCCACCCGGAAAGCGGCCGCAAGCTGCTGTTCGTCAATCACGGTTTCACGACGCGTCTCAACGGCGTGCCGCGGGAGGAGAGCGACGGCATCCTGTCGTTCCTGTTACAGCACTGCATCCGGCCCGAATGGACGACGCGCTTCCGCTGGGAGCCGCATTCGATCGCGTTCTGGGACAACCGCTGCGTCCAGCACCGCGCCATCGCCGACTACCTGCCGCAGCCGCGCTCCGGCTACCGCGTCCAGATCGAGGGCGTCGCCGCGCCCGTGGCTGCCTGAGGCGCGGGGTAGGGCCGTCATGGCGGCGCACGTCCCCGCCGAGCCGATGCGCGAGGTCGTCGACCCGGCCGGCTGGACCGGCGACGAACTCGCGGCCGACCCGTCGTGGATCTACGAGCTGACCGACACCGAGATCGCCGAGCTCGACGCGGGCGTCGCGTCGGTCAAGGCGCGCGGGCTCGACATCAAGGACATCGCGGAAGAAGACTTCCCGCTGCCGGCGCTGGAGGCGACGCTCGGGGCCGCGCGCGAGCAGGTCCTGCAGGGCCGCGGCATCGCGCTGATCCGGGGCGTGCCGCTCGAGCGCTACGACATCGCGGAAGCCGCCGCCGCCTATTGGGCGATCGGGCTGCGCATGGGCGAGGCGGTCTCGCAGAACCATCACGGCCACCTGCTGGGCCACGTCTACGACCTTCTCGGCGAGGATCGCAGCGCGCCGTCGACGCGCGCCTATCACACCAGCGCCTATCTCAACTATCACTCGGATTCGTGCGACGTCGTCGGGCTGCTGTGCCTGCAGACGGCGAAGGCGGGCGGGTTGTCGTCGATCGCGAGCTCGGTCGCCATCCACAACGAGATGCTGCGCCGCCGGCCCGACCTCGTCGAGGAGCTGACGAAGCCGTGGTACCGCGACCGCCGCAACGAGATCCCGCCGGGCAAGGATCCGTGGTTCGATCTGCCGGTGTTCTGCTTCGAGCGGGGCTGGTTCTCGTGCAGCTGGCACAATTACTACATCCGCTCGACCCAGCGCTTCGCGGAGCTGCCGCGCTTCACCGACCGCCAGGTCGAGGCGCTCGACACGATGGACATCCTCGCCGACGAGCTGAAGCACGAGACCGGCTTCCGCCGCGGCGACATCCAGTTCCTGCACAACCACGTCATCGTGCATGGCCGCACGCGCTACGACGACTGGCCGGAGCCCGAGCGCAAGCGCCACCTGCTGCGCCTGTGGCTGGCGACCCCCGACGGCGGCCGCCCGCTGCCCGAAGCTGTGCTCGAGCGCTATGTCGGGCTGAAACCCGGCCAGCGCCCCGCCGGCATCATCGTCGAGGACATGGAACTCAAGACGCCGCTCGTCCCTGAGTAAGGGACGATTTTACAACCCGCCCGTTACTGCCCCAGCCGCGCGATCTGCGCGTCGGTCAGCACGATCGAGTCGTAGTCGGCCGGATGCGTGGTCTCGAGCATCTCGAGATCCTTCGACCAGCCGGTGACCGCGTGCTTGATGCCCGCGGGCAGCAGGTGCACGTCGCCGACCGACAGCTTCTTCTCGCCGACGCCGTCGTACCAGAACTTCACCCAGCCCTTCAGGATCATCACCAGGAGGAACTCGCAGTCCGGGTGCACGTGATGGCGCACCGGCGGCTTCGCGCCCTTGGCGACGCGGATGACGTGCGAGCCGTACTTGCGCTTGGTCGCTTCCTCGACGCCGAAGTGGCGGTATTCGAATTGCGGGCGGTGCGGCTCGGTGGTCCACTTCGCGCCCTTGGCGCTGTCGATCACCAGGTCGAATTTCTTCGTGCGTGGCTTCGCCGTCTTCGCGGCGGGTTTTGCCGCCACTTTCTTCGTCACGGTCTTCTTCGCCACCGCCTTCTTGGCGGCGGGTTTCTTCGTCACAGTCTTCTTCGAGGTCGCCGTCTTTGCGGCCGATTTCGTCTTCGTCGCCATGATCCCGTGCTCCTCTCGACGCTCCGATGCGCCAAAGGCTAACACGCGCCGGCCTGCGCGGTCACACGGAATCCGAGGCGGCGTTTCGCTCCTGTTTCGCTGTGCGCCGAACGCGCTATAACCGTCGCAACGAACAATTCGGGACATATGGGAGCACAAAGATGGCCGACCAGCCGGCGGACACGCCGTCCAATCTCAAGAACGAGGGCTATCTCGACCTGCGCGAGCTGATCGAGCGGTTCGACGAGATGGGCGAGCTTGCGCGCGTCGACGGCGCCGACTGGAACCTCGAGATCGGCGCGCTGTCGGAGACGGTGGCGGCCGAGAATCCCGGGCGCGCGAAGGCGCTGCTGTTCGACAACATCCCCGGCTACCCGGAAGGCTTCCGCATCATGTCGGGCGCGGCGAACGCCTACAAACGCCTCGCCGTCGTGCTCGGCCTGCCCGATCCCGAAAACGAGATGGACCTGGTGCGCGCGTACCGCCAGCGCGCCAAGCAGGAATTCGAACTCATGCCGCCGGTCGAGGTCCCGACCGGCCCGATCCTGGAGAACGTCGACCGCGACGACGAGGTCGATTTGCTGAAATTCCCCGCGCCGTTCGTCCACGAGCTCGACGGCGGCCGCTACATCGGCACCGACGATCTGGTGGTGATGCGCGATCCGGACTCGGGCTGGGTCAATGTCGGCACCTACCGCGTGATGGTGCACGATCGTAACACCGCCGCGCTCTGGATGTCGCCCGGCAAGCACGGACGGCTGATCAGCGAGAAATATTTCGCGAAGGGCGAGCCGTGCCCGGTGCTGATCTCCTGCGGCCACGACCCGAACCTGTTCCTCGTCGCCCACCAGGAGGTCGACTACGAGCTCGACGAGTTCGCCTATGCCGGCGGCCAGCGCGGCCGGCCCATCGAGGTCATCCCGTCGGAGCTGCACGGCCTGCCGATGCCCGCCTATTCGGAAATCGTGCTCGAAGGCGAGATCATCCCGGGCGAGGAGCGCGAGGAGGGCCCGTTCGGCGAGTTCATGGGCTACTACGCGTCGGAATCCTCGATGCTGCCGATCGTGAAGATCCGGCGCGTCTACTGGCGCAACAACCCGGTGCTCACGCTCGCCATCCCGTCGCGCCCGCCGGAAAACTTCACCTTCGCGCGCGCCACCGTGAAATCCGCGATGATCTGGGACGAGTGCGAGAAGGCGGGGCTTCCGGGCGTCCAGGGCGTCTGGTGCCACGAGTCCGGCGCAGGCCGGCTGTTCAACGTGATTTCCATCAAGCAGCTCTATCCCGGCCACGCGAGCCAGGCCGGCATGCTGGCCGCGACCTGCCACGCGGGCAACTACGCCGGTCGCTGGGTCGTCGTGGTGGACGAGGATATCGATCCGTCGAACCTGTTCGACGTGACCTGGGCGATGTCGACGCGCTGCGACCCGCCGGAGGACATCCAGTACATCAAGCGCGCCTGGTCGACGCCCCTCGACCCGATGCTCCGCCAGCCGCCGTGGCAGAACAACCGAGCCGTCGTCGATGCCTGCCGCCCCTATGGCTGGAAGGACGATTTCCCGACCGTGGCCGAGGCGAGCCCGGAACTGAAGGCGACGCTGCGGGCGAAGTTTCCGGAGCTGTACTGACCTGCCCCCC
>JAYPTI010000190.1:0-5197 GCA_038133505.1 Alphaproteobacteria bacterium
CGTCCGATCACGGGGTAGGTCTGCGACAGCGGCTCGATGACGATCTTGTCGACGCGCACCGCACGCGACCGCTCTCCGCCGCCGGGCCCGCGCTGGGCGGCCGGTTTCGCCGGGGCGGTTGAAGGCGCGGCAGGCTGCGCGGCCTGGGCCGACGCGGCGGCAGGCTTGGGGCATCCTTCGCCCGAGAAGAAGCCGCGGATTTCGTTGCCGTCGAGCGCGCCGGACTTGTCGCAGTCGATCTCGTCGAAGCTTGCGGCCAGCGGGCCGCCCGCTTCGTCGCGGTCGATCACGCCGTTCTTGTTCTTGTCGCGCTCCTTGGCGCGGTCGGAAAGCGGCGGCAAGGCCGCCGCCGGCGCGGTGGCCTGGGGAGCGGGTACGACCGCGGCCGCCGTAGCGGGGCAGCCCTCGCCCGAAAAGAACCCGCGGATCTCGGCGCCGTCGAGCGCGCCGGACTTGTCGCAGTCGATCTCGTCGAAGCTCGCGGCCAGCGGTCCGCCCGCCTCGTCGCGGTCGATCACGCCGTTCTTGTTGGCGTCGCGCGCCTTCGCACGGTCCGACAGTTCCTTGCCGCCGCTCTGTGCGAGGGCGGGAAGGGCGGCGGGTGCGGCAAGGACGGAAAGCACTACCACGGCCCGAACGAGGCTGTTCGTAAAGCGACTGATCATATTGCGGCGGCGCCTCCAAGCGCGGCGCGGTGTCCGGCGGCCCATTGCTGCCGGCACTAGTCCGATACGGCGGATAAATGATATCGGATCGGGTCTACGTCAAAGTATAATTCGATCCGGGAAAAAATAAAAATTTCCCCGGAAATCAGGGCGTTCAGGCCGAAAGCTGGTCGAAGGCATCCAGCGCCTGGGCGCCGTAGACCGCCGCCGGCCCGCCGCCCATTTCGATGGCGACGGCGGCAGTCTCCGCGATCTCCTCGCGCGTTGCGCCTTTCCGGATCGACTCCCGGACGTGATAGTTGATGCAGCCCTCGCAATGAACCGCGATTCCGACCGCCAAAGCCATGAGTTCCTTGGTCTTGGAATCGAGCGCGCCGTCCTTGCCGACGGTTTCCATGAGCCCGCGATAGGCCCGCATCGTCTCCGGTGCGGCCTTGAACAGGTTGGCCGCGCGGCCGTCGACTTCCCTGGCAAACGCCTTGTGGTCGCTGACCATGATTTTCTCCCGTTAGACCAGAGTCGCTTCCGTCGAGGCCTTCACCTCGTCCTCGGTCACGCCCTCGGCAGTCTCGACCAGCCTGAGGCCGCCGTCGACGACGTCGAAGACGCCCAGATTGGTGATGATGCGGTCGACCACCGCCTTGCCGGTGAGCGGCAGCGTGCATTCCTTGAGAAGCTTGGATTCGCCCGCCTTGTTGGTGTGGTCCATCACGACGATGACGCGGCCGACGCCGGCGACGAGGTCCATCGCGCCGCCCATGCCTTTGACCAGCTTGCCCGGGATCATCCAGTTGGCCAGATCGCCCCCTTCGCTGACTTCCATCGCGCCGAGGATCGCCATGTTGATCTTGCCGCCGCGGATCATCGCGAAGGACTGGTCGGACGAGAAATAGGACGTGCGGTCCATCGCCGTGACCGTCTGCTTGCCGGCGTTGATGAGGTCGGCGTCGATCTCGTTCTCGGTCGGGAACGGACCGATGCCGAGCATGCCGTTTTCCGACTGAAGCGTGACGTCGACGCCGTCCGGGATGTAGTTGCTGACCAGCGTCGGAATGCCGATGCCGAGATTGACGTACCAGCCGTCCTGCAGCTCCTGCGCCGCGCGTTCGGCCATCTGGTTTCGGTCCCACATGACTCGGTCTCCTGTTAGTCGATTTTCTGTTCCGGCCCTCTCCCCCTCCCGGCCACCGCAAGATCCTTTGGGGGATCATCCTTATGGGTGGCCGGGAGGGGGAGAGGGTCGGTGCGTCCCCGCGTAAGCGGGAAATTAAGCCGCTCTGACCGTGCGCTGCTCGATGCGCTTTTCGTGCTCGCCCTGGATCAGGCGGTGAACGTAGATGCCCGGCGTGTGGATCGTGTCCGGATCGAGGCTGCCGGTCGGCACGATCTGCTCGACCTCCGCGATACAGACCTTGCCGCAGGTCGCGGCCGGCGGATTGAAGTTCCGCGCCGTCTTCCGGTAGACGAGGTTGCCCTGCTCGTCCGCCTTCCACGCCTTGACGATGGAGAGGTCGGCGACGAAGCCGCGTTCGAGGATATATGTCTCGCCGTCGAAAACCTTCTCTTCCTTGCCCTCGGCGATGATCGTGCCCACGCCGGTCTTGGTGTAGAAGCCGGGGATGCCGGCGCCGCCCGCGCGCATCCGCTCGGCCAGCGTGCCCTGCGGATTGAACTCGAGCTCCAGCTCGCCCGACAGGTACTGGCGCATGAATTCCGCGTTCTCGCCGACGTAAGAAGCGATCATCTTCTTCACCTGACGGGTCTGCAGCAGCAGTCCGAGGCCGAAATCGTCGACGCCCGCATTGTTCGAGGCGATCGTGAGGTCCTTGGTGCCCGCATCGCGGATCGCCGCGATCAGCAGCTCCGGGATGCCGCACAGGCCGAACCCGCCGGCGGCGATCGTCATGCCGTCTTCCAGCAGCCCGTCGAGCGCTTCCGCGGCGGAGCCGTATATCTTGTTCATCTCAAGGTCCCTTTTGATAGCCCTGCGTTCTTCTCGGTTTGCGGCGTCGACAGATAGCACACCGATGCCGGCACATACATATCCGCGGCATACATCTCCGCCGCCTTTTGCTCCGGCAATCCGGCCGCGCCCGGCTCAGCGCGGCGCTCTGCCCGGCACGGTGTTGCCCCGTCCCGGCTTGCGGCGCATCGTCCGCGACAGCAGCCAGGGCGCCCAGCGTTTCAGGACCACGTTGCGGCGGGCGACCCCCTCGGCGATCAGCGCCTCCGGCGTGCCCGCATCGATCGCGTCCAGGATCTTCGCGGCACAGACCTCGGGCGGCATGCCGTTTTCGAGAAACGGGTCCATGCGGCCGTAGCGCGAGCCGTCCCCCGTGAGCGCGTTGATCGAAACGTCGGTTCTGATCGCCCCGGGTACCGCAATCGTGACGCCGATCCCGCTGTCGCGAACTTCCTCGCGCAGGGAATCGAAAAATCCGTGCATCGCGTGCTTTGCGCCGCAGTATCCGGACCGCATTGGCGAGCCGTACTTTCCGGCGACGCTGCTGATGCAGGCGATGCGCCCGGAGCCCCGTTCGAGCATCGACGGCAGGACCGCCTTGGTGAGCATGACGGCCCCGAAATAATCGACCTCCATCACGCGGCGGATGACGGAGATATCCGTCTGCGAGACGCGGCCGCGATGGGTGATCCCGGCATTGTTGACCAGAATGTCGATGCATCCGAACCGGCCGAGAACGGCCGCTGCCGCCGCGTCTATGGCCGCCTGGTCGGTAACGTCCAGCGGACAGATCATGATCTCCCCGCGCCCGGTGCAGCGCGCGGCGGTTTCCTGCAAGACGTCCTCGCGCCGCGCCGACAGCACGACATGGGCTCCTTCGGCATGGAATTGCGGGCCCAGCGCCGCGCCGATGCCCGACGACGCGCCGGTGACCCAGACGACCGAGTCCCTAAAACGCATCGACATGCCGCTCTCCCATGCTGTACTTCGTTACGATCCGACCATGCTCCAGCCGATCGCCACCACTTTCGCCCGTCTCCCGCCGTCGCTGCAAGGCGCGATCTGGATGACGTCGAGCGCCGTCCTGTTCGCGAGCCAGGCGGGCATCGTCCGTTACATGGCGAAAGACTTCCATTTCATCGAAATCTCGTTCTTCCGGGCGTTGTTCGGCGTGATCGTCATGGCGCCGTGGCTGATCAGCAACGGGATCGCGATCCTCAGGACGCCGCACACGAAGATGTACGTCGCGCGCGGCGCCTTCTCGACGGCGGCGATGTACGGCTGGTTCGGCAGCCTGACGCTCATACCCCTCGCCGATGCGACCGCGATCTCGTTCACGTTTCCGCTTTTCATCGCGCTCGCCGGCGTGCTGATCCTGAAGGAGAGGGCACACGCCACGCGGTGGATCGCGCTCGCCGTCGGATTTGCGGGCACGCTGATCGTCATCCGCCCGGGATTTACGGAGGTGAATGCCGGCGTCTTTCTCGTCATCGGCAGCGGCGTCTGCATCGCTTTCTCCGCGATGATCCTGAAGATCATGCTGCGCACCGATCACCCGGACAAGGCGGCGATCTACCAGTCGATCTACATGCTGCCGTTCGCGCTGGTCGGCGCGCTGTTCGTCTGGCAGTGGCCCACCTGGGAGCAGTGGCTGTGGGCGTTCGCGCTGGGCGCTGCATCGACGACGGCGCAGCGGCTCTACTCGCGCGCCTTTGCGACCGGCGACGTGGGCTCGATCGCGCCGTTCGACTTCACGCGCCTGCCGTTCGCGATCGCCATCGGGTTCGTCTTCTTTTCGCAGCTGCCGGATGTCTGGACGGTGCTCGGCGGCACGGTCATCTTCGTTTCCTCGATCTATGCCGGGCGCACGGAATCGCGCCGGCAGCGAGAGGACGCGGCATGACGGCGACGACGCGCGCCATCGGCACATGGTTCGACGGCCTGCCCGGGCCACTCCGCGGTACCGCCTGGATGCTGATGAGCGCCGTGTCGCTGACGCTGATGGCGGCGATCATCCGGCACCTGTCGAAGGATCTGCACACGTTCGAGATCGTGCTGTTCCGCACGGCGCTGGGCTTCGTGTTCATGGCGCCGTGGCTCGTTTCGCACGGGCTGTCGGTCCTCAAGACCGAGAAGATCGGCTGGTACATGCTGCGCGCGGTCATGACCGCCATCGCCGCGACCGGGTATTTCTATGCGCTGGCCAAGATTCCGCTGGCGGACGCGGTGGCGATCATGTTCTCGCGGCCGCTCTACGGCACCATCTTCGCGATGGTCTTCCTCGGCGAGCTCGTCGGCCTCCGACGCTGGACCGCGACGGCGATCGGCTTCGCCGGCGTGCTCGTGATGGTGCGTCCGGGATTCGAGACGTTCAATCTCGGGCTCGTCTCGGCGCTGCTCGCTTCCGTCGCCGGCGCGGTCTCGGCGGTGCTGATCCGCTACCTGTCGCGGACCGAGCCGCCCGACACCATCACCATGTATTTCGTGATCTTCACGACGCCGATCATCCTCGTGCCGGCGCTGTTCGTCTGGGTGACGCCGAGCTGGGAACAGCTTGGCTGGCTCGTCC
>JAYPTI010000191.1:0-5178 GCA_038133505.1 Alphaproteobacteria bacterium
TCTCTTCCTGTTCCTGGATCCAGCAGTCGACCCCGAGCGGCGCGCGCGCAGCCGGCTGCGCGGTCGCCGGACCGTCGGCGGCGCCGGCTTCGAGGGCACGGACAAGACGGGCGCGGGCGTCGACGAGCGCCGGCACGGATTCGGACGGCAGCTTCCGTGCGCCGAGCGATTCCGGCGGCAGGGGTTTGCCGGCGGCGGCGGCGCGCGCCTTTTCCGCAAACGCACGCGCGTCTGCGAAGTCGTTCTCGTCCTGCTCTGCGCGGGCGAGCGCGACATAGCCCTTCTGAAGTTCGGCGGCGAACGCGTTGCCCGGCGGCGGCGCGCGCTCCGCCTCGCCGATATTGGCGGCGCACGCCGAAAGAAGGGCTGCCGTGGAAAGCGGCACGAACAGTCTGAAAATGGGGGCCATAGCGGATCTCCACAATGTTGCGTCAGCGTCGATGGCCTCCATACAGCGACGGCAATCCGGCAGCGGTAGGGCGAAATTGTGGAAAAACGGCGGCAGGTACGATCTAATCTCCCCAGATGATCACGCCCGATACCCTTGCAGCGCTCGACCGCGAAGACCCGCTGGCGCGGTTCCGGGACGCCTTCGACCTGCCGGAAGGCGTGGTGTATCTGGACGGCAACTCGCTCGGCCCGATGCCGCACCGGACCCTGGCGCGGCTGATCGAGACGGCGCGCGAGGAATGGGGCCAGTCGCTAATCCGGAGCTGGAACGAGCACGACTGGATCGGCATGCCGGCGCGGATCGGCGACGGCATCGCCCGGATCGTCGGCGCGGGACCGGGCGAGGTCGTCGCCTGGCTACTTGCGGGCGGGCTGGTCTACACGGCAGGGCTGGTCTTCTACCTGTGGCGGTCGCTGCCGTTCAACCACGCGCTCTGGCACGCCTTCGTCGTCGCGGGCGCGGCGTGCCATTTCGTGGTGATGGCGGATTACGCGATGCCCGCCTGACCGGCGGGCGGCGGCGAACCTCTACTCCGCCGCTGCCGCCGTTTCGCCGAGCGCGGCGTTCACCCGCGGCATGACCTCCTCGGCCATCAGCTCCATCGACCGCTTGGTCAGGCCTTCGTCGACCCAGTCCATGCCGGCGACGACCAGCTCGCCGAACTCGCCGGTGACTTCGCGGAAGGCGAGAATCTGGTCGACGACCTCGTTGACGGTGCCGCAGATCACCAGATCGTCGAGCACGCGGTCGAGCGTGATCGCCTCGTCCGGCTCGTCGCGGTCGTGCTTGAAGACGGCCTGGCGGCCGCCCTTGGTCAGCTTGTAGACGAGCTGCTTGTAGTAGAACCGGTAGGGGCTCTTCTCGTCCTCCTTGCCATAGCTTTGCGCGACCTTGTCGTCGTCGGCGACGAAGATCGTCCGCGCGATGCGCCAGTCGGCGGTGTTCGCCGTCCGGCCCGCCTCCTCCGCGCCCTGCGCGTAGTTCGCCCAGTGCGTCGCGGCCCACTTGTCCATCAGGAAGTTGGCCGACATCGGATGGAAGTCCTTCTTGCCCATCTCGATCACGCCCTTGGAGAACGGCGCAACGACGGTACCGACGATCTCGGGCCGCGGGCTCTGCAGCGGCTTCTGCATGATGCCGGTGCCGTAGGGCGCGTCGATCGTCACCTCGGTCGTCACCTTCCAGCGGTTGCCGGGAAGCTCGATCGAATAGGGCGGATCGCGCTGCCAGATCTCGAGGATCACGTCGATCGCGTCGGCGAACATCTTGTTGATGTCCTCGTCTAGGATGTCGAGCACCTCGCGGTCGGAGCGCAGCGTGCCGGGGCTGATGCCGAAGATGAACCGGCCCTCGGCGAGATGGTCGAACATCGCGGCGTGGCTCGCGGCCAGCACGGGATGCGTATGCGTCAGGTTCGACGTTCCGGTGCCGAGCTTGATGTTCTCGGTCGAGTGGATCAGCGTCGCCAGGAACATCATCGAACTGGTGATGTTCTCCGCCGCGTCGCTCAGATGCTCGCCGACGAAGGCGTCGTAGTAGCCGAGCTTGTCGGCGAGGATGATCGCCTCGCGGTCCTGCTTCAGCGTCGTGACGTAGTCGGTGTCCAGCGGATGCATGGGCATCGTGAAATAGCCGAGACGCATGGAATTCCTCCGGGAGTATTGGGCGCGTTTGAGCGCGGATTGGCGAGGAGAGTAGTGGGACGGGATTGCGTTGTCACCCTGCCGGGCGCGCAACGGTCAAGTGCGGGATCGGGTCAGCCGAGCGCCTTGACGCCGGGAAGCACCTTGCCTTCGAGCCATTCGAGGAAGGCGCCGCCGGCCGTCGAGACGTAGGAGAAATCGTCGATCACGCCGGCATGGGCGAGCGCCGCGACGGTATCGCCGCCGCCCGCCACCGTCTTGAGAGCCCCCGACCGCGTCAGCTCGGCCGCCGCCTGTGCGACCCGGTTGGTTCCGGCATCGAAGGGCGGGATCTCGAAGGCGCCGAGCGGGCCGTTCCACACCAGCGTCTTGAGCTCGCCCAGTTTCGCCGCGAGACCTTCCGCGCTGCCGGCGCCGACGTCGAGGATCATGCGATCCGAGGGAACGGCAGCGATCGGGACGGTGTCGTTGGCAGCGCCCTCCTTGAACTCGGCGGCGATCACCGCGTCCGACGGCAGGACGACCTCGCACCCGGCGGCATCGGCGCGGGCGAGGATATCGAGCGCCGTCTCGGACATGTCTCGTTCGCACAGCGACGCGCCGACATCGGTGCCGAGCGCATGCAGGAACGTGTTCGCCATGGCGCCGCCGATGGCCAGCATGTCGACCTTGCCGACGAGATTTCCGAGCAGGTCGAGCTTGGTGGAGACCTTCGCGCCGCCGACGATGGCGCCGACCGGCCGGGTCGGGCTGCCGAGCGCAGCATCCAGCGCTTCCAGCTCCGCCTGCATCAGCCGGCCCGCGGCCGACGGCAGCAGGTGCGCCAGCCCCTCGGTCGAAGCGTGCGCCCGGTGCGCGGCGGAAAAGGCGTCGTTGACATAGAGATCGGCAAGCTCGGCGAGTGCTTTGGCAAATCCCGGATCGTTCTTTTCCTCGCCCGCATGGAAACGAAGGTTCTCGAGCAGCACGACGTCGCCCGCCGACGCAGACCCGACGACTTGCTTCGCGGTCTCCCCGATGCAGTCGTCGGCGAACGCCACCTTGCGGCCGCCGAGCGCGTCCGACAGCGGACCGGCGAGCGCCGCCAGCGACATGTCCGGGTTGCGCTCGCCTTTCGGCCGGCCGAAATGCGACGCGACGATCACGACGGCGCCTTTTTCAGCCAGCTCCAAGATCGTCGGCGCAAGGCGGTCGATACGGGTGGCATCGCTCACCTTGCCGTCGCGCATCGGCACGTTCAGGTCGGCGCGCAGGAAGACCCGCTTGCCGGATACCTCGAAATCGTCGAGGGTCTTGGGCATCGAGAACGCTCCGTCCGGCAGACTACTTGAGCTTGCCCATCGCCGCCGCCGTATCGAGCATGCGGTTCGAGAAGCCCCACTCGTTGTCGTACCAGCTGACGACGCGGACCAGCTTGCCGCCGACGACCTGCGTCTGGGTGACGTCGAACGTGGACGATGCCGGGTCGTGATTGAAGTCGGACGACACCAGCGGCTGGTCGTTGATGTTCAGGATACCCTTGAGCCGGTTGCTCTGGGACGCCTTCACCGCCGCGGCATTGACCTCGTCGACCGTGGTCTTCTTCTTCGGAACGAAGGTGAAGTCGATCACCGAGACGTTCGGCGTCGGCACGCGGATCGAGGTGCCGTCCAGCTTGCCGTTAAGCTCCGGCAGCACGAGGCCGACGGCCTTGGCCGCACCCGTCGAGGTCGGGATCATCGACTGGCCGGCGGCGCGCGCCCGGCGCGGATCGCTGTGCAGCGTATCGAGGATCCGCTGGTCGCCGGTGTAGGCGTGAACCGTCGTCATGTAGCCCTGCTGGATGTCGAAGGCCTTGTGCATGACGGCCGCGACCGGCGCGAGGCAGTTCGTCGTGCACGACGCGTTCGAGACGATCGTGTGCGACTTGCGCAGCTTGTGGTCGTTCACGCCGTAGACGACGGTGAGATCCTCGCCCGTCGCCGGCGCGGAGATCAGGACCTTCTTGGCGCCCGCCTTGAGGTGCTTCTCGGCCATTTCGCGCTTGGTGAAAATGCCAGTGCACTCCAGCACGACGTCGATGCCGAGCTTGTCCCAGGGCAGGTTCTCGGGATCGCGCTCGGCGAAGACCTTCATGACGCCGTTGCCGGCATTGATGCCGGTTGCCGTCGCCTTGACCTTGTTCGCCAGCGGGCCGTGCGTGGTGTCGCGCTGCAGCAGCAGCGCGTTCATGTCGACCGAGCCGAGATCGTTGATCGCCACGAATTCGAGATCCTTGCGCCCCGATTCGAGCGCCGCGCGCAGCGTCAGCCGTCCGATGCGGCCGAAGCCGTTGATTGCAACGCGTATCGCCATCTTTCTATCCTCCGATACTGAAATTCCGTCCCGTGCCCCTTTTCAGAAGCGTTCCGTTTACAGTCGTTTCCGGACCGCCGCGGCAACTGCGTCCGCGGTGATCCCGAATTCCTCGTAGAGTTCTTCCGCCGGCGCGCTGGCGCCGAAGCCCGTCATGCCGACGAACCCGCCGTTCGGGCCGATCCAGCGATCCCAACCGAATCCGATCGCCGCTTCGACGGCGACACGGACGCCGTCGCCCAGCACGGACGCCTTGTAGGCATCGTCCTGCGCCTCGAACAGCTCCCAGCAGGGCATCGAGACGACGGCCGTGCCGATCCCGTCGGCCTGCAGCGCATCGCGCGCGGCCATCGCGATCTCGACCTCGGAGCCGGTCGCGAGGATCGTCGCCCGACGTTCTCCGTCGGCATCGGCCAGCACGTAGGCGCCACGGGCGCAGAGATTGTCGTCGGTGTGTTCGGTCCGGAGCGTCGGCACGCCCTGGCGCGTGAGCGCCATCGCCGACGGCCCTTTGCGATTTTCGAGCGCGAGCTGCCAGCATTCGGCAACCTCGACCGCGTCGGCCGGCCGGAACACGTTGACGTTCGGCATGGCCCGCAGGCTCGCCAGATGCTCGACCGGCTGATGGGTCGGGCCGTCCTCGCCGAGACCGATGGAATCGTGCGTCAGCACGTGGATCACCCGCTGGCCCATCAGCGCCGCGAGCCGCAGCGACGGGCGCAGATAGTCCGAGAAGATCAGGAACGTGCC
>JAYPTI010000192.1:0-5076 GCA_038133505.1 Alphaproteobacteria bacterium
CCTCATGGGTGGCCGGGAGGGGGAGCGGGCCGGAACCGCCGAAGATGATTGCAGAACAGGCCCGATATCGCGGGCCGGAAACACCTGATAGTGTGGCGTTTCCATCCGGATCGATCCTCAATGTCCAGCCCGTCCGCATCCGTAACGGCCCGAAATCAGGCCATGAGCACGGCGCTTTTCAGCGCCGTCGCGGCGCTGTTCATCTTTTTCTGGGCAAGCGGGTTCGTCGCCGCGAAGTACGGCCTTCCCTATGCCGAGCCGTTCACGCTGATGGCCTGCCGCTTCGTCGTCGGCTCGGCGATCCTCGTGCCGGCCTGTTTCTTCCTGAAGGCGACGTGGCCGGCGACGCGGGTCGAGGCGTTTCACATTCTCGTCGCGGGCTTCTTGGTCCAGACGGTATACCTGATGGGCGTCTATTCGGGGATAAATATCGGCGTTTCGACCGGCGTCACGGCGCTGGTCGTCGGCCTCCAGCCGCTGCTGACCGGCGCGCTCGCGGGCATGGTTCTCGGCGAACGGGTCACGCGGCGGAACTGGATCGGCCTCGCGCTCGGCTTCTCCGGCCTCGCGCTGGTCGTCGTCGAAAGGGTCGCGTCTCCGACCGAAACGCTGTGGGGCCTCGGGCTCTGCGTCCTCGCGCTGATCGGGATCACGCTCGGCACGCTCTATCAGAAGAAGTTTTGCGGCGCCTTCGACGTGCGCACCGGTGTCGCGATGCAGAACGTGATGTCGGGCATCGTGATGGTCTGCATCGCCATGGCGACCGAGACGATGAAGATCGACTGGACCGGCGAATTCGTCTTCGCGGTGCTGTGGTCGGCGGTCGGCCTCTCGGTGATCGCGATCTGCCTCTATTACTGGATGATCCAGCGCGGCGCGGCGGCGCGCGTGACCAGCCTGATCTATCTCAGCCCGCCGACGACGGCGCTGATGGGCTGGGCGGTGTTCGGCGAGGTGATGTCGTGGATGGCGATCGGCGGCATGGCGCTCGCGATGGCGGGCGTCGCGCTCGCGGTGACGCGGAAGTAGCCCGATGCAGGACGCCCGCAAACTGCTGATCCGCGCGATGCCGCTGCTGTTCATCCTCACATGGGCGTCCGGATTTCCGATCACGCGTTTCGGTCTCGAATATGCGGAGCCGTTCACGATCCTCTGGGTCCGCTCGGCGGTGGCAGTCGTCTGCGTCGGTCTCTACGTGCTCGCGATCGGGGTGCGCTGGCCCCGCCCGCGCGAAATCTTCCATATCGCGGTCGTTGGCGTGACGCTGCAGACCCTCTATCTCGGCTCGATGTTCATGGCGCTGAGCGGCGGCGTCAGCCAGGGCGTCGCGGCGCTGATCGCGGGCATGCAGCCGCTTCTGACGGCGGCCGCGGTCGGCGTCACGCTCGGCGAGAAGGTCTCTCCGCGCCAGTGGGCGGGCTTCTTCCTCGGCTTCGCGGGCCTCGCGATCGTCGTCTCCGAACGCGCGGGCGTCGGCGTGGGCACGACCACGGGCTTCATCTTTTCCGGCCTGACGCCGATCTTCATCACGGCCGCCTCGCTCTATCAGAAGAAGTACTGCGCCACGTCGGACCTCCGCATCGTCGTGGTCGTCCAGCAGGCGGCGGCGGGTTTCTGCAACTTCTGCATCGCCATGGCGCTGGAGACGGGCGACATCGTCTGGGGGCCCGAAATCGTCTTCACGTGGATCTGGCTCGTCGTGGTGCTCACCATCGGCGCGAACAATCTCTACTACCTGATGCTGCGCCACGGCGAGGCGTCGCGCGTCTCGAGCCTGTTCTACCTGACGCCGCCGACCGCGGTGCTGCTCGGCTGGATCACCTACGGCGAGACGATGGGCGCCATCGCGCTTGCCGGCTTCGCGGTCTCGGTCGCGGGCGTCTTCCTCGTCACCCGGTCCCGGGCAAAGAAGAAAGCATGACCGGCGGACGGCTGAACATCTCCACGCCGGGCGGGTTCTGGTTCTTCGGCTACGGCTCGCTCATGTGGGACCCGCCGTTCCCGGTCGCCGAGGCGCAGCCGGCGCGGCTCTACGGCTGGCACCGGTCGTTCTGCGTCAGCTCGGAAAACTATCGCGGCACGCCCGAACGGCCCGGCCTGTCGCTCGGCCTCGACCGCGGCGGCTCGTGCACGGGGCTCGCGCTCCGGGTGGACGACGACGTGCGCGACGTCGCCATCCGCGAGATCGAGAAGCGCGAAATGACCGACGACCCGATCTACGTCTGCCGGGCCGTCCGGCTCCATGTCCCGGACGGGGCGGTCGACGGCTACGCCCTCGTCGTCGATCCGGTGGAGCGCATCTACGCCGGGCGGCAGGACTTCGAGGAAACCGCGCGGATCATCGCCGCCGCGACCGGCAAACGCGGCCCCAATGTCGACTATCTCGCCAACACGGTCGCCCATCTCGACGAGATGGGGATCGCCGAGGGCCACCTGCATGCGCTGCTTCGCCGCGTGCGGGAAATCGGGAATCGGGGCTGAGGCGGTGGCGCGGGCGCGGCGGAACGCCTATTAAGGCCCCCAAGAAACGCGAACGACCGGGCGGGAGGCGCCAGATGAAACTGATCAGCTATCGGCATGCGGGGCGCGAGGCCTACGGCGTCGTCAAGGACGGCGGCATCGTCGACATGAGCGCGCGGCTGGACCATGCGACGCTGAAACAGGCCATCGCGGGCCTGTCGATCAGCGAGATGGAACGGCTGGCGGCGAGCGCGGATGCCGACGTGTCGCTCGACGACATCGACTACATGTTTCCCATTACCTCGCCCGAGAAGATCTTCTGCATCGGCCGCAACTACCGCGCCTATCACGAAGTGATCGAGGAAGGCGGCCCGATGCAGTGGCCGAGCATCTTCCCGCGCTTCGCCTCCAGCTTCGCGCCGCACGGCGAGGCGATCCACCGGCCGCAGGCCTCCGAACAGCTCGACTACGAGGGCGAGATCGGCGTGATCATCGGCAAGTCCGGCCGCCATATCCCGGAAGAGCGCGCGCTCGACTACGTCGCCGGCTACACGATCATCAACGAAGGCACGGTGCGCGACTGGCTGAAGAAGGGCGCGCAGAACTGCCCGGGCAAGAACTTCCACCGGTCAGGCTCGATCGGGCCGTGGATGGTCACGCGCGACGAGATCGACGATCTCGACAAGCTGCGGATCGTCACCACGGTCGACGGCGAGACCCGCCAGGACGGCGGCAGCGACATGATGATCTTCAAGATCCCGCACGTGATCTCGCACATCTCGACCATCACCTGGCTGGAGCCTGGCGACATGATCGCCACCGGCTCGCCGGGCGGCTCCGCCATCGAGAGCGACCCGCCCAAGTGGCTGACGGCGGGACAGTCGATCAGCGTCAATATCGAGCCGATCGGCACGCTTTCGAATACGATTGCCGACGAGAAATAGAAAAGACCAAGAGACAGGGAGGGAAACTATGAAGCTCGCGAGCTTCTGGGTCGCCGGGCATGAAGGCTTCGGCGCGGTGGTCGACGGCGGGGTCGCCGAGCTGACGGGACGTCTGTCCGGGCGCCAGCAGATCCTGCGCGACGTGCTGGCGGACGACGCGCTGGCCGAGGCGGCGCAGGTCGTAGACGGCGCCGAACCGGACCACGCGCTCGACGAGATCGAGTGGCGCCTGCCGATCCCCGATCCGGAGAAGATCTACTGCGTCGGCCAGAACTACGCCGAGCACATCCGCGAGATGGGCATGGAACTGCCGGATTCGCCCAGCATCTTCTCGCGCTATCCGCGCACCTTCGTGCCGCACCTGGGCCAGATGATCATGCCGAGCGACTCCGTCCAGTTCGATTACGAGGGCGAGATGACGGTCGTGATCGGCCGCGAGGCGCGCCACGTGTCGGAGTCCGACGCGCTCGATTACGTCGCCGGCTACACGATCTGCAACGACGGCAGCGTCCGCGACTGGCAGCGGCGCGGCCCGCAGGTCGCGCCCGGCAAGAACTGGGAAGCCTCCGGCATGCTCGGCCCGTGGATCGCGACCGCCGACGAGGCGGGCGATCCCGCGAACATGACCGTCGTCACCCGCGTCAACGGCGAGGACCGCCAGCACGGCAACACGAACGACCTCGTGTTCTCCGCCGCCTATCTGGTGAGCTACATCTCGACCTTCATCACCCTGATGCCGGGCGACATGATCACCACCGGCTCGCCGCACGGCGTCGCCGCCGGGTTCGATCCGCCCAAATGGCTGAAACCGGGCGACAGGATCGAGTTCGAGATCGGCGGGATCGGCACGCTTTCGGGCGAGGTGGTGGCGGGGTAAGAGGCGGCGCGGCTGCCGCACACCCCCGCCCGTACCGTTAGCAACCTTACGATTTGACAACGGGCCGCCGCGCGCCGCATGCTCGGGCCGTGACCGGTTCTTTGGGGAGGGATCCGCCATGTATCTCTACGACGCCTGGTACGTCGCCGCGTGGGATCACGAGCTGACGGCGGAGCCGCTGGCGCGCACGCTGCTGGAACAGCCGGTGGTGCTGTACCGCACCGAAGGCGGCACCGCGGTGGCGCTGGAAGACCGCTGCTGCCACCGCCTCGCGCCGCTGTCCAAGGGCAAGGTGATCGGCGAGGAAATCCAGTGCGGCTATCACGGCCTCATGTTCGCGGCGAACGGCGATTGCACGAAGGTGCCGAGCCAGTCGCGCGTACCGCCGGACGCGCGCGTGCGCTCCTACCCGGTCGTCGAACGCCACCGCTGGATCTGGATCTGGATGGGCGATCCCGCCCGCGCCGACGACACCCTGATCCCCGACATGTACTGGCACGATTCGTCCGAGTGGGCGTGCCTCGGCGACCGGTTCTACGTCCACGGGGCCTATCAGGGCATGCTCGACATCGCGATGGACCAGACCCATTCGGCCTACGTGCACCCGACCTCGCTCGCCAACGACGGAGCGCTGGCGAAGCCGCCCAAGGTAGAGCGCGGCGACCGCACGGTCCGCTGCGCGCGCCTGATGCCGGACGCCGACCCGCCGCCGATCTGGGCGAACATGGGCAACCGGGCGAAGCCGGGCACGTTCGATGGCAACGTCGATCACTGGATAACCTGGGAATACCAGGC
>JAYPTI010000193.1:0-4862 GCA_038133505.1 Alphaproteobacteria bacterium
GGAATCGTAGATATCGATCGCGCCTGCCGCTTCGCCGGCCTGCACCCGGATCGAGGCCTCGTTCAGGCGCGCCAGAATGCCGTAGCCGGACGTCGTCTCACCCGCCAGAGCGGCAAAGGCGGTCGCGGCTTCGGCGGTCTTGCCCGCCTCGAGCAGGGCCGCAGCCTCGGCGAACTTGGCGCCCTCGGCAATTCGGGCATCTCTTTCCTGGTTCTGCCAGAATTTCCAGCCGGCGACTCCGAGGACGATCAGGACCGCGGCCGCGATGACGAACTTGCCGTACTGCTTCCACAGCTTTTCGACCCGTTCCTGTCTAAGTTCTTCATCTACTTCGCGAAATATGTCGCCCACCGGGACGCTCCGCATACTGCTCTAAGGGGCGGCTAAGATAACGGCGGGCCGATACCTAGGCAAATGCCCAATTCACGAGAATCCGGGGCCGGGCCGGCTGTCGGCACCCGACTGGACGAACGCGTCAAAATAGGGAAAAATCCATGTAAGATTCTGAAATATCCGGAGGATTCGCGCCCGCCGATGTCTACCGTCATCCGAATCGCGGACTACAAGAATGCGGCGAAACGCATCAAGCCGGATATCTGCTTCAACAAGCGCGAGCTCGACCAGCTTCTGTCGGTCTACAGCCGCCGGGTGATGAGCGGCGAGTGGAAGGATTACGCCATCCACCACGA
This sequence comes from Alphaproteobacteria bacterium, assembly GCA_038133505.1. Lineage (GTDB taxonomy): Bacteria > Pseudomonadota > Alphaproteobacteria > MPNO01 > UBA830 > JAYQUR01. Next base: position 690 of record JAYPTI010000193.1, read on the forward strand.
CCCGGCGATGGCGGCCTTCATGATCTACCGGAACAATACGGTGCAACCGTCCTTCACGGTGATCAAACGCTTTCTCCATTCCGAGAAGCCCGAGTACCTCGTCTATCACGGCCGCGAGCGGCTGAAGAAGAGCAACTCGCTGAGCGACGCACTTTCGGTGCTGAAACGCCGCTTCAAAGTCGTCGGCAAGTAACGGGCCGCCATTCACAGGGGAGACTCCGCATGTCAGGTCAGATCGTCCGCATGCCGTCCGTCCGCGAGGTCGATCCGGCCGACCCGATTGCCAAGCTGCGCCAGCAACTCCTGTTCGCCTTTCACGTCGTCGACATGCTCGGCCAGCCGAGCGGCATGGGCTCGCACCTGACGGCGCGGCTGCCGGGCGCCGAGACGTTTCTCTTCCACGTTCACAATTTCGGTTTCGGCGAGGTGACGCCCGATCTGATCCACGAGGCCGATTTCGAACTGAACGTCCTCTCGGGCAAGGACGTCGACATCAACCCGACCCTTCACATCCATACGCGCATCTACATGGCGCGGCCCGACGTCACCTGCATCCTGCACACCCACGCGAAGCATGTCACCGCGCTGAGCGCCACCGGCGAGCCGCTGACCGTGATCTCGCAGGGCGGCGCGCGGATGTTCGAGGAGATCGTCCACTTCGACGAGGACGACGGCGTCGCGCTGGGCAAGGAGCCGGGCTCGGCCATGGCACGGGCGCTGGGCGAGAAGTCCTGCATGGTCCTCATGAACCACGGCCTGCTGACGGCGGCATCGTCGATCCCTGCGGCGGTCATCCTGGGCGATACGATGGAGCGCGAAGCCGAAATGCAGCTGATGGCGATGGCGGCCGGAAAGCTCAGCCCGCCGTCCGACGACGGCAGCCGGCGCACCAAGGCGTATCTGTTCGACGACAAGATGTTCGGGCGCGGCTGGACCTACCTGCTGCGCCGCCTCGCCCGCGAACGCCCCGACGTAATGCAGATGTAGGCTTCCCCGGCGGGCGCCTACTGATAGATGAGAGCGTGCTCGCCGCCGTGCAGGTGGTGGAAATAGGGAATCTTCCGTGCCGCAGACTGCCGCGTCGGCTCGGCGATCAGCCCTTCCGCGTACTTCAGGATCTTGCGCGTGACGTTCGCCAGCTCGAAGCTCTGCGTTTCACGGATCGGAATCCAGTCGAGATGCTCGAGTTCGCCCGATCCCTGCAAATCGCCGATCGTTTCCTTCGCCTCGACCATGAAGAACCGCGCATCGAAGCGGATCGGGCGAAACACCGGGGTTATCGCGCGGGCGATGTACTCGAGCCTGTCGAGCGCCGGCGCGTAGCCCGCGTCGAAGAAACGGTCCCATCCGCTCGGCGGCGGGCGATGCGACAGCGGATCGTCGCCGCCTATGATCAGGCCAGTCTCCTCGAACGTCTCGCGAATGGCCGCGATCGCGATGGAGCGGGCGCGGCCCGGGCGCGAGGTGCGGGCAAGCTGCGCCGCGACCGCCGGATGCATTTCGCTGGCGCTTCGGATGCGCGCGTCATGCGGGTCGACCCGGCCGCCCGGGAAGACGTAGCGCTGAGGCATGAACTTGTGCGCCTTGTGCCGTTCGCCCATCAGCACCTGAACGACGCGGCCTTTTTTGCGCCAGATCAGGATCGTCGCCGCGTCGCGCGGCCGGACGGCGGGCTCGCCCTCGGCGCGAACCGGCGGCGGCGGCGGTTTCGGGCGCGAATTCATACCGGCTTCCCGTCTGCGACACGCCGGAGCTCGGCCGTGGCTAGCGCCGCGAGATCGGCGCTTCCCGTCGTAAACATCGCGATCCGCAACTCCTCGATCATGTCGCCGATACGCCGGGATACGGCGTCGGCGGTGTCCACCGCCCCGGGCAGCACCGGTGCCGCAAAGCCGGCGAGCTCGGCCCCCAGCCGCACCGCCTTCGCGACGTCTATCCCGCTCCGGATTCCCCCGGAAGCGAAAACCGGCAGTTCGGGAACCGCCGCGCGCACTTCCGAAAGGGCTTGAACGGTCGGTATACCCCATCCGGCGAAAGCATGCGCGACTCGGCGCGTGCGGGGATCTTTCTGCCGAACCGCCTCGACTTCGCTCCAGCTCGTCCCCCCGGCGCCGGCGACGTCTATTGCCGCGATGCCGGCATCCGCGAGGCGGCTTGCGACTTTTCCCGAAATGCCGTTACCGACCTCCTTCGCGACGACGGGGACGTCGAGCGCGCGCGCCACAGCCTCGATCCTGCCGAGAAGGCCCGACCAGTTGCGGTCGCCGCCTGCCTGTACCGCTTCCTGCAGCGGGTTCAGATGAAGGAAAAGCGCATCGGCGCCGATCATGTCCACGGCCGCCCGCGCCTCGTCGACGCCGTAGCCGTAGTTGAGCTGGATCGCGCCGAGATTGGCGAACAGCAGAATACCGGGCGCAGCCTTCCGGACGTCGTAGGTCTCGCGCTGGCCCGGGTCCTCGATGGCGGCGCGCTGCGAGCCGACGCCCATCGCGATTCCGTATTCCTGCGCCGCTTCGGCCAGGCGAAGATTGATGTCGCGCGCCGCTGCCGTGCCGCCGGTCATGCTGGAGATCAGCAGCGGCGCCGCGAGCCTGCGCCCGAACAGTGTCGTCGACATATCGACGCCATCGAGATCGATATCGGGGAGCGCGGCGTGGACGAAATACAGGGCGTCGAACCCCGCATCGACGCCCTTCGCCGCGACGTCTTCGCGCAGAACGGCGTCTATGTGGTCGCGCTTGCGGCCTTCGATACTGTCATTCATGAGACGTGCGACCGGGACTCGTTTTTTGCCGCGATTTCCCTAGGGCGCTTTCCGGAGCGTGACGGTCTGGGTCTTGACGTCGATCTCGGCAGCGTCGGGATTGGTCTTGCAGCCGTCCGCAACGGGTTCCATGTAGCGGCCGTCGAAACTCGCCGTCAGGCGGTCGCCGGCAAACGGCCATGGGGACATGGCATAAACCCTGTCGCCTTCCGGCGCGACCGTCACGTCGACGTCTTCCGTCGCGCTCATCGGGACCGACGGGAACACCGAGGGCCCGCGCGCACCTTCGTGGCTCCGGTTGAAATAAAGCGCCAGCGTGTCGCAGAACTGCAGCAGCTTGTAGGCCTGCATGAGCACGTCGTCCGCGACGTAGGGCGCGGCGCCGGGGTCGTTCGACAAGTCCTGCTTCAGGCGTTCCTGGCGCTCGATCTCGTGCGCGAGCATCGCTTCCGCGCGCGGCTTGTTCTGGTCACCGACCTTGTCGAGCAGCACGATGTCGGAAAGCCCGTAGCGGCCGTTGTAGAGCCCCCACGTATGCATGCTGGACAGCAGGCCCGACAGCGGATGATGCGCTTCGTTGAAATCCGGCGAGCCCGTGCTGGTCTGCTCGACGAACTCGAACGGCGTTTCGGTGAGGTTATACGGATACCCGGTATCCGGATCGATGCGGAATTCGGCGTCGAGATCGCGCCAGCCCGCGTCGTGGTTGGCTATGATGTAGTGGATCTCGTCGTTCGCGATCTGCTCGAAGGCGTCGTTGCCGAACGCGCGCGCGAACTGCTCGGCCAGCGCCATATGCGCCGACATCGGAATGACGAAACGGGGAGCGCCGTCGGGCGCGGTTTGAACGATCATGACGACCTCACGAAAGAAAGCTGCCTGCGGTTCCGGAGGCAGCTTAACAATCGTCGTACGTCAGGTCACCGGCGAACGTGCGCCGGCAAATACGATGGATCAGGCGACCTTGCGACGCGGCTCGGGCTCGCGATACGCCATCTCGACGTGCTTCGCGCAGTAGGAATAACCCTCGAGCGTGCTATCACCGCAGAAATGAAATTCTTTCTTGCCGGGCTCGCCGAACGGCCACTGGCAGGTCCGAAACGGAGACGGACCGTGATTGAAAAGACGTGTGATGTTCAGAACTTTCTTTTGAACGTTGCTCATTTTCTTATCCGATTCAACAAAATGCCGCTTCGCACAATGATGTAGTGCGCTGCAGCATCGATTTCAACAGAAAAGTGACGATTCAGTGACAGTTGGCTCGTCAACAATTGAAACTGTAACCGACCCGCCGCGAAATTTCCACCCTTTTGTCACAAGGCACTAAAACTATGGGTACCTTTGGTTATCGATACGTTAAGATACTACAGATCAGTCTCCAGTGTGCAGCTGTCATTTATCCCATATAT
>JAYPTI010000194.1:0-4856 GCA_038133505.1 Alphaproteobacteria bacterium
CTGACGATCGACAGTTTGCTCTTACAGAATACCGGCCGCATTCGGAATTTTCCGGGCGTGCAGGGCAGCATGACTCTGACGGGAAATGTCACCAATGTCCTGCAAGACAACGCCCTGATGGAAAATTTTGGCACTCTCGAACTGAACTCCGCGGAGACGGCCGTCCGCAGCTTCGCCATCATCAACAACGACCTGGGTGGTACGTTTACGCATTCGGGCGGCAATGTCTTCGCTTTCGACTCCAGCCAGATTTTAAATAACGCGACGTTCCTGAATACCGGTGGCAACCTGTTCCTGTCGGGCTCCCAGCTCTTCCGGAATACCATGACCTTCACCCAGACGGGCGGCAACATCGATATCGGCAGAAGTTCCTTCGTCAACACCAACAATTTCGAAAATGTTGGCTTCGGAAACTTCAACCACAACGGCGGCACGACAAACGTCTACAGCGGTGCGCGGCTGCTCAATGAGGCCTTCTAAACCCACAACGACGGCACATTGACGGTTCACGGCGGCGGCCTGTTTACCAACGACGCCATCAACACCGTCAACGGCGGCACGGTCCTGGTGAACGCCGGCGGCACGCTCGACGGCAGCGGCTCAACGACGCTCGCCGGCGGGGCTATGACGGTCAACGGCCAGGTGATCCAGACGGGGGTCACGATCAACGGCGGCACGCTGGGCGGCAGCGGCACGGTTCGCAGCAACGTCAACAATATCGGCGGCACCGTCGGTCCCGGGAACTCGCCCGGCACGCTCACCGTCGACGGCAACTTCACGCAGGGCCCGGGCGGCACGCTGGCGATCGAGATCGACGCGCTCGCGGCCTTCGACGTCCTCGACATCACCGGCAACGCGTCGCTCGACGGCACTCTCGACCTGCAGGTCGCCGCCGCCTACGCGGCTACCGCGGTGGCGGGCGACAGCTTTACCATCCTGGAGTGGACGAGCTTCTCCGGCGCGTTCTCGACCGTCACCGGGCTCAATTTCGCGGCAGGCAAGTTCTTCTCGCTCGACTATGGCGCGACCGGCCTCACGCTCACGGTCAACGACGAGAGCGTCGTCGCCGCGTCGGAGCCGGGCATGATCGCCCTGTTCGGTCTCGGCCTCGCCGGGCTCGCCGGACTGCGCCGCCCGAAGAAAATATAAGCCTGCCATCCGCGTCATTCCCGCGAAGGCGGGAATCTCCGTCCGATTGAGATCCCCGCCTCCGCGGGGATGACTTGCGGGGCAGGAAATTGCCTCCCTACTCGGCGGCCTGCGCCGCCTTCTGCTCCTCGCCGTAGAGCCGGCGCAGCGCGCGCCGCATGGCGAGCAGCGCCTCGTCTGCGGGGATGGTGCCGCGCGGATTGGCGTCGCGGCCGACCGCCTCGGGGTCGAGATCGATCGCGCGCTGCTGCGCCTCGTAGACGATCAGATCCTCGTTGAGGACATTGTGCATCTGGTCGGAGAACAGCTGGCGCTTGTCCTCCGGCACCTTGTCCTTGTGTCCGGCGACCGTCCAGAACTGGTGCGTCGTCGTCTCGGTCTCCGGCGTCATCGCGTGATAGACGACGAAGCCCCACTTGCCCTGATCGGCGTTGCGCGTCTCGGCATCGGCGCCGACGCCGGCATCGACCGCGCCGTTGTTGATGTTGATATAGGCGGGCGGCAGGAACTGGCTCATCTGCCAGCGGTCGATGTTGCCGTCGAACTTGCCGTACTGGCGGAAGGCGAGCGCAGGCTCAATGCCCTCCATCCAGCGCGTGATGCGGACCGTGTCGCCCTCGGCCTCGACGATCAGCTGCGCCTTTTCGGCCACGTCCCGGTTGCCGGTGGTGGAGCCGTGCACGTAGGTGAGGTGCGAGAGATCCAGAAGATTGTCGAGCACCAGCCGGTAGCCCGCCTGGACGTGGGTCTGGCCCTGAACCCGCACCCAGTCCTCGTCGAGGTTGCGGATCGGGTAGTCGGGGATCAGCGCTTCGTCGGCGAGCGCGGGATCGCCGGGCCAGAACAGCACCCAGCCGTGCCGCTCGGCGACCGGATAGCGCCGCACCGTCGCCCAGGCCGGCGGTTCGTCGGAGCCCGGCAGATGGGTGCAGGCGCCGGTGCAGTCGAAGACCATGCCGTGATAGCCGCACTCGATCTCGTCGCCGACGAGGCTGCCTTCGGACAGCGGCAGGTTGCGGTGGGGACAGCGGTTCTCGAGCGCAACGGGCGTGCCGTCCTCCTTGCGATAGAGGACGACGTATTCGCCGAGAAGAATGCGGCCGAGCAGCTCGCGGCCGACGTCCTTCGACCAGGCGGCGACGTACCAGGCGTTTCGGACGAACATCTGCGGTCTCCCTCTCGGCTCGCGGCACCAGCTATTAATCAGTATACCCCGTTATATCGGGCAAGCAAGCCCCCCCGGAACGACCAATCGCAGTGTACTGACGAGCGTCCCGGGCCTATTCTCGGCTCATGACGACGTTCGAAAAACATGCGGGTTCGATGACGAGCCTGTGGGAGCGGCCGGGCTACCTGATCCGGCGGCTGCACCAGATTCACGTCGCGATCTTCCTGGAAGAATGCGCCGCCTACAACATCACGCCCGTTCAGTACGCCGTAATGACAGCGCTGCTGAACCGGCCGGACTCCGACCAGATCACCATCGCGCAGGATGCCGGCATCGACCGGACCAACGTCGCCGACGTGCTCGCACGGCTGGAGCAGCGGGGACTGGTGATCCGCCGCCGCAGCGACGCGGACCGCCGCATGCGAATCGCCGCCCTCACGGAAGACGGTCTTCGAATTACTCGCGACATGGAACACGCCTCGCTGCACGCCCAAGCGAAACTGATGGAGCCGCTTTCGTCGGAAAAGCGCGAGACGCTGATGAAGCTGATGACCGAGCTCGTCGAGGCGAACAACGACTTCAGCCGCGCCCCCGCGCGGCTGCCGGCGGAGGCGGCGGAGTAGCGGCACGGCCCCGCTTTCCGGTCATCCCCGCGCAGGCGGGGATCTCCTGACAGTTTAGGATTCCCGCCTCCGCGGGAATGACGACTGCGCAAAAGAAAGGGCGGCCGAAGCCGCCCTTTCGATCTTCGAAATGCCTGCGGCTACTTGCGCGTGCGCGCGACGGCCTTCTTGAGCAGGTTGTACATGTCCTTGACCTTGTCGTTGCCGCCGAGGAACTCGTCGCCGAGCGGCCGGACCGTATCCATGAACTGCTTCTGCTCGGCCGCGGACAGGCGGATGACCTCCGCGCCGTTGTCTTTCCAGAGTTTTTCGGCCCTTTTACCGAAGTCCTCGGCGGTGTCCGTCGCCCACTGGCTCATGCCGGCAACCGTCTCCTCGACCAGCTTGCGCTGGTCGGCAGAGAGCTTCTTGAGCCAGGCTTCGCTGACCATAACGGCCGACGGGATCATGCCGCTCTCGACGACCGTGACGAACTTCGTGACCGTGAAGAACTTCGAGCCGCCCATGACGATGATGCTGGAGCGCACGGCGTCGATCGTGCCGCGCTGCAGGCCGGGCAGCACTTCCGTGTACGGCATAGGCACGCCGGCGGCGCCGAACTTGCCGACGAGCGCGCTTTCCATCTTGGTCGCAAGCACGCGGACCTTCTGGCCCTTGAGGTCGGCCAATTTCCGGATCGGCTTCTTGCTCGCGAACGAGGTCGGGCCGTAGACATAGAGCGACGCCATGTTGATGCCCCGCGCCGCCGCCAGCTTCGAATAGGCGGCGAAGAACTCGGGATCGTTCAGCGCACGGTGCGCATGCTGCACGTCGTCGAAGATGCCGGGCGCGTCCGGCACCTGGAAGTTGGGGTTGATACCGACCAGGAAGCCGGGCGGCGTGATCAGCATTTCGAGCGTGCCGAACTGGATACCTTCGATCATGCGCGGGATCGAGCCGACCTGACCGGCCGGGAAGACCCGGACGCCGAAGCCCATCTTGCCGTCGAGGCGCTTCTTGATTTCTTCGGCGACCGCGTGCTGCGGGTCGTTGATCGTCGCGAAGCCGATCTTGATATCCGTCTGCGCCGTCGCGCCGGTCGCAAGACCGCCGATGGCGAGCGCCACGGCGGCGCCCATGAATTTCCGAATTGCCATACTTTCTCTCCCCTTTTGAAAATCTCGCCCGAATCCCGAAAGGGCGTGCGACCGGACGGCCCCGCACGCCGGAATAATCGATAGCGTTCTAAGGATCAGTATGCTGATCGTCAAAATGAGGAGTCAATAGCGCGGCGGGCGCGGGTCGCGTTAAATGGCGTTTTCGAGCAACCGGACCCATGGTGAAACGATCATGACCACGAAAACCGTCGGCACCAATCCGCCTTCCGTCGCGCCGCCGATGAAGCCGCACTATTCGAACAGCATCCGGACGAACGCCGGGCCGCTGCTGTTCGTCGCCGGACAGGTCGCGCTGGATGCGGACGGCAAGCTCGTCGGCGAGGGCGACATCCGGGCGCAGGCGACGCAGGTGCTGGAGAACATCCGCGAGATCGTCGAAGCGAACGGCGCCACGATGGCCGATATCGCGCAGGTCACCGTCTATGTCCGGGACATCGACGCGTTCAGTTCCATTTCGGATATCCGGGAGAGCTACTTCCCGAAGGACGGGCCCGCGTCGGCCATCGTCGAGGTGTCGGCGCTTGCCTGGCCGGAATTCCTGATCGAGATCGCCGCGGTGGCCGCCCTGCCCGCCTGATCCCCGGGCTGACGAGCGGGTCCTGCCGGCACCCCGTTTCGGTCGACAAGACCGCGCTCCAATAGCCCATCGACCGCGCGAACGAACTGCTCGGCGGCGGCCGGCCGGTCCCATGCCTCCAGCCAGTTCTGCTCGATGAACGAATGAATGGCCGGCTGGCCGAGCGCCGCCTCCCACAGGAT
>JAYPTI010000195.1:0-4794 GCA_038133505.1 Alphaproteobacteria bacterium
TCGAGGGCGGCAAGGGTATCGCCGTGTCCAACGGCGAGAGCTCGGGCGCGTGGGCCGCCGCCGGCGGCGTCGGCACGTTCTCCGGCGTCAACGCCGACGCCTACGACGAGGATGGCAACCTTATTCCCGTCGTCTATCAGGGGCGGACCCGGCGCGACCGTCACGAGGAACTGCTCGCTTACGCGATACAGGGCGGCATCGCCCAGGCGCGGATCTGCCACGACATGTCGGGCGGCGAAGGCCGCATCCATATGAACGTGCTGTGGGAGATGGCGGGCGCCGAACGCGTGCTCAACGGCGTTCTGGCCGGTGCGCGGGGGCTTATCCACGGCGTCACTTGCGGCGCGGGCATGCCCTACAAGATCGCGCAGATTTCGGCGCAGTACGGCGTCTACTACTATCCGATCGTGTCGTCGGCCCGCGCGTTCCGGGCGCTGTGGAAGCGCTCCTATCACAAGTTCCCCGAATGGCTCGGCGGCGTCGTGTACGAGGACCCGTGGCGCGCCGGCGGCCATAACGGCCTGTCGAACAGCGAGGATCCGCAGAATCCGGAAGATCCGCGCCCGCGCGTCGTGGAGCTGCGCGCGACGATGAACGAGATGGGACTCGATACGGTTCCGGTCATCATGGCGGGCGGCGTCTGGTACCTGCGCGACTGGGCCGACTGGTTCGAAGACCCCGAGCTGGCGCCCGTCGCCTTCCAGTTCGGCACGCGGCCGTTGCTGACGCAGGAGAGCCCGATCTCCGAGGAATGGAAGCAGCGGCTTCTCAATCTCCGGGAGGGCGACGTCTATCTGAACAAGTTCAGCCCGACCGGTTTCTATTCGTCCGCCGTGCACAATGCGTTTCTCGACGAACTCAAGTCGAGGTCTGATCACCAGATCGCCTATGCCGAAGAGCCCGTGGGCGAGCTGAACGCGGAGTTCAAGATCGGCCCGCGCGGCCGTCCGATCTTCGTCGCGCCCGCGGACCGCGAGCGTGCCGAGAAATGGATCTCGAAGGGGCTGACGGAGGGCATGCGGACGCCGGATTCGACGGTCATCTTCGTTTCTGCCGACAAGTCGAAGGAAATCCGCACGGACCAGTCCGAATGCATGGGCTGCCTGTCGCAATGCCAGTTCTCGAACTGGGCGCAGAACGAAACCGGCACCACCGGGCGCCGTCCCGACCCGCGATCCTTCTGCATTCAGAAGACGCTGCAGGACATCGCCCATGGCGGCGAGGTCGACGACCAGCTCATGTTCGCCGGTCACAACGCCTACCGGTTCGCCGAAGACCCGTTCTACTCCAACGGCTTCATCCCGACGGTGCAACAGCTGATCGATCAGCTTCACACCGGGGACTAGGCGCCAGGGCGGGAAGATTCCGCGCGACGCCGCCCAGTTGCGGCTGGCTCGCAATCGGGACTTTAAATCGATTCTAAAATGACCTATATCTGACGCATGATGAGTAATTCTGTATCGGCACGCCCCTATTCCGGCGTTATCGCGCGTCTCAAGACGGCCGGCCTGCGGCCGACGCGCCAGCGTATCGCACTCGGCAAACTGTTGTTCGAGGGCGAGAACCGTCACGTGACCGCGGAGGAGCTGCACGACGAGGCGCGCGCCGCCGGCGTCAGCGTCTCATTGGCGACCGTCTACAACGCCCTTCATCAGTTCACCGATGCCGGCCTGATGCGTGAGGTCGTCGTGGAAGCCGGCCGGTCCTATTTCGACACGAATACCGGCGATCATCATCATTTCTTCCATGAGGAATCCGGTCATCTCGAGGATATCCCGAGCGACCAGATCCGGGTCGACGCGCTGCCCACGGCGCCGGCGGGCACGGCGGTGCGCCGCGTGGACGTCATCGTCCGCGTCGGCAGCAGCGATTCCTGACCATTTTCCTGGAATTATTCTAATCTATTGACGGCACGCCGCAGCGTGCCTATATAACGGTTGTTCTAACGGAGCAATCGAAGGGGTGAGGCGTGCCACGGGACACCGGCCGCCCGAAATTGATCCCGCCTGAACGACCAAACAGAAACGCTACACCACGAAGGAAACAAGGAGCCCGATATGCCGTCACTAGCAGGAACCAAGACCGAGAATAACCTGAAGGAGGCCTTTGCCGGCGAATCCCAGGCCAACCGCCGCTATCTGTATTTCGCACAGAAGGCCGACGTCGAGGGCTACAACGACGTTGCCGCCGTTTTCCGGTCGACCGCCGAAGGCGAGACCGGCCATGCGCACGGCCATCTGGAATATCTCGAGGAGGTCGGCGATCCGGCGACCGGCGAGCCGATCGGCTCCACCGCCCAGAACCTGAAGGCCTCGGTTGCCGGCGAGACCCACGAGTACACCGACATGTATCCCGGCATGGCGCGCGAAGCCCGCGACGAGGGCTTCGACGAAATCGCCGACTGGTTCGAGACGCTCGCCAAGGCGGAGCGCTCGCATGCCGGCCGCTTCCAGAAGGCGCTCGACGAGCTCGCCTGATCAAGGCCATTTGCCGGCCGCGCGGGCGGCAGATATTCGGTAAGGGCCCGGGCGCAGGGGCCGGGCCCTTGCCGCTCCAGTCAAATCGCGAGGAAGATCGCCATGTCGGAAGGCAGTCTCGGCGCCCCGGAGCGCCACCCTATTCCCTGGCAGGATCCGGATTTCTACGACGAAGAAAAGCTCGACGCGGAAGTGCGCCGACAGTTCGATATCTGTCACGGCTGCCGCCGCTGCCACAACCTCTGCGACTCGTTTCCCAGGCTGTTCGACCTGATCGACGAGGCGGAGAGCATGGAGCTCGACACCGTCGATTCGAAGGACTTCAAGGGCGTCGTGGACGCCTGCACCCTCTGCGACATGTGCTTCCTCACGAAGTGTCCCTACGTGCCGCCGCACGAATTCAATCTCGACCTTCCCCACCTGCTGCTGCGCTACCGCGCGGTCGAATTCAGGAAGGGCCAGGTCGGTTTCGTCGAGAAACAGATTTCCGAAACCGATCGTAACGGCAAGCTCGCCGGCGCCGTCGCACCGCTGGCGAACTGGGCCACGCGCGACGGCAACGGTCTGACCCGCCCGGTCATGGAAGCCGTCACCGGCATCGACCGTGCCGCGGCGGTTCCGAAATTCCATGGCAAGACGCTGACCGCCCGCGCGAAGAGCAATGCGCCCGCGCGCAATGCGGAAGCGCCGGCCGCCGGCCGCAAGGCGGTGGTCTACGCAACCTGCTTCGTGAACTACAACGACCCCGACATCGGCGCCGACGCGCTGGAGGTTCTCGCACGCAACGGCGTCGAGACAGAGGTGGTTCATCCCGCCTGCTGCGGCATGCCGAAGCTCGAGCATGGCGACATCGACGGCGTGGCGAAAAACGCCCGAAAGGTGGCCGCCGCGCTGCTGCCCTACGTCGAGAAGGGCTACGACGTCGTCGCGTTGACGCCCAGCTGTTCGCTGATGCTCAAGTTCGAGTGGCCGCTGATCCTGCCGGAGGACGAGAGCATCGCGAAACTCTCCGCGGCGACCCGCGACATCAGCGAATACATCGTCGACATCGCCAAGAACGAAGGGCTTGCCGACGGGTTGAAGCCGCTCGACGGCGGCGTCACCGTACACCTCGCCTGCCACGCGCGGGCGCAGAACATGGGCCAGAAGGCAGCCGAGCTGCTGCGGCTTATCCCGGAGTCCGACGTCGACGTGATCGAGCGCTGCTCCGGCCATGGCGGATCGTGGGGCATGATGAAGGAAAATTTCGAGACCGCGATCAAGGTGGGCCGCCCCGCCGCGCGCCGGGCGGTCGAGAACGCGAAGAAATACGTGGTCTCCGAATGCCCGCTCGCCGGCATGCATATCCTGCAGGGCATGGAGAATCTCGCCGGGAAGGAAGAAGACAAGCCCGCCGTTCCGGAACGCGCGCCGCATCCGATTCAGTTGCTGGCGCAGGCCTACCGTCAATGATGGAAAGTGCGATGACGATACAGAAAGAGATCACCCGGGAAGACATCCTTCCGTTCGACGACTACGCCGCGACGCGGCGCGAACGCAAGCAGGCGCTGACCGAAAAGAAGAAGAACCGCCGCATCGAGGTCGGACCGCACGCGACCTTCTATTTCGAAAACTATGAGACGATGTGGCATCAGGTACACGAGATGCTCCATATCGAGCGCGGCGGCGAGGAGCAGATCGCCGACGAGCTGCACGCCTACAACCCGCTGATCCCGCAGGGCAAGGAGCTGGTCGCGACGGTCATGTTCGAGATCGGCGATCCGGACCGGCGGGCGCGAATCCTGTCGCAGCTGGGCGGCGTCGAGGAGCATATGTGGATTTCCGTCGACGGCGAACGCGTTCCGGGCGTTGCCGAGGAAGACGTCGACCGTACGAATGCGGCCGGCAAGGCGTCATCGGTGCAGTTCGTGCATTTCGCCTTCAGCGATGCGCAGATCGCGGCCTTCAAGAGCGGGGACGCTGAGGTCGTGGTCGGCATCTCGCACGAGAACTATTCGCACATGGCGGGCATGCCCGAGGCCGTCCGTGCGGCGCTGGCCGAAGATTTCGACGCCTGACGGCTCAGCTGCCGGCGACCGCCTGCCGCAGCGTTGCCGGCGAGACCGGCTTCGTCAGGGTTTCCGTGAGCCGGAGGCCTTTGACCTCGGCGATCTTGGATGTCACTTCGACGTACTTTCCGCCGTACCCCGACATCAGGATGACGCGGCCGGAAAAGTTCGTCTTGGCGAGCCAGCTGACGACTTCGATCCCGTCCGGCTCCGGTGACCTGCCCCCCTTAACCGGGTCCATCTGCTGAGTTAGAGACTTGGCATCTGGA
>JAYPTI010000196.1:0-4651 GCA_038133505.1 Alphaproteobacteria bacterium
GCCCGGCCCGGAGCCGACGGCGCCGCCCGCGTCCTTGCCGAGATAGTCGATCGGTCCGTCAAAACGGCAATAGGCGCCCGGAAAGCCCAGCGGCAGGCGGGTATATGTGACGTCGCGGGTTTTCTGGAACTCCGCCAGCACCCACGCCATCTCGAGAAGCGACATCGGTTCGCCGGCGGGCGAGGCCTCGGGCGGCGTCACGCTGCCGGTCCAGTGCGGCATGGCCGCGACGTCGGGTCGCGAGGCCTCGACGCCACGCGCCTCGAAGCGCTTGAGGAGCTGTTTGACGACCGTGTCAGGCCGCGCCACGACGTTGATGTCGGCCGCTTGCAGCGCCTGATAGTCGGCCGACCAGCCCTTGGCGATGGTCGAATCCATCGACACCTTGATGACGGTCGCATCGGTCGGCTTCTGGCTTTGCGAGTCGCCCGAGGCCAGCCGCAGATAGCCGCCGAGGTCGAGCCAGTCGAGATCGAGAATCAGATCCGCCCTGGCGATCATGTCGGCGTGCGCCTTGCCGGGACGTTCGGGGCTGATCGGTAGCTTGTGGTTCGGATGCGTCGTCGGGAAGGACGAGCGCTTGTGGAGCGACGTCATCGCTACCGCGTCCAGCGCCTCGGCCAGCGCGATGCGCGCATCGTAGGCTTCGCGGTCTGGCGACAGACGGCCCATCATGATCACCGGGAACCTGGCTTTCTCGAACGCGTCGAGAATGCGGTCGATGTCCTCGTCGGTCGCCGCGATGTCTCGCGCCGGCGCGTAGCGCTCCGGCGGCGGAAAACTGATTTCGCCCTCTATCTCGGCTTCCTGCATGCCGACGTCGAGGCAGACATAGACCGGGCCGTGCGGCGGGGTCTGGCAGATCTGCCAGGCGCGCAGCACGGATTCGACCGCCGCCTGCGCGGAGCCCGGCGTGTCGTCCCATTTGATGTAGTCGCGGACGATCGACGCCTGGTTGGACGAGGTGTGGATCCACTCGATCCAGGGCCGGCGCTTGTGCGCGTCCAGCGGGCCGGTGGCACCGAAGATCAGCATCGGGTTGCGTTCGCACCACGCGTTGAAGATCGCCATGCTGGCGTGCATCAGCCCGACGTTGGAGTGCAGCGCTACCGCCATCGGCCGGTCCGTCACCTTGGCGTAGCCGTCGGCGATGGCGACGGCGTGTTCCTCGTGCAGGCAGACGACCATCTGCGGTTCGGCATTGCCCAGGTAGTTCACGATCGAATCGTGGAAACCGCGGAAGCTCGCGCCCGGAACGAGCGCGATATAGTCGACCTCCAGCGAACGGACGGTTTCTGCGACGGCGTCGCTGCCCCAGCGGAGCTGCGGGTTGCCGATATTGTCGGGGCGGTCGATTGCGGTGGCCATGTGGTCGGTTTCTCCTGAACTGATTGGTTTTCGGGCTGGGGAACTTTCAGCGCAAATAAGGTCTGCCCGACCTATTCGGCCTGAAAACGGTTTTTCTCGACGGGGAATCGGCGCGCACGGATGCCCGCGACGGCGCATTCGCCGCCCATCGCGCTGGTGTCGCCGATGACGCCGACGGCGGCCTTGCCTTCCTGCTTCCGGAAGGCATTTGCCTGTCCGCCGCGATCGAATCCGAGGTCGATGGGCGGTTTGAGACCGCGTTCAGCCGAACGCGTGCACGCCCTTTCGATGTTCGAATTCGCCTGGTCGAGGGTAATCGCCCTCACGGTCCGCCTCCCGCGATACAGAAGTGTTTTTTATGAGGCGTCGGGAGCGAGAGCCCGTCGACGCTTTTTTAACGTATGCGGTGCGTGCATCTGCGGCAAGAGAGCGGACTGTCAGTCCGGCTGCGTTTCAGGCGCGTTCAGCCGGTTCTGGAAGCGCTTGCAGAACAGCGCCGCCGCCAGCGTCTTCTCGCCGAGGTCCTCGTGCTTTTCCTTGTAGCCGTATACGAGGCGAAACCGCACGTGGCGGATATCGGCCGCTTCGGTATAGACGCCGATCACCTGTGCGTATTCCACCGGGCCCATGTCGGGCCGGTAATAGAATATGTCGCCTTCCTTGGGCTGGTTGGCGACAGTCGTCTGCTGTTTCCGGTCGCGTCCGAAGATTTCCCGCCAGATCGAGAATTTTTCGCTCATGTCCCAGCTTTCCGTCCTGATGGTTGCGTGAAGACGCGACCGGACCGCGCCGGACGGAAACATGGGCGCCGACTGTGGCGAAATTAAGGACGAGCCGCCGAACTCGGCGGCTGGAAACTCAGAATTGAGCGGGGCCCGAAGGAAGGCCGAGATGGACGCGGCCGTAGAGCCCGAGGACGGCGTCGCGGTTGACACTGATATGCATCGCGCCCGCGTGCGCATCGCGCCAGAAGCGCTGTAGCGCGCTGCCGAGCTGCAGGCCCTTGCCGCCGTTGGCCTCGAACAGCGTGTCGACCGCGTCGGTCGCGAGACCGGCGGCGAAACCGAGGTCGCCCTTGTTGCGCGCCCGCTGTTCGACGCTGAGCGCGCCGTCGCGCGCCATCGTCTCCATGAGATCGCGCGCGTCGCGCAGCACGAGCAGCCGCGCCGCGTCGATCGACGCCGCGGCGTGGCCCACCTTGACCTGGATGGTCGACAGCTGCGCCATCGGCGACGGGTCCGAAATAGCGGCGCCGCGCGTGACGCGACCGCGCGCCTCTTCCATGAACGCCTCGTAGGCGCCCTGCGCCATGCCGATGATCGGCGCGCAGACGCTGATCGAAATCACGTTGAACGCCGGGATCCTGTAGAGGAGACCCGGGTTCGCCGCGGTCCCGGGCGCCGCGCCGGAGATGCTTTGGTCGACCGAGATGTAGCAGTGGTCAGGGACGAACAGCTCTTCGCAATAGACCGTCTTGGACCCGGTGCCGGCGAGACCCGTGACCTGCCACGTGTCTTCGATGCCGAATTTCGTCCTGGGCGCGATCATATAGCCGCGGTCGACCGGCTCGTCCTTTCCGCTCTCCATCACCTTTGCCGCCACGAGCACCCAGGTGCAGTTGTCGAGCCCCGAGCAGAAACCCCAGTTGCCTGTAATTCGGTAGCCGCCGTCGACCTTCACGGCGGTGCCCGTCGGGACGAACGACGCCGACGTGCAGCCGTCGGGATCGTCGGCCCAGATTTCTTCCTGGGCCTCCAGCGGGTAGAGGCCGAGCAGGTACTGGTACATGCCGCAGATCGAGCCGATCCAGCCGACGGAGCCGCAGCCGCGGGCGATCTCCATCGCCGCCTCCGCAAAGTTGTCCATGCCGTGCTCGTAGCCGCCGAACCGCGCGGGCTTGAGCATGCGGAAAATGCCGGTATCCAGCACCTGCCGGAACAGATCGTTGGCGACCCGCCGGTCCCGTTCGGTCTTTTCCTGGTTCTCGCGGATGACGGGGACGAGCGCCCGGATGCGCCCGATCACCTCGTCGGGCGTCGCGTAATCGGCGCCGCGCTTCTGGCCGGCCTCTATTTGCTTCTCATCGGTCGCCATGGTTCCGCCCCCGTTCCTGTCCTCCGATATTGAAGCACAGCCGGCCTAAGGACGCGACCGGCGGATCAGCCGAGTTCGTCGTTGTTCTCGCCGAGCGCGGGGGCGGAGCGAACCTCGCCCGCCGAGACGCGGAACGGGTTCGCGATGGGAACGGGAAGGGCGATGATCTCGTCGCCCGCCTCGTTGGCGAGCCGCGTGTCGAACAGGCCGCGCGCCCGGAAATGCGGATCGTCCAGCGCGTCGCGGACGGTCCTGACGATGCTGGTGCAGCAATCGGCCTCGGCGAACAGCGGCGCCCAGTGCGATGCCGGCTTCGCGGCGATTAGCGCGGCGACGGCGGCCTCCGTGGCCTTCGGATCCTTCTCGTCGTTGCGCAAATCCTCGTCGAGCCCGATGACGCTCGTGAACGCCATCCAGAATTTCTGTTCCAGCGGCGCCGCGGCGACGAATTCGCCGTCGGACGTCGGGTAGAGCCGGTAGCGCGGCGTGCCGCCGGTGACCAGCTCCCCGCCGTTCTTCGGCCACATGTTCGCCGCCAGCCCGTTGCCCATCGCCCAGTACATGAACGGGAACAGATTGTCGGCCATCGAGACGTCGATATGGGCGCCCTTGCCGGTGCGGTCCTTGTCGCGCAGCGCCAGCAGGATGTTCATCATCGCCGGATAGGCGCCGCCCGCGATGTCGGCGATCAGCGCCGGCGGGATGACCGGCGTCTCGGCGGTTCCCATGCTGAGCGCCAGCATACCGGTGTCGCCCAGATAGTTGAGGTCGTGACCGGCGACGTCGCGCTTGGGCCCGTCCTGGCCGTAGCCGGTGATCGAGCAGTAGACGACGCCCGGGTTGATCGCGGCGACAGTTTCGTAATCGAGGCCGAGCCGCGCCATCACGCCCGGCCGGAACTGTTCGATCACCACGTCGGCCTTTTCGAGCAGCGGCATGATCTTGGCCTTGTCGGCCGGGTCCTTGAGGTCGAGCGCGAAGGACTTCTTGCCGCGGTTGAGCATCGCGAAGTTGACGCTGTTGGCGCCCCAGCGCGGTTGGTAGACCCGCATCTCCTCGCCCTGACCCGGCCGCTCGACCTTGATCACTTCCGCGCCGGCCTCGGCGAGGAACAGGCTCGCCATCGGGCCGGGCAGCAGCGTCGAGAAATCGAGGACGAGGACTCCGTCGAGCGGTCCCGGCATTATTT
>JAYPTI010000197.1:0-4612 GCA_038133505.1 Alphaproteobacteria bacterium
ACCACCCCCCTTTGCGCGAGGCGCGCCTGCGAGGACAAAGTACCCGCCGGCCCGCCCGTCGGGCCGACGCCGGGCCCGACATTGGCGATCGCCGTCACGCTCGACGAATACGCCGTGACGAAATCGACGCCGGTGAGCGACAGGATGACCGTGAACAGCGCAACGGTCGCGATGAACACCGCGAGAAACGCCAGAATTGCATGCGGCACGTCGTCGGCCAGCACGTTGCCTTTGTAGCGCAGCGTGATCATGCGGTTGGGGCTGTAGAGCCGTTTGACGTAGGCCCGCACGATCCGCCAGACGATCTGAAGGCGGTACATCTTGATCGCGCCCGCCGTCGAACCGGAGCATCCGCCGACGAAGCTCAGCGCCACGAACAGGCCGGCGGCGCCGACGCCCCACATCGTATAGTCGTCCGACGCGTAACCCGTCGTCGTCACGACGGAGGTAACGTTGAACGCCGCGAGAAGCAGCGCGTTGAGAAACGACGTATCGCGCTGGAAATAGAGCCAGACGGCCATGCCCACGCTGGCGATGGCGACGAAACTCACGAAACAACGCACCTGCTCGTCGTCGAACAAACGGCGGGGGTCGCCGCCGAGCGCCCGGACATAGAGATAGAACGGCAGCGAACCAAGCAGCATGAAAAGCACCGCGAACCAGTGAAGGGCCGGCTCCCGGAACCAGCCGAACGACATGTCGTGGGTCGAATAGCCGCCCGTCGACAGCGTCGTCATCGCGTGGGTGATCGCATCGAACGCGGACATGCCGAGATAGAAATAGATGATGCCGCAGGCCGTGATCAGCATCACGTAGATAAAGAAGATCTGAAAGATCGTCCGGACCGCCCGCGCCGACGCCTTGTCCGCGTTCTCGGGACTTTCGATCCGGAAAAGCTGCATGCCGCCGACGCGGAGCAAGGGCAGCATCAGGACCGCCATCGCGATGATGCCGATCCCGCCGACCCACTGCAGCAGCGCCCGCCACAGCAGTATCCCCAGCGGCAGGTCGTCGAGATGCGTGAACACCGTCGCGCCGGTCGTGGTGATGCCCGACATCGATTCGAAGACGGCGTCCGTCAGGCTGTAGCCGAGCCCATAAAACGGGATGGACGCAAGAACGGACACGACGATCCAGCCGAAGATCGTCACCAGAAACGCCTGGCGAAGGGTCAGCGCCACCGGCCCGCGCTCCCACGAGGCGGCGACGGTCACGCCGCCGATAAAGGCCGACATCAGCGCCGCCGAGATGAAATGCCACCAGTCGGTATTGCCGTCGACGATGGCGACCAGCGCCGGCATGCACAGCATCAGGGCGACGCCGCACATCACGAGACCCATCGAATAGGCTACCGGACGCAAATTCGTCATGCCGCGCCTTTATCCCGCCGCGGCCGCAAACGCCGGAACGGAAGGCCCGGCAGCGCGCGCATTCATCAGTGGGCTTCTTCCCAGTTGGCGCCGGTGCCGGTTTCGACGACCAGCGGTACGTCGAGATGCGCCGCGCCTTCCATGATCCCGCGAACGAGGTCGGCCGTCCCGCCCACTTCTTTCTCTGGCACTTCGAAGATCAGCTCGTCATGGACCTGCAGCAGCATCTTCGCGCCGAGGCCCGCCTCTTCCAGGGCCGGCGGAATGCGGATCATCGCACGCTTGATGATGTCCGCGGCGGCGCCCTGGAGCGGCGCGTTGATCGCGGCGCGTTCGGAGAAGTTGCGGCGCGCGGGGTTCTTGTCCGCGATGCCGGGCGTGTGGCACTTGCGCCCGAAGATCGTCTTCACGAACCCGTTTTCCCGCGCGAACGCCTTCGTCGTCTCCATGTAGTCCTTGATGCCGGGGAACTTCTCGAAATAGCTCTCGATATAGGCCTTGGCCTCGCCCTGCGGAATGCGCAGCTGTCGCGCGAGACCGAAAGCGCTGATGCCGTAGATGATGCCGAAATTGATCGCCTTGGCGCGGTTGCGGACGGACGATTCCATGCCCTCGACGGGAATGCCGAACACCTCGCTCGCCGTCATCGCGTGGATGTCCTCGCCGTCCCGGAACGCCTCCCGCAGCGTCTCGATGCCCGCGACATGCGCCAGCAGCCTGAGCTCGATCTGCGAATAGTCCGCCGACAGCAGCACGCAGCCCTTTTCGGCGACGAAAGCGCGGCGGATCTTGCGGCCTTCCTCGGTGCGGATCGGGATGTTCTGCAAGTTCGGATCGTTCGAGCTCAGCCGGCCGGTCGACGCCACCGCCTGCGCGTAGGACGTGTGCACGCGGCCCGTGTCCGCGTTGATCTGGCCGACCAGCGCATCCGTGTAGGTGCTCTTGAGCTTCGTGAGCTGGCGCCAGTCGACGACACGGGCGGGAAGGTCGTGCCCCTGCGCCGCAAGATCCTCGAGAATGTCGGCGCCGGTCGCATAGGCGCCCGTCTTGGTCTTCTTGCCGCCGGGCAGGCTCATCTCGTCGAACAGCACTTCGCCGAGCTGCTTGGGCGATCCGATATTGAACTCGTGGCCGGCAAGCTCGTGGATCTCGGCGGCGATGTCGGCCGCGCGTTTCTCGAAATCTCCCGACAGCTCTTTAAGGAACGGCGCATCGACGATGATGCCGGTACGCTCCATGTCGGAGAGGACGGGGATGAGCGGGCGCTCCAGCGTTTCGTAGACGGTCGCCATCCGTTCGGTCGCGATCCGCGGATGGAACTGGCGATACAGACGGCCCGTCACCTCCGCGTCCTCGGCGGCGTAATCCAGCGCCTTGTCGAGTGCGACCTCTGCGAAGCTGATCTGCTTCTTGCCGGTTCCCGTCACCTCGGAATACTTGATGTTCGTGTGGCCGAGCATCAGCGTCGCGAGCTCGTCGAGCCCGTGGCCGTGCGCGCCGCCCTCCAGCACATAGGACAGGATCATCGTGTCGTCGATCGGGGCGACCTCGACGCCGTACCGCGCCATGATCTGCATGTCGTACTTGATGTTGTGGCCGACCTTGAGGACGCCGGGATTCTCCAGCAGAGGTTTGAGCAGCGCGACGGCCCTGTCGCGGTCGATCTGCTTCGGCGCATCCTTTTTGCCGCCGCCGTCGCCGAGATCCAGCTCGCCGTCGGCAGCGCCGCCGGGCGCGACGTGGGCGACCGGGACGTAGCAGGCGCGTCCGCCAGTGACCGACAGCGACAGGCCGACGAGTTCGGCCACCATCGAATCGAGCGACGTCGTTTCGGTGTCGAACGCGACGACGCCCGCTTCCGACGCCGCATCGATCCATGCCTTGAGCGCCTTCTCGTCCTGGACGAGCTCGTAGTCGCCCTCGCCGGGCGCGGTTTCCGTGTCGGGCGACGCGGCGGCGTGCTCGATCCCGAATTCGGCGCGCACCTTGGCGAGGATCGACTTGAACCCCTGTTCCTCGAGGAACGGGATCAGCACGTCCGGATCGGGATCCTTCTTGATGAATTCCGCGATCTTCTCCTCGACCGGCACGTCGGGCCGCAGGGTGACGAGTTCGCGCGAAATCCGCGCAAGCTCCGCGTTCTCGATCAGGTTCTCGCGGCGCTTGGGCTGCTTTATCTCCGCGGCGTGCGCCAGAAGATTGTCGAGATCGCCGTATTCCTCGATGAGCTGCGCCGCGGTCTTGACGCCGATACCCGGCACGCCGGGCACGTTGTCGGTCGAATCGCCGGCGAGCGCCTGAACGTCGACGACCTTGTCTGGGCCGACGCCAAAGCGCTCGACCACCTCGTCGGGACCGATGATCCGGTTCTTCATCGGGTCCAGCATGCGCACGCGCGGGCCGACCAGCTGCATCAGGTCCTTGTCGGACGACACGATCGTGACGTCGAAATCCTGCTCGTTCGCGAGCCGCGCGTAGGTCGCGATCAGGTCGTCCGCCTCGAAGCCTTCCATCTCCAGGCAAGGCAGGCTGTAGGCCCGCGTCGCCTCGCGGATTAGGTCGAACTGCGGCACCAGCTCTTCGGGCGGCGGCGGCCGGTGCGCCTTGTATTCCTTGTAGATGTCGTTGCGGAAGGTCTTGCGGGCGGTGTCGAAGATGACGGCAAGGAAATCCGCCTCGGAATCCTCGACCAGCTTGGTCAGCATGTTGGCAAAGCCGTAGACGGCGTTCACGGGCGTTCCGTCCGGTCGCGTCATCGGCGGAAGCGCGTGAAACGCCCGGAAAATATAGGCCGAGCCATCCACCAGATAGACGTGGTCCGGTTCGCCCGGCGCCGATTTCCTGTCCGCCATTAACCGCCTCTGCATTCCTGTTCGCTGGTGCGAACAATGCAGAATTCGGGACGAAGAGTCGAGAATCCCGGGCGCCGGCTCGCGCCCGGGATGCCGCGGCGGGTGACGGCGATTTACATCGGCGGGACGAGCCCGTCCAATCCCACGGCGATGCGGGCAGGCATGTAGATTCCGTCTCCGCCCTTCGTGGCGACGGCGAAAATATGGGCGCCGGGCGCGAGCATGGCCCGATCCGCCTTGACGATGGTGACGACGGGCGTGCCGGGCGGAATGTTGATCTTCTGAACGCCGCCCTTGTAGGTCAGGTTCATCACCCGGCCCTTCACGCTGTCGACGACCGCCTCGACGCTCGCATTGGTCATCGTGCTCTCGGGCGTCAGGTCCCAGGGG
>JAYPTI010000198.1:0-4601 GCA_038133505.1 Alphaproteobacteria bacterium
TCTCCTCGCCGCGGGCGCTGTCTTCCTTCCGGCTCGCTTCCAGCCGCTCGACCAGGCCGCGGAGCGAACCCGCTTGCGACGACAGGCTCGCTACCTGGCGCGCGGCCTCGCGCTCGCCGGTGCGGGCGGACTTCAGCAGCTCCATCTTGCGGGCGGTGAGAGAGGCGAGATGCGTGCGTTCGCGGTCGAGCCCGGCGAGCGCGTCGTCGAGCCGGGTCCGGTCGTCGCCGATCTTGCGCTGCAGGCGCGCGAGTTCGCGCAACTCGTCGCTGAGCGCGCTCGCCTCGCGATGCAGTTCGGGAACCGCGGCGCGCAGCAGGATGGCGCTGCGGATCGTGTCGTCGGGCGGTCGCGGCATGGCGATAAGCGTGGCGGTCGGCAGGCGGGCGATGCGCTGCAGCGCGCCGAGGGTCGCGCTCAGCTCCGCGCGGCGGCGGACGAGGCGGCCGGATTTCTCCGCTTCCTGCTCGACGAGCGTCGCGAGCCGCGCCTCGATGCGGTCCACCGCTTCGCTGCGGTCGTGAAGCTGGGTCGCCAGACGCACGGCCGACAGCTTGAGCGTGCGGATTTCCTCTTCGGTCTTCTCGGCGGTCTTCTCGAGCGTCGCCTTGTCGGACAGCGTGCGGTCGATATCGCGCTGCAGCGCGTCGAGCCGGGAGCGCAGTTCGTCCGCGCCCGCAGCGGACGTCAGCGCCACTGCGATCAGCAGCGCTGCGGCGTTTCGCGATATCCGGTCAGGCCGAAACCGCTTCATCCGACCGGTGCCTGTCTGTCTGGAGCGCGCCGACGAGCGGGGTGCCCGTCATTTCGGCGGGCTGGTCGAGCCCGAGAAGCCGCAGCAGCGTCGGCGCGACGTCGGCGAGGCGGCCGTCGCGGATCTCGTTCACCCCGTCCGGCGGGTTCACCAGAACGGCCGGCACGATGTTGAGCGTGTGCGCGGTGTGCGGCTCGCCCGTCTCCGGGTCGCGCATCAGCTCGGCATTGCCGTGGTCCGCGGTGATCAGCAGCGTGCCGCCGGCCTCGGTGACGGCGTCTTCCAGCCGGGCGAGGCAGTCGTCGACCGTGCGGATCGCGATGTCCGCGGCGCCCTGGATGCCGGTGTGGCCGACCATGTCGGGGTTGGCGTAGTTGACCAGGATGAAGTCGTACTTGCCGGCCTCGATCTCGGCGACGAGCCGGTCGGTCACTTCCTGCGCCGACATTTCCGGCTGCAGGTCGTAGGTCGCGACCTTCGGCGACGGGATCAGGATGCGGTCTTCGCCGGGGAAGGGCGTCTCGACGCCGCCGTTGAAGAAGAAGGTGACGTGCGCGTACTTCTCCGTCTCCGCGATGCGAAGCTGCTTCAGGCCCCCGTCCGCGAGCAGCTCGCCCAGGATGTTGGCGAGCGTGGACGGCGGGAACATCGTCGCCATGAAGGCGTTGTGCGCGGTCGAATATTCGGTGACGCCGAGCGCCGCCGCGACGTCGACGCGGCGCGTCCGTGCGAAGCCTTCGAACCCGGGGTCGAGCAGCGCCAGCAGGATTTCGCGCGCCCGGTCGGACCGGAAATTCCCCATCAGAACGCCGTCGCCGTCCTGCATGCCGGCATAGCCGCCGATCGCCGCCGGCTCGACGAACTCGTCGGTGACCTCGTTCGCATAGGAGGCAGCGATCGCCGCCGACGCGCTGTCGGCCGCGGCACCCTTGCCGTCGACGATCAGGCCGTAAGCGCGCTCGACGCGCTCCCAACGCTGGTCGCGGTCCATCGCGTAGAACCGGCCGCAGACGGTCGCGATGCGGACGTTTTCGAATCCCGCAATGGCTGCCTCGAAGTCCGCGACGAAACCGCCGGCGGACGACGGCGGCGTGTCGCGGCCGTCGAGGAAGGCATGGATCGCGACGGACACGCCGTTCTCCGACAGGATGCCGGCGAGTGCCGCGAGCTGGTCCTGGTGCGAATGCACGCCGCCGGGCGACAGCAGACCGAGCAGATGGCAGGTGCCGCCGGAATCCTTCAATTTTGCGATGAAGTCGCCGAGCGCCGGGTTGGCCGCGATCGAGCCGTCCTCGATCGCCGCGTCGATCCGGCGGATCTCCTGGTTGACGACGCGTCCGGCGCCGAGATTCATGTGGCCGACTTCGGAATTTCCCATCTGGCCCTGGGGCAGGCCGACGTCGATGCCGCAGGTATCAACGAACGCATGCGGATACTGCGACCACATGCGGAAGAAGTTGGGCGCGTTTGCGGGCACGATGGCGTTGTTCGCCGCGTCCTCGCGGTAGCCCCATCCGTCCAGAACGCACAGGACAACCGGCCGCAGAGCATCCTGTCTGTCAGCAGTCATTCCGAATCCCGATTTCTCTCTTAACTACCTCGGACATTATATAGTTCCACGGCGGAATTTGGGGAAATTGTCGCGCTAGCGCGCTGATTTCGCGAAATTTTTACGCCCTGTGATAGGGGTGACCGGCGAGAATCTCCTGCGCCCGGTAGATTTGCTCCACCAGAAGGGCGCGCGCCAGCATGTGAGGCCATGTTTGCGCGCCGAAAGAGAGCACCAAATCGGCTGAATCGCGTATTTCGGGGGCCAAACCGTCCGCTCCGCCGATCAAAAACGCGATATCGCGGCCCGAATCCCGCCATTCGCCGATTTTTTCGGCCATTTCGGCGCTCGTAAGCGATTTTCCGCGCTCGTCCAGCGCTATTCGGACGCCGCCATCGGGGCAGGCGGCCGCCAGAAGCTCCCCCTCGCGCTGACGCCGCTCGGAATCCGGCAGCTTCCGCCGCTCCTCGACCTCGCGGACGTCGAACGGCCAGGTGATGCGCTTGGCGAACTTGTCGACGAGATCGCGCTCGGGACCCGATTTGAGCCGTCCGACCGCGCACACTGTGACCCGCATTTAAGACGCGGCCGGGAGGGGGCAGAGGGCCCGAAGGCCGGAGCGGTTCTGCAACAGCGAAAACAACGCCTACTGGGCCGCTTCTGTGTCGACGGCCCACATCTTTTCAAGGTTGTAGAAGGCGCGCACCTCGGGCCGGAACAGGTGGACGATCACGTCCTGCGCGTCGAGCAGGACCCAGTCCGCCTGTGCGAGACCTTCGGGCGCGGCGCCCTTTATCCCGTGCTTCTTGGCGATCTGGACGAGATGTTCGGCCATCGTCGCGACCTGACGGTTGGACCGGCCGCTCGCGATCACCATGTAGTCGGCGATATCCGATTTGCCCGAAAGGTCGATGACCACAATTTCTTCGGCCTTGTGATCCTCGAGCGATGCCTTGATCTCCGCGAGAAGCGCATCCGCCGGCTTCTTGCCGGCCGCGGCCTTGGTTTTCTGCGTACTCAGCGCGTTTCGTTCCCGTGCTGTGGCGGTCGTCCTGTCGTTCCGACCGGCCTGTTCAGTTCAAGTCGTTTCCGTTGTCGCCGTTCCGGCTCGCGTTTCCGTATCAGCCGTTCCGGCCCGTGCGTCCGTTTCCGCCGTTCCGTCCCGCCGCCGATGCGCGGCGCGCCCGGATCGCCGTCGCCGACCCGGGATGCAGTCTCGTATGGAAGAACATCCATGCCGGCGGCGCCATGTCGGCGAGGTTGCAGGCGTTGTGCCGCTGGACCTTGAAACGGAAAAACGCCTTGGCGGCCTTGCCGGCAAGCGCATCGAAAGAATACGGAGCGCGGTCGAAAACCGCAATCGGAACCTGATTGAAGATGCGCGTCCAGCGCTGCCAACGCGAGATCTGGGCAAGATTGTCTGCACCCATCAGCCAGACGAACTGGGTCTTCGGGAAGCAGCGTTTCAGGACGGCGAGCGATTCGGCCGTGTAGGTCGTGCCCAGCCGCTGCTCGATATCGGTCACGCGGATGTTCGGATGACGCACCAGCTCCTCCGCCTCTGCGAGCCGTTCCTCGAACGAGGCCATGCCCTCGACCGGCTTGAGCGGGTTCTGCGGCGAGACCATCCACCATACCTCGTCGAGCTGAAGCAGCTTGAGCGCCAGCAGGCTGATATGCAGGTGGCCGTCGTGGGCGGGATTGAACGATCCGCCCAGGATGCCGACCCGGAGCCCGGTCGCGCGATGGCCCCGCCGGATATCCGTCAGTACTTTCAGGGCCGGACCTGTCCCGCGCCGCGGACGACGTATTTGAAGGTGGTGAGCTGTTCGACGCCGACCGGTCCGCGCGCGTGCAGGCGGCCCGTAGAGATGCCGATTTCCGCGCCCATGCCGAACTCGCCGCCGTCGGCGAACTGGGTCGAGGCGTTGTGGACGACGATGGCGGAATCGATGGCGTTTAGGAATTTCTCCGCCTTTTCCGCATCGTCGGTAACGATCGAATCCGTATGGTGCGAGCTGTAGGCGTTGATGTGCGCGATCGCCCCGTCGAGCCCGTCGACCTGGCGGATCGACAGGATCGGCTCGAGATATTCGGTGCGCCAGTCCTCCTCGGTCGCGGGACGGACGCGCGCATCCACGGCCTGGGTCGCGTCGTCGCCGCGCAGCTCGCAGCCCGCCGCATCGAGGACGTCGATGATGGCGGGCAGGCGCTCCGCCGCGACCGCCTTGTCGATCAGCAGCGTCTCGGTCGCGCCGCAGATTCCGGGTCGGCGCATCTTCGCGTTCAGTACGATGT
>JAYPTI010000199.1:0-4537 GCA_038133505.1 Alphaproteobacteria bacterium
CCATCACGAGTTCAACCGTGTCGAGGCTGTCCGCGCCCAGATCGTCGATGAAGCTTGCATTCTCCGTCACCTTGCCCTCGTCAACGCCGAGATGCTCGACAACGATCTTTTTCACGCGGTCTGCGGTATCGCTCATGTCTTTTCCCTGAAACTGCCGGCGTCCGATTGACGGCGGACCGGCCTGTGGTTTTGTTGGTCCTGACCCCTCCGGGACCTCCCTGTGCCGGGTTGAACTCCGATGAACGGGGCCTGCTTGTGGATGAGACGCGCCACCCGTCGCGGCTTATATCATGGCCATTCCGCCGTTTACATGCAAGGTTTGGCCGGTCACGTAGGACGCCTCCTCGGAGGCCAGAAAAACGGCGCAAGCCGCCACATCCTGCGGATTTCCGAGACGCCTGGCGGGAATGGCCGACATCAGACGCTCCGTCTGATCGTCGCCAAGTGATTCGGTCATCGCGGTCTCGATGAACCCGGGCGCGATGCAGTTGACGGTGATGCCGCGGGTCGCGACTTCCTTGGCTATCGACTTCGACATGCCGATGATCCCCGCCTTCGACGCGGCGTAGTTCGCCTGGCCGGGATTCCCGGTAACGCCGACGATCGACGTAATGTTGATGATCCGGCCCCACCGCGCCTTCATCATGCCGCGCAGCACCGCGCGCGACAGCCGGAAGGTCGCCGTCAGATTGACGTCGATCACGGACTGCCAGTCCTCGTCCTTGATGCGCATCGCAAGGTTGTCGCGCGTCAGGCCGGCGTTGTTCACGAGGATGTCTATCCCGCCCAGCGCCTCGTCGGCGGCCGAGAGCATCGCATCGGCCGACGCCGCATCCGCAAGGTCGCCCTCGATGACGTGACACCGGTCGCCAAGCGACGCCGCCAGTTCGTCCAGCGCGGCGCGGTTCCGGCCGGCGAGGGCGACGGTTGCTCCCTGGGCGTGCAGCGCGGCCGCGATCGCGCCGCCGATGCCGCCCGACGCGCCGGTAACCAGCGCTTTCTTATCGGAGAGTTCGAACATTGGATTTCCCGGTGTCAGAAGGTGGAAAGCACGGTTTCGACGTCGGCCGGCGTCTCGACGTTCATCGCGGTCAGATCGCGGTCTATCCGCTTGGCGAGTCCGGACAGCACCTTGCCCGAGCCGAGCTCGATCAGCGTATCGACGCCGGCATCGCGCATCGCGAGAACGCTCTCGCGCCAGCGCACCATCGCCGTGACCTGCTCGACGAGCAGCCGGCGAACGTCTTCCGGATTCTCCGCGGGCGCGGCGGTAACGTTGGCGACCACCGGCACGATCGGGCGGACCATGTCGACGCCGGTCAGGGCTTTCTCCATGACGTCGGCCGCTGGCGCCATCATCGCGCAGTGGAACGGCGCGCTGACGGGAAGCTTCACGCTCCTCCGGATGCCGCGCTCGGTCGCGATCTCGATCGCCCTGTCGATGGCGGCGGTTGCGCCGGACAGCACCACCTGACCGGGAGCGTTGTCGTTCGCGGGCGAACACACCTCTCCGTTGGCCGCCGCTTGGGCGATTTCGCGCGCCAGATCGAGTTCGGCCCCGAGCAGAGCCGCCATCGCCCCCTGCCCGACCGGGACTGCCTTCTGCATCGCCTGACCGCGGGTTTTCAGAAGCCGTGCCGTATCCGCGAGACCGAAGGTCCCGGCTGCGGCGAGAGCCGAATATTCGCCCAGCGAATGCCCGGCCACGAACGCGACGGTCTTGGAAAGGTCGATGCCGCCTTCTTTTTCGAGAACCCTGAGTGCCGCGATGCTGACCGCCATCAATGCAGGTTGCGCATTTTCCGTCAGCGTCAGCTCCTCGGCCGGCCCCTCGGCCATCAGGCGGGTCAGGTTCTGCCCGAGAGCGTCGTCGATTTCTTCGAACGTCTCACGGGCCACCGGGAACGCCGCCAGCAGCTCCTGGCCCATCCCGACCGCCTGCGACCCCTGTCCCGGGAAAACGAATGCGCGTGCCATCTGAAACCTTGCCCCAATTATGATTAAAAACCAGTCATAGACGGTGCCGAGGGACTGTCAAGCTGGCCCGCCGAATCGCGCTCGGATCGCTTGCAGAGGCTGTCGATTTGTGTATATTCCGGCGCCTCATAGCGCGGCGCGCTTGAATTCGGGGAACGAAGCCGGCGACGGACGTTTTCCGTTGGCCGCGCCCGGACGCTATTTTGCGCACGACAGTTTCGCGCGAACCAGGAGTGATAAGGTGCCACTATACGAAAGCGTGTATATCGCACGCCCGGATATTTCTGCCGCCCAGGTCGAGGCTCTGACCGAGAGCCTCTCCAAGATTCTCGAGGAGAACGGCGGCAAAGTGACCAAGAACGAGTACTGGGGGCTGAAGTCCCTCACCTACCGGATCAAGAAAAACCGGAAGGGCCATTACTCGCTCATGAACATCGACGCGCCGGCCGCAGCGCTCAGCGAGATGGAGCGCAACATGCGCCTCAACGAAGACGTGCTCCGTTACATGAGCATCCGCGTCGACGAGCACGAGGAAGGCCCGTCGGCGATGATGCAGAACAAGGGCGGGCGCGACGGCCGAGAGGGTCGCGAAGGTCGCGGCCGCGACCGTGACGACGACGACCGGTCCTCGAACAACGACGCCAAAGACAAGGATTCCGAAGAATGAGCCGCAGGCCTTTTTTCCGCCGGCCCAAGAGCTGCCCTTTCTCGAGCGCCAACGCCCCGGCGATCGATTACAAGAACGTCAAGCTTCTGCAGCGCTTCACGTCCGAGCGCGGGAAGATCGTCCCGAGCCGCATCACGGCGGTTTCCGCGAAGAAGCAGCGCGAACTTGCGACCGCGATCAAACGCGCGCGCAACCTCGCGCTGATGCCCTTCGTCATCAACTGACGCCGGCGCGCGTTCCGCCAGCGTAGAGCAATCCGATGTCCGGCACGCAACTTATACCGTTGGGTGCCGGAATCGTTTCCGCCCTTCTCCATCTCTCCGTCGCGTCTGGCTCGCCCGGCGCCCTGATGATCGCGTATTTCGCCCAGCTTCCGCTGGCGGCGACGGGGCTGTCGCTGGGCGCCATGCAGGGGGCCGTCGCCTCGGCGGTGGCGGCGGTCATCGTGGCGCTGGCGGCACCCGGCGGCGGGTCGCTCACGCTGTTCCTGACGATCACCGTGCTCCCGGTAATGGTCGTGGTGTTTCTGGCGTTGAGGAACGCGCCCGCCGACGACGGCTCGGTGGCATGGTATCCGCTCGGCCGCATCATGGCCGCACTCGCCGCCCTCGCCCTCGCGATGTTCGCGGTTGCGCTCGTCGTCTTCAGCGGATCCCAAGGCGGGCTGCAGGGAGCCGTCAACCGGTACCTCGTCGCCTTCGCCGATGTCTACCAGGTCGACAACCGCGAAACGATCGAAGCTTTCATGCTGTCGGCGGCAAGGGTGTTCCCGGGCGCAGCCGCCGTCTCGTGGCTCGTGATGGTGATCGTGAACTGCGGCCTCGCCCAGCAATTCCTGTGCGCGACCGGGCGAAATATCCGCCCGAAACCAACCTATCGGGACGTCGAGACGGTTTTGTGGCCGGCGATCGCCGCGCTGGCGGGCGCGATTCTGATGATTTTCGGCGGATTTCCGGGGTTTGTGGGGCTGAACGTTCTGATTGTCGCACTTGTGCCTTTTTTCTTTATCGGACTGGCAGTTCTGCATAGTATCTCCGCCGCTTGGCCCGGACGCCCCCTGTTGCTGGTGGGCGTCTATATATTTCTGGTTTTGCTGCTCTGGCCCGCGGCGATTGTCGCCCTGCTGGGCATTGCGGAAAACTGGATGCGGCTGCGCGATGGCGCGGCGGCATCCCGGACGAACAAGGGGAACGACTGATGGAAGTGATACTGCTCGAGCGGATCGAGAAACTCGGCCAGATGGGAGACGTGGTCTCCGTCAAGCCGGGCTACGCCCGCAATTTCCTGCTGCCGCGCAAGAAGGCGCTGCGCGCGACCGACGCGAACCGCGCCGTTTTCGAACAGCAGCGGTCCCAGTTGGAGGCCGACAACCTAGAACTGCGTTCCGATGCCGAACGCGTCGCGAAGGACCTCGACGGCATGACCGTCGTCGTTGTGCGCCAGGCGAGCGACAGCGACCAGCTTTACGGCTCGGTCACGACGCGCGACATTTCGGCCGCGATCGTCGCGGCCGGCGTGACCGTCGACCGCCGCCAGGTACAGCTCGACCGGCCGATCAAAACCGTCGGCATGCATCCGATCCGCGTTATACTGCACCCCGAGGTGACGGTCGAAGTGACCGCGAACATCGCCCGTTCCGAAGAAGAAGCCGAAATGCAGGCCCGGGGCGAACGTGTCAACAGGGATGGCGACGTCGTTGCGATCGACGACGACGAGATCGTGGCAGAGGCGGAAGCGGTATTCGAACAAGGCGCTGCGCCCGAAGTAGAGGAGCTCTCCGTCGCCGCGGCGAGCGACGAGGAACCGCCGAGCGATGCCGAAAGCGCCAGCAATGAGCGGGGCGACGACCCGGACAAGGACGCTCCCTGACGACGATCGCGGGAGCCTCGGCTC
>JAYPTI010000200.1:0-4497 GCA_038133505.1 Alphaproteobacteria bacterium
CCGCCCAGGACTTCGCCGCGCTGGCGACCCTGATCGCTGCGGGGCTCTCCGTCTTCGCGGTCCTGGCGATCGTCACCGGTGCGGCGTCGCTTCGCGACGTCAAGCGCATGCTTGACCGGTCGCCGGGTTGAGGCGATAACCCGCGCGCTTCCGACCACCCTGCAGATACGGACAGGACATTCGCAATGAACCGGATATTTTCCGGCGTGCAGCCGACCGGCAATCTCCATCTCGGCAACTATCTGGGCGCGATCCGCAACTTCGTCTCGCTCCAGCACGATTACGACTGCATCTACTGCGTCGTCGACCTGCATGCGATCACCGTCTGGCAGGACCCGAAGGAGCTTGCCGCCAACACGCGGGAGGTCACCGCGGCCTTCATCGCGGCGGGCATCGATCCCGAAGGCAGCATCATTTTCAATCAGAGCCAGGTCGCGGCGCATGCGCAACTCGCCTGGATCTTCAACTGCGTCGCGCGCCTCGGCTGGCTGAACCGGATGACCCAGTTCAAGGAAAAGGCCGGCAAGAACCGCGAGAACGCCTCGGTCGGGCTGTACGCCTATCCCAACCTGATGGCCGCCGACATCCTTGCCTACAAGGCGACGCACGTGCCCGTCGGCGAGGACCAGAAGCAGCATCTGGAGCTGACGCGCGACATCGCGCAGAAGTTCAACAACGATTTCGGCGTCGATTTCTTCCCGCTCACCGAGCCGCTGATCTTCGGCGAGGCGACGCGCGTCATGAGCCTGCGCGACGGTTCGAAGAAGATGTCGAAGTCCGACCCTTCCGACGCCTCCCGCATCACCTTCACGGATACGGCCGACGAGATTTCGAAGAAGATCCGGCGCGCCAAGACCGACCCGGAAGCGCTGCCGTCAGAGATCGGCGGGCTCGAGGGCCGTCCCGAGGCGGCCAATCTGGTCGGTATCTATGCGGCGCTCGCCGGGAAATCGTCGGCCGACGTTCTGGGTGAATTCGGCGGCCGCGGCTTCGGCGACTTCAAGCCGGCGCTGGCGGACCTCGCGATCGACAGGCTGTCGCCCATTTCGGACGAGATGAACCGGCTGATGGCCGATCCGTCCCACATCGATGCGATCCTCGCCAGGGGTGCCGAGCGCGCCCGGGCCGTTGCCGAGCCCGTCCTGCGGGAAATTCACGACATCGTCGGCCTCATCTCCGCCTAAAGGGGCGGCGCTCCGGCCGAATTGTCGCTCACCCCTTGCGCCGTCGGTCCGAACGGCGCAAAAAGGCTCCCGCATGCAAAGGTCGAAAACGGCCGCGCGCATGCCGCGTAATCACACCGTCCGGAGCAAACCGGCCAATCCATGCAGATCTATCTGCCGATCGCCGAAATGTCGCTCGATGCGCTGCTGCTGCTCGGGCTCGGCGGTATGGTCGGTTTTCTGTCGGGCATGTTCGGCGTCGGCGGAGGCTTCCTGATGACGCCGCTCCTCATATTCATCGGCGTTCCGCCGGCGGTCGCTGTGGGAACCGAGGCGAACCAGGTCGTCGCGGCCTCCGTTTCGGGCGCGCTCGCGCACTGGCGGCGCGGCAACGTCGATATCCGCATGGGCCTGGTCCTGATGATCGGCGGCTTCGTCGGCTCCACGCTCGGCGTCTGGCTGTTTACCTTCCTGCGCGGCATCGGCCAGATCGATCTGGTGATCGCGATCTCCTATGTCGTCTTTCTCGGCATCGTCGGCGTGCTGATGGTCATCGAGAGCACGCGCTCGTGGTTTCGCAGCCGCAATCCGATGGCGCCGAGACGCAAGCTCCACTACCACAACTGGATGCACGGGCTGCCGTTCAAGATGCGGTTCCGGCGGTCCAAGCTATACATCAGCGCGCTGGTGCCGCTCGGCGTTGGCGTCTTTGTCGGCATTCTGGCGGCGATCATGGGCGTCGGCGGCGGCTTCGTGATGGTGCCGGCGATGATCTACCTGCTCGGTATGCCGACGGCCGTCGTCGTCGGGACGTCGCTGTTCCAGATCGTGTTCGTCACCGCCAACGTCACGTTCCTGCAGGCGGTCAACAACCAGACCGTCGATATCGTCCTCGCGCTGCTCCTCGTCGTCGGCAGCGTGATCGGCGCCCAGATCGGCGCCCGCGTCGGTAGCAGGCTGCGCGGCGAGGAGGTGCGTATCGCGCTCGGCCTCATCGTGCTGGCGGTCTGCGCCCGCGTCGCGTGGACGCTGGTCGTGACGCCGGACGATCTGTTCTCAATCGGCCTCGGAGGGCGCCACTGATGGCGGCCCGGATTCTCCTCTGGATCGCGTCTGCGATCGCCCTGTCGTTCGGCGCGCCGGCGGCCCTGGCGCAGAGCGTCGTGGTCGATCTTTCCCATCGCGAGGTGGCGATCTCCACGGGCTTTACCGGCGAGGAACTGCTGCTGTTCGGCGCGACCGAGGGATCGGGCGATATTGTCGTGACCGTCACCGGCCCGCGCCGCGAAGAAGTCGTTCGCCGCAAGGAGCGCGTTGCCGGCATTTGGGTGAACGGCGCCTCGATGACGTTTCCCGATGCGCCCGCCTACTACCGGGTCGCTGCGTCCCGGCCACTATCGGAGATCGCGGACGAGAAGGATCTTCGCCGGCTGCGGATCGGGCCCGAAAGCCTGGCGCTCGAAGCGCGGTTGCCTGTCGACCGCGGTGCGGTCGGAGAATTCCGGGCGGCGTTCATCCGCAACAAGCAGCACCTCGATCTCTATGGAAGCGAGCTGGCGCCCATCACGATCAACAGCGGGCGGCTGTTCCGGACCAGCATTCCTTTCCCGGCGAACGTGCCCACCGGCGAATACCAGGTGGCGGTTTTCCTGTTCAAGGACGGGCGGCTGATCAGCCTCGAGACGACACCGCTCCGGGTTCGGAAAGTCGGCCTCGAGGCGCAGATATTCTCTTTTGCGAACGAGCATGCGCCGTGGTACGGCGCGATTGCCATAGCGATTGCGTTGCTGGCAGGATGGCTGGCAGGCGTCGTCTTCAGGAGAAACTGACCATGAGCGACGAGACAGTGGCGCCGGCGGCCGAGGATACGGCGCTGGATGCGGCCGGCGAAGAGCCGGTCCGCAGCGACCGACTGTTCCTGTGCGTCGTCGATTCGACGGAAGAGTGCAACAACGCAATCTATTTCGCGGCGCGGCGCGCGGTCAGGACCGGCGGGCGGCTGGCGCTGCTCTACGTGATAGAGCCGGCCGAATTCCAGCACTGGATGTCGGTCGAGGAAAAGATGCGCGAGGAAGCGCGCCAGGAAGCGGAGGATTTCCTCCAGCAATATGCGTCGCGCGTCAAGGAATGGACCAACGAGATGCCGACCCTCTACGTCCGCGAGGGCAAGCCGGCGGAGGCGATCATTTCCCTCATCGCGGAGGAGCCCCGTATCTCCATCCTCGTTCTCGGGGCCGGCACCGACAAAAAGGGGCCCGGTCCGCTGGTCTCCGCGATCGCCGGCAAGATGTCCGGCGAATTCCCCATCCCGATTACCGTCGTGCCCGGTAATCTGAACCAGGAACAGATCGTTCTTCTGACCTGATCGCGGCGGCCGGCCGCCGCTGCCTGTTAACCCTTTCGGGGAGACGTCGTCGCCCGTCGCCGAGCCGCGATTCCGGTGCGCATGGTTAACGACTTCGGGGGCATGCGGTCAGGGGGAAAACTTTCCGCATGCGAAACGGTTTTATTCCAAACGTTTTTTCAACGGCTTGTTCGAGGGCCGTTTCGGGGCGCGCAGATTGGCGTTGATCTTAACCTTGGCTTAACCCAACTTATCAACTTCCGGCGGTCCTCGGATCGCCGGTTCTCGTTCGGTCCGGTTGCACGAGACATTGCTGAAGTGATTAACGTCGTTACCCAGCCGACGCCGAATCCGGCGACCATGAAATTCCTGCCAGGCTGCGCCGTGATGGCCGACGGCACCGCGGATTTCCCGTCGCCCGACACCGCCGACCGTTCGCCTCTCGCGGCCCGGTTGTTCGGGGTCGAAGGCGTCGCAGGCGTCTTTCTCGGCGCCGATTTCGTTTCCGTCGCGAAGCGTGCCGCGGACGACTGGGATCGCCTGGCGCCGCCGGTCGCACGCGAGATCGAGGCGCATTTCGAATCGGGTGCGCCTGCCGTCGAAGAAGACGTTGCGGCCGAAGATGACGCCGCCGGCGATCCCGTCGCGGCGCAGATTCGCGAGCTGATCGACACGCGAATCCGGCCGTCGGTCGCACAGGACGGCGGCGACATCGTCTTTCGCGGTTTCGAGGACGGAATCGTCCGCGTGAGCCTGCAGGGCGCCTGCGTCGGCTGCCCGAGTTCTTCCGCGACCCTGAAGATGGGTGTCGAGAATCTGTTGAAGTTTTACGTGCCCGACGTCACGGGTGTTGAGGCGGTTCAGTAGGTAACGCCGTCTCGTCCGGCACGTACGCTAGCCGCGATCATCCGTACAAGACAGGCGACGCGCAAAGGACGGGAATGAGATGGCCGTGAAGAAGACATCGACGACGCGACACGACACGCAAGC
>JAYPTI010000201.1:0-4285 GCA_038133505.1 Alphaproteobacteria bacterium
CTGTCTATCGGCGCCTTCCCCGACCGACGCGGCCATACGCTCGAGGATTTGTCTGCGCTCTACGACGAGCCGGTGCGCGACCGCCATACCGCGCTCGGCGACGCGGACCTGACGGCGCGGCTGTTCCTGCGCATGCAAGGCGAGTTCGACCGGCTCGGCATCCGCTGTTTCGGCGACGCCCAGTCGGTCTGCGAGGACGCCGCGCGGCGCGTCGCGGCGCAGCGCGCGCACCGCTAGACCGCGCGGCCCTAGAGCACCCGCCCCGAAATCTCCGCCCGCGCGCCGTCGGCGAAGCCGTCGATGACGCGGAACGCCTCGACCAACCGCTTGCGCCGCGCCCGGCCGAGCGTGGCGGGCGCGACGTGGTTCGAGAGCTTCGTGCCGGCCCCGAAGTCGGCGATCTGGGCGCGGAGCAGCACGTCGCAGACGGCGAGAAATGCCTCCGATACGCCTTCGGCGTCGCGGATTGTGCCCGCGTCTGCGAGCCCTTCGAGCCGGTCCAGCGTCGACGTCGCCTCGATTCCGTCGCGCAGCGCCAGCAGGCGCGCCGCGGCGACCACCGGCTGCACGCCGTGGCGCTTGAGATCGATCTTGCCGCGATGCTCCGGATGGCTCTTGTCGGTCCGGAGCGTGCCGAACCAGCCGACCGGCGAGTGCATGTGCTCGTGGTGGCGCAGCATGTCGCCGAGGAAACGCCGGTTCTGCGGCATTTCGCGGGCGATCAGGGCGCGCACCGGCGCGGCCAGCGACGCATCGCCCGCGACGGCCCGGAAATCGAAGAAAATGTCGGCGAGCAGCACCGCGGCGGCATTCGAGCGCCGCAGCCACATCGCGATCTGGTCGAGCCATTGCGTCTGCGTCTTGCGCCACAGCGGGTTGGTCGCCATCACGTTGCCGGTGCAGAACGGCAGGCCGATCGCATCCATCTGCGTCGTCATGCAGACGGCGAGGTCGGTGAACCAGCCGTCGATGCGGTCGTGCTCGTCGTCGGGATAGTCGGCGATGACGAGGCCGTTGTCCTGGTCGGGGGTGAGGAAGTTCTCGCCGCGCCCGCCGGAGCCCATGACAAGGACCGCGAAGTCGCGCGGGGGCGGGCCGTCCATGTTTTCCAGAATCCGCCGCGTCACCCGCCGGTAGAGGTCGTTGTTCACGTGCGTGATCAGCCCCTGCACATGGTTCACCGCGACGCCGTCGGCGAGCAGATCGCGGGCGATACCGACCTCCGCTTCCTTGACGCGCCGGAGCGCGTCCGCAGTCTCGTCGCCGCCCGACAGCCGGTCGATCCGGGCGACGAGATCGTCGGAGAGCGACGCCAGCGCGTCGGCCATGTGCAGCATGCCGGCGACGCGCCCCGCGCCGTCGACGACGACGAGATGGCGGAGCGCGTTGCGGCGCATGCGCGCGATGCCGCGATAGAGATATTCCGTGTCCTCGATGACCACGACCGGCGCGGTCATGATCGCGGCCGCCGACGCCCCCGCCTCGGCCTGGAGCGCGACCCGCCGCGTGACGTCGGCCTCGGTGACGATACCGACGGGCTGGTTCTCCCCGTCGGTCAGAACCAGCGCCGACGCCCGGGTCTCGGCGAGGCAGGCGACGGCATCGGCAACCGTGCAATCGTGCGGTGCGGTCGGCGGCGGCGGCCCGAGGCAGTCGCGGACGGCGCGCCGGATGATGTCAGTCTGCGAACTCATCGCGCCGCCGCCGCGCGCGCCGTTGCGTCGGACGCGAACATCATGCGGAGCACCTGGCGGCGGCGACTCGTTTCACGAATTGCTATCCCTTCCTGGGCGGCACCACGGGCAGCAACAGATGCGACGGGTGGCGGGGGCCGGTGTGGACGGTCACCCTGCCGCCGAAGATCTTCGCCGGGCGGTCGCCCGGGTCGTCGTGCAGGAACGGACCGCAGCCGCTGAGAGGATGGGCGAAGTTGGAGAGGTTCAGCGCCTCGCCCGAATATTCGTAATCCTTGCCTCGCACCGACAGGGCGAGCCGGTAGCCGGCGGGCACGACGATGCAGGTCGGCCAGATCTCGATATCGAGCTCGTAGATCCGCCCCGGTTTCAGCGGCTGCTTTTCGTCGTGCGTGTGCCACGGCCGCCACGGCCGCGACTTCTTCGCATCGAGCTTCCGGTGCGATGCCCGCAGCCAGCCCTGCGCGATCGGCGTGTGCGGATCGACGGTGCCCTTGAAGGTGACCTCCTTCATGTCGGGCGTGAACAGGCGGACGACGAGGAACAGGTCCGCGTCCGCCGTCGCCGACGAGACGTAGAGCTTGGAGGCGAGCGGACCCGTTATCTCGGTGTCCTCCGCCATCGGCGGCAGGAAGAACGTCAGCCCGTCGCCGAGACCGTCATAGGCGATCTTCGCGCCGTTCGCTGGCGTCTTGCGCTCGAGGCTCATATGCGCGGGATCGAGATAGAGCTTCGTCCACTTCGTGCGCTTGATCGGCCATTCGTTCTCGCCGCGCTCGACGAATTTCTCGCCGACGTGGCGCACCTTGAGGAGGACGCGCGGTTTCCGGTCCCAGCCGTTCTTCTCGCCCTTCAGGTAATAGGCGAAGAACCGCTTCTGCAGGTCGCGGCCGTAGCGCGTGTAGAATTCCGTCCAGTGCTCCAGCCCGTGCCCCTCGAGCCACTTCTCCTTCGACGCCGCCTGGTAGAAGCCCTCGTAGTTGCCGCGCGGATGCAGGCCCTGCCCGCCCCAGCTCGCCGCCGACAGGAGCGGCACCTTGATCTTGCGGAAATCCGGCTGGCGCGCGCGGTACCAGTCGTCTTCCATCTCGCGGCGCGCGATGTCGCGGCCCATGTCGACGCTGTTCCTGTCGAGTTCCTTCTGCGGGAGCGTCGGCGGGCCGGACACCTGTTCGCCGTGCACCCAACTCCGGTAGCCCTTCGTGCCGACGCCGTGCTGGATCGATTTCACCTGCATCCGGTACCAGTCGCGGATGAAGGTGCACAGGATGCCGCCGTGGCGCGCGAACTCGCGGTAGTAGTCGTTCGCCGCCTCCCACGCGCACATCGCCGCCAGATGCTTCGGCTGGCGGGCGGCGACCCACCACTGGTTCATGCCGTAGTACGAGATGCCGTTGAGCCCGACCTTGCCGGTCGACCAGTCCTGCGTGCCGGCCCATTCGATGCAGCGGACGAAATCGTCGGTCTCCTGCGGCGACCACGGGTCCATGAAGCCGGGCGAGCGGCCCGCGCCGCGGCTGTCGACGCGGACGCAGGCGTAGCCGTCGGGCACCCACTGCTCGGGGTCGACGGTCTCCCAGTTCTGGTACTTGTTGGTCGACCCGGTAATCGCATCCGGGTGCGCGCCGGAGAACAGCTCCCAGGTCGTCGCGTAGACCTCGTCCTGCCACGCAAGCCCCTTGCCGTAGGGCCCCATGGTCAGGATGACGGGATACTTCCCGGCCTTGGGCGGGCGATAGACGTCGGCCCTCAGAACCGTGCCGTCCTCCATCCCGATCGGCACGTCCCAGTCGATGCGCATGCCGTCGCGCCGTTCGCTCCAGGAACCGTCCGTCGCCTTCTTGCCGGGTTTGCGGATTGCGGTTTTTGCCATTCTCGATTTATCCGACGTTTTGTTCTTGCCCCTCTATCGAGGGCAGTACGCCAGCCCCGGCCCCGGAAATCAAGCGGATCGGCGGGCCGGACCGGCGATCGGGGAC
This sequence comes from Alphaproteobacteria bacterium, assembly GCA_038133505.1. Taxonomy (GTDB): domain Bacteria; phylum Pseudomonadota; class Alphaproteobacteria; order MPNO01; family UBA830; genus JAYQUR01. Next base: position 3,674 of record JAYPTI010000201.1, read on the forward strand.
CGCCGCGCTTCCTCCGGGAACCGGGGTGAATTCAGTGGACCCCGATAATTGTTCCCGTTATGTTCCCAAAATGGAACAGCGTCTCAGCCTGATCACCCTCGGCGTGAAAGACCTCGCGCGCAGCACCGCCTTCTTCGAGGCGCTCGGCTGGAAGCGCTCGATGAAAGCCGCCGAGGGCGTCGTCTTCTTCCAGTGCGGCGGCATCGCGTTCGGGCTTTTCCCGCTGGCGGAACTCGCGAAGGACGCAAAGGTCCCCGCGGCCGACGGCGGAAGTACCGCCATGTCGATCGCCCATAACGCGCGGACCCGCGACGAGGTCGACGCCCTGCTGGCCGAGGCCGGAGCGGCCGGCGCCGAGATCGTGAAGCCGGCGGAAGAGGTCTTCTGGGGCGGCTATTCCGGCTATTTCCGCGACCTCGACGGCCATCTGTGGGAAGTCGCGTGGAACCCGGGCTTCGAGATCGCGGAAGACGGGTCGATCGCTCTGCCGGATTGAGAGCAAAGCGCGCACAAGCGCGGATGGTGACCCCGGCAGGATTCGAACCTGCGACCCTCAGATTAGGAATCTGATGCTCTATCCTGCTGAGCTACGGGGCCACGGCCTCCATGTAG
>JAYPTI010000202.1:0-4228 GCA_038133505.1 Alphaproteobacteria bacterium
AGACAGTTGGCGGAGGCGTTCAGCGTGCCGTCGTAAAACCAGCGGATATGAAGGTCGTCCTTTGCGAAGGACGTGTCTTTTACCTTCGTATAAGGCTTGATCCAGTCGATCCGCTTGCCGTGCTCGCCCCAGAACCCTTCGGGGTCATCGATGGACCGCATGTACATCTCGTCGTACTTCGCTTTATCGGCGAAGGCGCGGGCCGCCCAGTCGGCGGGAACCGGAAAAATATCGTGTTCGGACATGTCTGACCCTCCCGTTTCGCGCGTTCGGTCGCGCGGTTCGTATATGTACCGAATTATTGTGGTTTATGGATTACAGGGCAAGGAACCGGCCATGATTCAGATCAGGAATATGGCGCCTTCGGTGATTTCCAGCGCCACCTTCTCCAGTGCATCGCCCGGACAGGGCCCCGCAATGCAGACGCCATCGTCCATATTGAACAATGCGCCGTGCATGGAACACAGGATCCGCGTCTTGTCGTGGGACAGGAAGGCGTCGGGCTTCCAGTCGAGCGGCGCTCCGTAATGCGGGCAGGAATTGCGGTAGGCGAAGGCTTCGCCGCCGCGGCGGACGACGAAGAACGGCTTCTCGCCCTCGATGTCGTCGAAACCGCGGCTGCCGGGATCCTCGATCTCGTCGAGGCAGCAGAGCAGGATGCGGCCGCTCAGGGTTTGACCCCGGCCATCTTGCAGAGCAGCTTCCACTCGTCCTTTCCGACCGGCACGACCGACAGGCGCGACTGGCGAACAAGCGCGAGGTCGGCGAGCTTCGGCTCGGCTTTGATGTCGGCGAGCGTCACCGGCGTCTTCACGGGATAAAGCGCCTTGATGTCGACCATGCCGAACCGCTCCGACTTGTCGGTGTGATCCGGATAATGCTCCTTCACCACCTCGACGACGCCGACGATCTGCTTCTCGTTGACCGAATGGTAGAAGAAGCCTTTGTCGCCCTTCTTCATGGCCTTCATGTTGTTGTTGGCCTGGTAGTTGCGAACCCCGTCCCAGTGTTCGACGCCCTTCTGCACCTGGTCGTCCCACGACCACGCGCCGGGCTCGGATTTGAACAGCCAGTACTGCATGTCGGTTATCCCTGCGTTCCGTCTCTGTCTGCGGCATGAATACAGGACCGCAGCGGCGAAGAAAATGCGCTCACTCCGTCTCCGCGCGAAGCGGCCGGGCGAGTAGCGCCTCGATGACGTCGTCGATGCTGCCGTTCCGGTTGAGAACGGCGTCGACCGCCGCCGCGATCGGCATGTCGATGCCGAGCGTTTCCGCCAGTTGCACGGCGGCGCTCGCCGTGAAGACGCCTTCCGCGACCGAGCGGCGGCTGCCGAGAATCTCATCCAGCGTCCGCCCTTCGCCGAGCGCGAGGCCGAGCGAATAGTTGCGCGACTGCTTGCTGGTGCAGGTCAGGACCAGATCGCCCAGACCCGAGAGGCCCATCATGGTCTCGGCGCGGCCGCCCTTGGCGACGCAGAGCCGCGTCAGCTCCGCCAGCCCGCGTGTGACAAGCGCGGCGCGCGCGTTGTCGCCGAAGCCGCGCCCTTCCGCGATGCCGCAGGCGATGGCGAGCACGTTCTTGACCGCGCCGCCGATCTGCGCGCCGGCGACGTCGTCAGAGGCGTAAGGCCGGAACCGGGCGGAGCCGAGCGTGTCGGCCAGCGTCGACGCCGCATCAAGATCGCTGCCGGCCAGCGTGATCGCGGTCGGCAGGCCGGCGGCCACTTCGGAGGCGAAGGTCGGGCCCGACAGGACGAAGAGCGGATTATCGGGAAACAGCGGAGCGACGGCCTCGCTCATCAGCGCCAGCGTTTCCTGTTCGATGCCTTTCGAGCAGATCACCAGGGATGTCTCGGGGGAGACGGATCCCGCAAGCCCCGAGACGGTGCGCCGGAGATGCTGCGCCGGAGCGGCGAGGAGAAGGATGTTGGACGCTGCGACGTCGCCGAGATCCGTCGTCGCGCGTATGCCGTCGTCGATCTCGGCGCCGGGAAGGTAGAGCGGATTGCCGCGCCCGCCATTGATGGCTTCCGCGACCTCCGCCTCGAACGCCCACAGCGTCGCCTCGCCGCCGCCGCGCTGCGCCGCCATGGCGAGCGCCGTTCCCCAGGCGCCCGCGCCGACGATCCCGATTGTCGTCGGGGCCGGGGTCAGGACGGCCTCGCGCTCGACGATGCGCCGCCCGGCCCGGCGCACGCGGCGATCGCCATGCCGGAACGGCTCCAGACACCGGCTTTCGCGGTCGCGTCGTCCGCCATCGATCAACCGGCCTTGTGACGGCGGAGGAAATCGCCGACCGCTGCGTTGTACGCGTCGGTCAGGATGTGCATCAGGAAATGCCCGCCCGTCTCGAGGACCGACTGTTCCGCGCCGGGGATATTCGCGGCCAGCTCGTCCGACAGGTAGCGCGGCGTAACCATGTCGTCCTCGGCGACGATCACGAGCGTCGGCGCCTTTATGTCCTTCATGCGGTCGCGCCGGTCGAAGCGGCAGATCGCGTCGATCCGGCTCTCCATGATCTCGACCGGCTGGTCGGAGCCGGCCAGGTAGCTTTCCTGTTGGCCCATCAGGTCTTCGTTTTCCGTGATGTACCACGGCGGATGCAGCGTCAGGACGGAGTGCCGGGCGTATTCCAAGGTTCCCATGGTCGTCAGAACCGATTTTCGCGCCGCGAACGCGCGGTTGAAATAGGCGTCCTGGCCCGGCCACGTGGCGCTGAGGACCAGCGAGATGATCCGGTCCGGATGATCCTGCGCGACGATCTGGCCCATCGCCCCGCCCGTCGAATGGCCGACCCAGTGCGCGCGCTCGATGCCGAGCGCGTCCATCACGCGGACCGCGTCGTCGGCCATCTGGTCGACCGAGTAGTCGATCATCGAGTAGGTGCTGCGGCCGCAGCCCCGGTGATCGTGGGCAATGGTGCGGAAGTCGCCGGACAGCGCCGGGATCTGTTTGTGCCAGATGCCCGCGCCGCCGCCGAGCCCCGGCACCAGCATCACCGGCTCGCCGCTGCCGTTGTCCTCCACGAAAATCTCGGCGTCGCCGATATCGACCAGTGGCACGTCTGTTTCCTCCCGAAAATCCGTTCCGTACTGCTTATTTTGTGACGTTGACCGTATCGTTCATGCCGAGTGAGCGTTCGAGCGCGACGATATCCGTCGGCCGGGCGAACGGCTCCGGCGCGGTCTCGTTCGCGCCGCGCGGCCGGCCGATCGTCTCGAAGAAATCCTCCAGTCCCGCGGGCGTGATGACCCACATCATCACCAGATCCTCGTCGCCGTCGTTGACGATCTCGTGCTTCACGTCGTAGCCGAGAAAGCAGGCCGTTCCCGGCGTCAGCTCGTGCCGCGCGCCGTCGACCATGACGTGTCCCTTGCCCTTGAAGCATATCTGCAGTTCCACCTGGTCGGCGTGGCTATGCTCGCGGACGCGCCCGCCCACCGCGACCGTCTGGTAGCCCATCGACAATGTCTCGAAGTTGGTGTTGCCGGGAAACAGCTTGGGATCCGCGTGCCCGTTCGCCGGAACCGGCTGCCAGAAGCTCGGACCGTCGTCCGGCTGCATTACCACGGCGTGCCCGCGCGCCGCCTCCGAACCGCTCATGCGTCGTCTCCCGAAATCGCATCATCCAACTGCGGGGTCATCTTACGATGAAGTTGCCGAATGCGAAATCGCCGCGCCTGCAAGCCCGCTTTCCGCCCGGCCGCTTTCCTCGCGGGGCTGATCCAAATCAATACCGGCAGCGCTTCGATCGCCGATCCTGACGGCGAAACGGTGCTGCCGACCGCGCCGCACCGGGAGGAGAGGAACGCAGCATGATCAGAAAAATCCTGATACCCGTCGATGTTTCCGCCGACAATCCCGGCAAGGAAGCGATGGCGCTCGCCAAGGAGCTTGCCGCCAGCCATTACGCCAAGCTCGCCCTGCTCGCCGTCCGCGAGTCCATGCCCGGATACGTCTCGGTTCACCTGCCGGAAGGCGTGGAGGAAAAGGTTCTAACCGGCGTCGCCCAGCGGCTCGACGAGATCGCAACCAGGAACGGCATGCCCGACAGCGCCGAGAAAATGGTCCGGACCGGCAATCCCGCAGCCGAGATTCTTCAGGCCGCGAAAGACATCGACGCCGACATGATCGTCATCTCGTCGCACGATCCGGGCGTCGCCGACTATTTCATCGGTTCCGTCGCGGCGCGCGTCGTCCGGCACGCGCACTGTTCGGTTCTGGTC
>JAYPTI010000203.1:0-4148 GCA_038133505.1 Alphaproteobacteria bacterium
ACCCAGAACGAAGGCCTCGGCACGCTGCAGTCGACCATCCGCAACGGCAAGCGCTGCAGCGCCGCGGTCGCGTTCCTGCGCCCGGCGATGAGCCGGCCCAACCTGACCGTGATCACCAAGGCGCTTGCCCACAAGGTCGTTATGGAAGGCAACCGCGCCGTCGGCGTCGAATATTCGACCGGCGGCAATTCGACGACCGTCGTACGCGCGGCGCGCGAGGTCATCGTTTCCGGCGGCGTCATCAACTCGCCGCAGCTTCTGATGCTGTCGGGCATCGGCGATCCGGAACGGCTGGCCGAGCACGGCATCGAGACCGCCGTCGCCTCCAGGGGCGTCGGCCAGAACCTGCAGGACCACCTGTCGGTCGGCATCGAGTACGAGCGCATCGGCGACGGCCCGTTCGTCGGGCTGCTGCGCTGGGACCGCCTGCTGATGTCGATGGCGCAGGCCTACTTCTTCGGCACCGGCTTCTCGACCGAGATGCCGGGCCCGCTGACGGGCTACATCAAGTCGGATGCCGGCATGGCCCAGCCCGACCTCCAGATCCTCGCGCGCTTCATCCCGCCGGAATCGCAGCCCTACTGGCCGCTTTTCGGCAAGAAGCCCAAGGACGCTTTCATGGTGCGCCCCGTCGTCCTCCATCCGAAGAGCCGGGGCGAGCTGAAACTCGCCTCGTCCGATCCGCGCGACCACGCGCTGATCTACCAGAACTTCCTGGCCGAGCCCGAGGACTGGGCGACGCTCAAGAAGGGCGTCGAGATACTGCGCGACATCGCGAGCCAGAAACCGCTCGACGCGTTCCGCGGACCCGAGATCCAGCCCAAGGACGAACCGATCGACCAGTGGATCAAGCGCACCGCATGGACGGTCCACCACCCGCTCGGCACCTGCAAGATGGGCGCCGACTCGGACGAGATGGCCGTCGTCGACCCCGAACTGAAGGTTCGCGGCGCGGAGAACCTGCGCGTCGTCGACGCCTCCGTGTTCCCCGACATGCTCGGCGGTAACATCAACGCGCCGACCATCATGTTCGCCGAGCGCGCCTCCGACCTGATCCGCGGCCGCGACCCGCTCGCGCCGATGAACATGGCCGCCTAGACCGGAGGGGACGAATGCCGGGTAAAATCGAGGTCGAACGGGTCGACCATGTCGGCATCCGCGTCGCGGATGCCGAACGGGCGATCGAGTTCTACGAAATGCTCGGCTTCGAGGTGCTGCAGCGCGTCACGTTCGATCCCGTGATCATCATCCGCAACCCGGAGAACGTCGAGATCAATCTCGTCGTCAACGCGGCGAAGGAGCATGACGGATCGAACGTCCTGATGGATGTCGACACCAAATACGCCGGCATGACCCATCTGGCGCTGAGGGTCACGTCGATTGTGGACACGATCGCCGTCCTCAAGGAGAACGGCGTCGCGATCACGCAGGGCCCGGTGATGTTCGGCCGGGACGGGCACGTCTCGGTGTTCGTCCGCGATCCCGACCGCAACGTGATCGAGCTGCGCGCCCGCGCCGAAAACCTCGACGAGATCGAAGGTCTCGAGCAGTACGAGAACGTGAACTAGGCGGCGCTCCTCACAGCCACCACTGCAGCACGTAGTCGAACGGTCCCTCGCGGTTGACGAGATCGACCCGCTGAAGCGCGATCCGGTAGCCTTCGGGCGTCTTCTTCAGAAGATGCCGGTATTTTCCGGTGAAGTTTCGCACTTCGTAGCGCAGATATTCCGCACAGTGGAACCGCGACCGCACGATCACGTCGCCGGCGGCGTTCTCGCTCTCGACGATCACGTTGGAGACGACGTGGCACAGCCGGTTGTGCGGCGCCTGGCTGTGGGCCCGCGGATGGGTATTGCGCGCGACCCGCATCATCATCAGGTCGCGGTCCTCCCAGAAGATGTTGGGCTGGCCGTCGCCTTCGGTCTGGTCCTCGTCGCACGGCATCCAGTACCAGCCGTCTTCGGCGAAGAGTTCGAGCCAGGCGTCCATGCGCTTCTCGTCGAGGATTTCGGCCTGACGGTACAGGAACTGCTCCACTGCGAACCGGGTTTCGATGCCGACGTCGGCAACGGCGGCCGAATCAGATGCCGCCAGGATATCGCAAACCTCCGTCATGCCTTCGCTCCCGCATGGGCGGTCATGTAATCGCGCCATGCATGCATCATGTGACGCAGCGGCATCTCGCTCATGCTATCCGGCGCGGAATGGGTGATGCCGTTCTCGTCCAAGTCATGTCCGGCCTTGCGATGAAAGCTGACCCATTCGCTGGCCGAGGATTCCAGCCCGTGCTGGCACTTCCACCAGTTGAACAGATCGTCCGCGTTGATCAGCGTCGACGGCGAATTGACGAGGTAATAATAGGCCAGCGACCGCCGGTAGATCGGCTCCGGCGCATCTTTGAGCCGGAAATGCCAGATTTCCGTCAGCGTCTTGTCATGGCTGAGCGGGCGGATCGTCCGAAGCTGCTGCAATGGCGGTTGTACGGAATTGCAGGGATAGACGATCATGTGGTGGATGTTGATACCGAGAATTTCCTCGGCTCTCTCTTCGCCGTAGGCCTCGTACATCCGGCGGACGTATTCGTTCGTGTCCGGATCGTCGGGGCGCAGACCCATATAGCCTTCGAGACTGCTGTGGCCGTTGCGGTAGCCGACGGTGCCGAACTTGGTCCAGCCGTCGTGCCCCAGACGGGCGAAATCGGTCAGGAACGAAAGCTCCATCGGCGGTTCCTTGCCGTCCGCCCGCATTTTCGCCTCGAGCTGCTGGGCCGCCTTGCCGGTCGATTCGTGCGTGACGCCGGGATGCGAGGAATCTAGCTGGTTCTCGAGGAAAATCTTCCAGTTCGACTGCTGCACCATGCGAAAGCAGTCGCCTACGACCTCCGTTTCCTTGCCGGGCGCCCGGTCGATCAGCTGATCCAACGCCGCGGCGGCCTCGCCGAGATGGGTTCTGAGATCGGGGCCGTCCGGCGACAGGTTCGCGAACCAGAAACCGCGATAGTCGTCGACCTGCGCGGGCCGCGCCATGTGGAATTCCGGATCGTCGAAATCGAGATTGGTCCCCTCGTACTCCCGCTTCGCGGGCATTCCCTCGAGCTTGCCGTTCAGCTCGAACGTCCACGCGTGATAGGAGCAGTAGAAGTGATTGCCGGTGTTACCCTTCCGCGCGGTGCAGATCTGCGCGCCGCGATGAGGGCAGCGGTTGTAGAGAACGCGCACCTGACCGTCCTGGCCGCGGATCATGATGACCGGCTGACGGCCGACCTGGGCGAGATAGTAATCGCCGGGCTTCTTCACCTGGCTCTCGTGCCCGATATAGATCCACGTTCGCTCGAAAATGCGCTCCATCTCGAGATCGAAGATTTCCGGATCGGTATAGGCCTTGCGGTGGGCGCGATCGGGTTCGACGAGCGCGGCGAGATCGGATTCGGACCAGGGCATGGCGGTCTCCTTCAACACATTACCAAGCCCAAATCTTCGCGCATCGCGGCAACAGGAGTCCAGCGGCAACGATTCCGCGGATGGGCTTTGACATTGAACGGCCGCACGGGACAATGCGGCCGGCAAACAGGGAAGAAACGACTATGAACGTCCCGCAGACCGTCGCGGAAGCGATCGCCGCCGACCTCGCCGCCCGCGGCGTAAAACGCATGTTCGGCGTTCCCGGCGGCGGCTCCAGCCTCGACCTGATCGATGCGGGCGCACAGGCCGGTATCGAGTTCGTGCTGTGCCGGACCGAAACCGCCGCGGCGATCATGGCGGCGGTGACGGGCGAGCTGACGGGCGTTCCCGGCGTCGTGCTGACCGGAATCGGGCCGGGGGCGGCCGCGGTCGTCAACGGCATCGCGTATGCATCGCTGGAGCGCGCCCCGGTCCTCCTGATCACGGATGCGCACGAGCAGGACAAGACGGCGCCGCCCCATCAGATATTCGACCAGCGCGCCCTGTTCGCGCCGATCAGCAAGGCGCAGCTGCGCCTGACCCCCGCGAATGCCGGCGATTTTCCGGCGCTCGCCGACCTCGCCGCCGCCGAGCCGCCGGGTCCGGTTCATATCGACCTGTCGGCGGGCGACGCCGCCGCCGCCGTCCAGCCGGGAGACCCGCCGGAGGCGGCACCGCGATCGACGCCCCCGGAAACGGAAACGCGCG
>JAYPTI010000204.1:0-4124 GCA_038133505.1 Alphaproteobacteria bacterium
GACCGGCTCCGTTCAGCGCTCCAGCCTGCCGCCCGGCGCATCGCGGGGAGAGGCGGCGTTGCTCGCGAAGGCCGGCGCGACGGAGGTCGATCCGGCGATCCGTGCGGCCGTCGACCGCGAATCCTCGATCCTGGCGAACCAGGAGGAAGGCTTCGTCGATACGCTCCTGTTCTGGTTGAAACGTCCGGAGCCGGGCGAAATCGTGGATGCCGGGCGGGAGGCGCAGCGACTGCAGGAGAACGCGGCGCTCGGGAATTCGCCGACTACGGGGCGGACTCTGCGGATCGAGCGCAAGCCGAAGGGCTGGCTCCAGGGCATCATCAATTGACCGCGATTTGAACGCGACGGGACTTGCCGTTCGGGTGCGTGAACCCCATGTCGGGAGAGGATCGCGATCGGTCCGAAATCCGGCTAGACGTTCATGAACCTCCGGCGGAGCAATATCTTGTCCGCGTCGTTGCGCGTTAATTTCGCGACTTCCAGCATAACCCATTCGGTGCGCCGCTTGCGGTCGGCCGTCGCCGTTGCAGCCCTGGTTCTGACAACCGCGCCGGCTTTCGTGGCCGCCGCGCAGGCCGCGGTTTTCTCGCCCAAGACGTTCGAGCTCGAAAACGGGCTGAAGGTCGTCGTGATCGAGAACCATCGCGCGCCGATCGCGATGCAGATGGTATGGTACCGCGTCGGCGCCGCCGACGAGGAGCCCGGCGAATCCGGCCTCGCGCATTTCCTCGAACACCTGTTGTTCAAGGGTACCAAGACCGTCAAGCCGGGCGAGTTCTCGCGCAAGATCGCGCGGATCGGCGGCCGCGAGAACGCCTTTACCAGCCACGATTACACCGCCTACTACCAGACCGTCGCGGCGCACGAGATCGAAATGGTCATGAAGCTCGAGGCGGACCGGATGCAGAATCTGGTCCTCAGCGACGAGGTCGTCCTGCCGGAGCGCGACGTCGTGCTGGAGGAGCGCCGGACGAGAACCGACAACAGCCCAGCCGCTCAGCTCGGCGAACAACGCAACCGGATACTGTATCTCAACCACCCCTACGGCCGCCCCGTCATCGGCTGGATGAGCGAGATACAGGCGCTGACGACTGAAAAGGCCCTGGCCTTCTACCGGAAGCACTATGCGCCCAACAACGCGATGCTGATCGTCGCGGGCGACGTCACCGCCGAACAGGTGCGCGGGCTCGCCGAGAAATACTACGGGCCCATACCGCGGCGGGCGATTCCCGCCCGCGTCCGCCCGAAGGAGCCGCCGCAGCGCGCGCAGCGCCGTGTCGTCCTGGAAAGCGAACAGGTGCGGCAGCCCGCATGGTCGCGGGTCTATCTCGCGCCCAGCTTCGCAACCGCCGAGAAGGAGCGCGCCTACGCCCTCGAAGTCCTGTCGCAGGTTCTGGGCGGCGGATCCACCAGCCGGCTGTACCGCAAGCTGGTCGTCGAGCGCGGCATCGCATCGAACGCCGGCACCTGGTACGCGGGCGACGGGCTGGATTACGCGGAGTTCGGCATATTCGCGAGCCCGACGGCGGGCGGCGATATCGACGCGCTCGAGAAGGCGGTCCTCGATGAGCTGGCGGCCGCCGTCCGCGAGGGGTTCAAGCCGGAAGACATCGAACGGGCGAAAAAGCTCATCACGGCGAGCGCCATCTACGCCCGCGACGGCCTGCGTGCCGGTCCTATGGCATTCGGCCAGGCATTCACCCAGGGCCAGACCGTCGACGACGTCGAGAGCTGGCCCGAGCGTATCGCCGCCGTTACGCCCGACCAGGTCATGGAAGCGGCGCGCGCCGTGCTCGACAAACGCCGGTCGGTGACGAGCGTCCTCCTGCCGGAGGAAGCCCCATGATCCGGCGTATTGCGGCATTCGTTCTTGCGGCGGTGATCCTCGTTCCCGTCGGCGCCCATGCGATCGATATCCGCCGCGTGGTGTCCGACAAGGGCATCGTGGCGTGGTTCGTTCCCGACAAGTCCGTCCCCGTCGTCGCGCTCAGCTTCGCGTTTCGCGATGCCGGAGCCGCCACCGATCCCGCCGGCAAGGAGGGGATCGCGGAAATGGTGACCGGCCTTCTCGACGAAGGAGCGGGCGATCTCCCGTCCCAGGACTACCAGCGCGCCGTCGAGGAGATCGCCGCGCAGATATCCTTCGATGCCGGCCGCGATCATTTCTTCGGCCGCCTGCGCACGCTGTCGGCCGAGCGCGACCGCGCTTTCGAGCTGATGCGGGTCGCGATCAACGCCCCGCGTTTCGATGCCAAGCCCGTCGAACGCGTCCGCGGGCAGATTCTCGCGGGATTGCAGCAGCAGGCGGAAAGCCCGAGACGAATCAGCGGCGACGCATGGCGGAATATCGTCTTTGCCGGCCATCCCTACGCCCGGCCCACGGAGGGCACGGCGGAAAGCGTCTCGGGGATTACCGTCGCCGATCTTCGCGCGTTCGTCTCCGAAAGATTCAGCCGCGACCGCCTGATCGTCGGCGTCGTCGGCGATATTTCCGAAGCCGAGCTCCGCACGCGTCTCGACGAGCTGTTCGGCGCTCTGCCAGCGGCCGGCAAGCGCTTCGCGATCTCGGAGATCGCGCCCAAGGGGGCGGGGATTACGAAGGTCATCGAGAAACAGATTCCCCAGAGCCTGATCGTTCTCGGCCATGCCGGGATCAAGCGATCGAGTCCCGACTGGTATGCGGCGACGCTGGTCACGCGTGTGTTCGGCGGCGGCGGGCTGAGCTCGCGCCTGTACGAGGAAGTTCGCGAAAAGCGGGGTCTCGCCTATTCGGTCTATGCCTATCTGAACCCGATGGCGCACTCCGCCGTCGTTGCCGGCGGTACGGCAACCCAGAACGCGCGGGCCGGAGAGTCGCTCGACATCATCAGGGCCGAGTGGCGCAAGCTCGCCGAAAAGGGGATCAGCGCGAAGGAACTGGCGGAGGCCAAGGACTATACGAACGGATCGTTCCCGCTCCGTCTCGGGTCCAGCCGGCGGATCGCGAACACGCTCGTCGGGGTGCAGCTGTCGGGGCTCGATATCGGCTACTTGTCGCGCCGGGCCGAGATCATGAACGCCGTGACGCTTGAAGTGGCCAATCGGGTGGCGCGCGAGCTTTTCGATGCCGACAAGCTGACGGTGGTCGTCGTCGGAAAACCGCAGGGCATCGCCGCCACGCCCTGAGGGCGATTTATCCACAACGGCATCGCCGCCGCGCCCACGCCGCCTTAGCCTGATTCGGCGCCATGTCCTAAGCTGGGTCAGGACGCGCAGAATGACCGAAAATCCATTGCAGAGCGGGGCGCCATGAGCGGCCTCAGGCTACTTCCCGAAACGCTGGTCAACCGCATCGCGGCGGGCGAGGTGATCGAGCGGCCGGCGGCCGCCGTGAAGGAACTCGTCGAGAACGCGATCGATGCCGGCGCGCGCCATATCGACGTGACGCTTGAAGACGCCGGGCGCGTGCTGATCGCGGTTGCCGACGACGGTCGGGGCATGACGGCCGGCGAGCTCGAGCTCGCGGTCGAGCGGCATGCGACCTCGAAGTTGCCCGACGACGATCTCGTCGACATCCGGACCCTCGGGTTCCGCGGCGAGGCGCTGCCGTCGATCGGCGCGGTCGCGCGTCTCACGATTTCCAGCCGGGCCGAGGGCGCGGCGGACGCGTTTTCGATCACGGTCGACGGTGGGCGAAAGCAGGCGGTGCGTCCCGCTGCGCTGAACGGCGGTACGCGGGTCGAGGTCCGCGATCTTTTCTACGCGACGCCGGCGCGGCTCAAATTCCTCAAGACGAGCCGGACCGAGGTCGACTACGCGGCCGATGCGATCCGCCGCCTTGCGATGGCGCATCCGCATGTCTCGTTCTCGTTGTCGGACGAGGAGCGCACGCGGTTCCGCTACGGCCCGGCGCAAGGCGACCTGCTGACCGCCCGTCTCGACCGGCTCGCGGACGTAATGGGGCGCGAGTTCGCGGAGAACGCCGTTTCCGTCTCTGCCGAGCGCGAGGGTATCCGGCTGACCGGCTATGCCGGCGTGCCGACGCTCAATCGCGGCAACGCTCGTGCCCAGTACCTGTTCGTCAACGGCCGGCCGGTGCAGGACAGGTTGCTCCTGGGCGACGGTAAAGGCGGGTTCACAGAGGT
>JAYPTI010000205.1:0-3900 GCA_038133505.1 Alphaproteobacteria bacterium
CCTTCGAGGACGACGACTATCGTGCCGCCGGCGCGGAGATCGCCGGCAGCGCCGCCGACGTCTTCGCCGCGGCCGACATGATCGTGAAGGTCAAGGAACCTCAGCCGCAGGAGATCGAGCTGCTCCGCGAAGGCCAGATCCTGTTCACCTACCTTCACCTCGCGCCCGATCCCGACCAGACGAAGGGCCTGATCGAGCGCGGCATTACCGGCATCGCCTACGAAACCGTCACCGACCGCCACGGCGGCCTCCCCCTCCTCGCCCCGATGAGCGAGGTTGCCGGCCGGATGGCCGTGCAGGCGGGCGCGACCTGCCTCGAGATCGAACACGGCGGGCGCGGCGTCCTGCTGGGCGGCGTGCCAGGCGTGACGCCGGGCAAGGTCGTCGTCATCGGCGGCGGCGTGGTCGGCAGCAACGCGATCTTCGTGGCCACCGGCATGGGCGGCGACGTTACCGTGATCGACCGCGACCTCCGGCGGCTCGCCGAGATCGACATGCAGTACAAGAGCCTGATCACCACGCGTTTCTCCAACCGGACGACCATCGAGGACGAGGTCCTGAAGGCCGACCTCGTCATCGGCGCAGTGCTGGTCCCCGGCGCCGAGGCGCCGAAGCTGGTGACCGCCGACATGGTGAAAAACATGAAGCGCGGCTCGGTCATCGTCGATGTCGCCATCGACCAGGGCGGCTGCTGCGAAACGAGCCGGCCCACGACCCACGCCGACCCGACCTACGTCGTCGACGGCGTCGTGCATTACTGCGTCGCCAACATGCCGGGCGCGGTCGCCCGCACGTCGACCTTCGCACTCAACAACGCGACGCTGCCGTTCGCGATGAAGCTCGCCGGAATGGGCGCGAAGGAAGCGATGCTCTCCGACCCGCACCTGCTCGCCGGCCTCAACGTGCATGCGGGCAAGCTGACCTACCAGGCGGTCGCGGAGGCGCAGGGTCTCGATTTCGTGCCAGCGTCGGACGCGTTGGGCATCTAGGCCGACGCGGACAATCCCCGCAGGATCATCCGCGTATACATCGCGATCGGCTCCGGCACCGGGAACGCGCGTTTCGGATCGAGCACGGCATCGAACAGGCCCACCCCCCCCTACGTCACTTTTTCGATTTCTTTGGCGCAAAAGTCGCGCCACATCATGCGATAAGCGCTCTCGAGCCCGCGCGTGAAGCCCGCAACGTCCAGCAGCGGCGAGGCCCGAAGCCGGGACCGCATCCCTGTGCGTATCTCGGCGAGCCGGCCGGGATCGGCTGCGAGGCCGGTCGCAATTTCGACATACGACTCCTCGTCCTCCGCAACCAACTCGCCCAGCCCGGCAACGGTGAGCAGCGCCGCAGATTGCCTCCCGGCGATCGTGTCGCCCCGCAACGCCACGACCGGCACACCCATCCACAACGCTTCCAACGTCGTCATCGTGCCCGAATAGGGAAACGGATCGAGCGCGATGTCTGCCCGGCCATAAGCGGCCAAAACCTCTGCGTAAGGCGCGCTACCCTCGATTGTCACGCGGTTCGCGGCGATCCCGGCATCGGCAAGCGTCGCAAGCACAGCCTTCCAGGCGGCGGAATTCCTGGGCATGGAATAGCGCAACAGCAGGCAAGAACCCGGATTCGCCGCCATCACCCTGCCCCACAGGCGGGCAGCGGCCGGCGAGATCTTTACCGGATTGTTGAACGAGCAGAAGGTGAGCGGCGCGCCCGATGCGGCCGGAGGGAGCGACACGGTCTGCGCTTCGTCCGGCGGGACGAAAGTCAAGAGCGCCTGCGGCAACCGCACGGGACGTTCCGATATTTCGGCATCCCGTCCTTCCGGCAAGTGCACGGCGTCGGTGACGACCCAGTCCATGGCCTCCAGTCCGGTCGTAGAGGGATAGCCCAGCCAACTCGCCTGGACCGGCGCGAGCCGGCGCGCAAACGCCGGCAGGCGGTTGTGTGCCGTATGTCCCGCCAGATCGACCAGAATATCGACCTCGTCCTCACGTACCTGCGCGGCAAATGCAGCGTCGTCGAGGGCTGAAATTTCCCGCTATTTTGCCTCGATCTCGCGAAATGCCCCGGTCAGCGGATCCGCGCCCTTCCCTTGCGAATACAGCGTTACGGAGAACGTCTCGCGGTCGTGCGCGGCGATAACCGGCGCAACGAGGCGCCCGACGGGATGATCGCGGAAATCGCCGGACACGTAGCCGATGCGCAACGGCCTTTCGGGATCGGCGCTCAGGTCGGGCGAATTCCGCGCCGCATCGGATACCCGGAATGTTTCACCGTAACCCCGGTGGAGCGAACAGAGGCTCTGCGCATCGTGTCCGACCCTGTATTGTTCCACCAACATCAGGTTGCTGTAGGCTGCCGCGAAATCCGCTTTGAGCGCCAATGCGCTTCGATACGCCGCAACGGCCTCGTCCAGGCGGCCCGAACCCTTATAAATGTTCCCAAGATTGAAAATGAGGTCGGCGGCGGCCGGGTTCAGAGCGATCGCCTTTTCGTAACTCGCCGCCGCGGCATCCAGATTGCCGGCTCGCCGCTGGACGATTCCCAAATTGCGGTGCGCCTCGAAAAAGTCCGGCTGCAACGAGACGGCTCGTCGATAATATCTGATGGCCGCATCGAAATTGTCGACGCGATTGCACAGATTTCCCAAAAAATAGTGCGTCGCGGCGTTGCGAGAATCTCCGCTCACTGCCCGCTTTAGTTGAATAATTGCGTCTTGAAACCGCCCCTCGGCGACGAGTTTTTCAATCCGGCCGGCATCGTAATATTGCTGCGAATCCCTGGAATGATTTATATTACTATTTTGATTATATTTATTATTTTGCTTTCTTCCTCTTTTATTAATTCCCCTTTACCTCGACCAGGAGCGTCTTTCTCACCGCGTTCAAATATAGAGGAATTTTACTTTTGGAGTCCTCTTAAAATCATGCGAACGTACATTTCGATCAGATCCGGCACGGGGATCGATTTCCCGGGCTCGTACCAGCGCGCGACCCAGTTGCACTGGCCGAGGATGCCCAGGAACGCGAGCTTCGGGTCGAGCGCGGCATCGAACACGCCCGCTTGCTGGCCTTCCGCGATGATCTTCGCCCAGTTGTCGTTGTACTCGTCCCAGACCGGCCCCATCACGGCGAGGACTTCCTCGTTCTCGGCGAAATAGTCGTCGCGCAGCGTGATCTTGGATTCCGCGAACCGTTTCTCGAAGCGCATCAGGTGGTTTTCGACGGCCCGCGCGATCTTGGTTTCCGGCGGATCGGCGCTCGCGAGGATGTCCCGCATCGCGTCGCGAAGCTGAAGGCCCAGCGGCAGGATGATCGCGATCAGAATCTCGGGCCGGTTGCTGAAGTAATAGTAGAGCCCTTCCCGCTTGATGCCGACCGCGCGGGCGATGTCGTCGAGCGAGGTATTCGCATAACCCTCACGGTGGAACAAATCCTGCGCGGCGCGGAGAATTTCCTCGCGCCGGCTTTCGCGCCGCTTCTCGGCGGCGGTCTGTTCGGTTTTCGGTTCAGCCATTCACGGATGCCTCCCGGTCAGGAGGCATTTTTTACGTTTGCGTAAAGGTCTGCAAGCGCGGCGTCGGCCGCATCGACCGTCAGGCCGGTCATCAGCGACTTCTGGCTCCTGTGATCGAAATCGGGTGCGGTGACGAGGTCGCGATAGCTTTCGGGCGTCCGCGCGACGCGGCAATGCGGCCCCCACGGCCCGTAGCGGGCGTCGGGCGACGGGCCGAACAGCCCCAGCGTCGGCACGCCGGCCGCCGCCGCGACATGCATCAGGCCGGAATCGTTGCCGACGAAAACGGCCGCGCGCGCGAGGCACGCCGCCGCAACGTCGAGCGGCTCGCCGACGAGATCGATGCGTCTGTGGTCCGGGATCGCCTCGAGCACCGGCGCCGCCATGTCC
>JAYPTI010000206.1:0-3851 GCA_038133505.1 Alphaproteobacteria bacterium
GTCAAGGCGCTCGCCGCCCGGCCGGGACATGTGAAGAACCGCGACCAGCTCATGGATGCGGCCTATGGCGAACATATCTACGTCGACGACCGGACCATCGACAGCCACATCAAGAGGCTGCGCAAGAAGTTCCGGGTGGTCGATGACGGGTTCGACCAGATCGAAACCCTGTACGGCGTGGGTTACCGGTACCGCGACGGATAATCCGCCGGTCCGAAAAGAGGGGGCAAGGGGGACGGCGGTGACGACGGCGTAAGAGCCTCGACCGAAGATCGTCGCCGGCGACGGCGCATCGCAGGGAACGCCGGCAGCGGGCAGGCGCCACAGGGGACGATTTTCTCCCCTGACGCGGCGCATACTCGTCGTCAACATTACCGCGCTCGTTTTTCTGGTGGCCGGCCTGTTGTTTCTCGGCCGGTACGAATCGAATCTTGTCGAGGGCGAGCTGGCGGCGCTCCGCGCCGAGGCGGAAGTCTTTGCCGGCGCGCTCAGCGAGGGCGCCTACACCACCAGCGCCGTTGGCGGAGTCGAAATCAGATCGAAGATCGCCGCGCCGATGTTGCGGCGCCTGACCCAACCGATCCGCACACGCGCCCGGCTGTACGACCGGGACGGCCTGCTTATCGCCGATACCCGCCGGTTGGTCGGCCCGTCGGGGGCCGAGGTCCAGATTGTCGAGCTGCCGCCCCCGGAAGACGACGGCATCGTTCCCGATCTGGTGGATTCCGTCTACGAATGGATCCGCAACATGCTTCCCGGCCGCCGACACCTGCCGCGCTATTCGGAGACATCGGAATCGAGAGCTTCCGATTATCGGGAGGCCGCCGCCGCTCTGGGCGGCGATCCCGCGACACGGCTTCGGGTCGGCGAGACAGGCGCTCTGATCCTGAGCGCTGCAGCGCCGGTACAGCGCTTCAAGCAGGTCATCGGCGTCGTCCTGCTGACCCGGGAAGGCAAAAAGATCGATGACGCCGTTCAGTCGGTCCGCTACGACATTCTCAAGGTCTTCGCGGCGGCGCTCGGCATTACCGTGCTGCTTTCGATCTACCTCGCGGGGACCATTGCGCGCCCTCTTCGGCGTCTGGCGGACGCGGCCGACCGCGTACGCGTGATGCCGGGGCGCGACCCGGCGGCAATCCCGGCCTTCGAATCTCGGGACGACGAAATTGGCGACCTCGCCCGCGATTTGCGCGCGATGACGGAAGCTCTCTGGCAGCGTCTCGACGCGATCGAGAGCTTCGCCGCCGATGTCGCCCATGAAATCAAGAATCCGCTCACGTCGCTCCGAAGCGCCGTCGAAACCGCGGCCCGCATCAAGGATCCGGAGCAGCAGACGCGCCTCATGGAAATCATTCTCGACGACGTTCAGCGGCTCGACCGGCTTATCAGCGATATTTCCGATGCATCGCGGCTGGATGCGGAGCTGTCGCGCGACGAGCCCGCGCCGCTCGACCTTTCCCGGCTGCTCTCGGCGCTGGTCGAGGTTTACCGCACCTCCGGCGCGCATGACGACAAAACCATCGTTTTTTCGGAAACGGCCTCTGGGCCCGTGACAGTGATTGGCAATGAGGGACGGCTCGTGCAGGTGTTCCAGAATCTGCTGGTCAACGCGTTTTCCTTCAGCCCCCCGAATTCGGAGCTGCGGGTCACGATCGGAACCGTCGGAACGGAGGCCTGGGCAAGCGTGGAAGATCAGGGACCCGGCATTCCGGAAAACAGCCTCACGAAGATATTCGAAAGGTTCTACAGCGAGCGCCCCGAAGGCGAACGGTTCGGCACGCACTCCGGGCTGGGGCTCAGCATTTCCCGGCAGATCGTGGAGGCCCATGACGGATCGATCGTCGCCGAGAACCGTCGCGACGAAACCACGGGCGAAATCGCGGGGGCGCGGTTTACTGTTCGCCTGCCGCTCGCGGGGGACTAGTCAGGTGCCCGCGCCGACAATACATGCGAGTTGCGTCTCGATCAGAGGGCGGGCGGTCCTGCTGCGGGGACCTTCGGGAAGCGGCAAGTCCGACCTCGCGCTGCGCCTGATCGACGGCGGGGCGGTTCTCGTCGCGGATGACCGGGTCGTGCTGGAAGTTCAGGACGGCCTGCTCATGGCGTCGCCGCCGGAAAGGCTGGCCGGCATGATGGAGGCCCGGGGAATAGGCATTCTCGAAAACCTGCCCTGGCAGGCCGCGCCGCTGGCTCTGGTCGTCGATCTCGTGCCGTCGGCCGCGATCGAGCGCGCCCCGGAGCCTGCGACCTGCGATATTTCGGGAATCCGGATGCCCCGGATCGAACTCGCGCCGTTCGAGGCCTCGGCCACAGCCAAACTGCGCCGGTTTCTGGCATCTCTTGAAGAAACCAGATTGACGCGCGATAGTGCGGCCCAATGACGACGGAGCCAGCCGCGATGTCTGTTCAGGATCCGCAATCGCCGTCGCCGGCCGCGATGCCGCCGTCCCGCTTTCTGCTCGTTACCGGCATGTCCGGGGCCGGCAAGAGCACCGCTCTCAAGGCCCTTGAAGACATGGGATACGAAGCGGTCGACAACCTGCCGCTGTCGCTCCTGCCGTCCCTCATGGGCCCCCGGGACGCTCATTCGGACATCGCGCGCGCACCGGTCGCCATCGGCGTCGACATCCGGACCCGGGATTTCGGCGTAGACGAGCTTCTGGCCCTCATTGAGGCGATGACGGACAACCCCGGCGTCGAGATCCGGTTGATTTTCCTCGATTGCGAAGACGAGGTTCTGCGCCGACGCTATACCGAAACGAGACGGCGCCATCCGCTGGCCTCCGACCGACCCGTTCTGGACGGCATCCGTCACGAACGCCGTCTGCTGCATTCCCTGCGCGACAGATCCGATCTGGTCATCGACACGACGGATTTCGCGCTCAACGATCTCAGACAGTTTCTGCGCGGACAGTTCTCGCTCGAGATCGAATCCAGTTTTTCGATTTCCGTGGTGTCGTTTTCATACCGGCGTGGACTTCCGCGCGAAGCCGACCTTGTCTTCGACGTCCGGTTCCTGAAGAACCCGCATTACGAGCCGGCATTGCGCCCCCGGACGGGGCTCGACCCGGAGGTAGCGTCGTTCATTGCGGCCGATGCGGGGTTCGAGGATTTTTTCAGGTCGTTGACAGGTCTTGTGGCGCCGCTTCTCGGCCGTTTTCGCGAGGAAGGGAAAACCTACCTCACGATCGCAATAGGCTGCACCGGCGGACAGCACCGGTCGGTTTATGTTGCGGACCGGCTCACGTCGTGGTTGACGGAGCGCGGAGAACAGGCGAGCGTCGCTCACCGCGAACTGCAGGACAACGCCGGTTCCGGCACGGGATGACGAATGGAAACGCGATGATTGGGATCGTTCTCGTTACGCATGGCCGTCTCGCAGACGAACTGCGCGGCGCGCTCGAACATGTCGTCGGCGCTCAGGAGTTCGTCACGACGGTCTGCATCCAGCCGGAAGACGACATGGAACAACGGCGTCTCGACATACTGGCGGCGATAAAGGAGGTCGACCAGGGCGACGGCGCCGTCGTGCTGACCGATCTGTTCGGCGGCACGCCGTCGAATCTCGCCATCTCGGTCATGAATGAAACCAGGACCGAAGTCATTGCCGGCGTCAATCTGCCGATGCTTGTCCAGCTGGCCCGGGTCCGCCGCACACGGACCCTGTCGGAAGCGGTTACCGACGCCCAGGAGGCCGGCAGAAAATACATCAACGTGGCGTCGCAGCTGCTTGCCGACAGGAATTGATGTCGGCTGACCCGAAGAAACCGCAGGAGGCGAAGCCCGCATCCGTAGGCGCGACGGTCGTCCGCCGCGACGTCGAAATCGTCAATCGGCGCGGGCTCCATGCC
>JAYPTI010000207.1:0-3687 GCA_038133505.1 Alphaproteobacteria bacterium
CCCTAACCCTCTCCCTCAAGGGAGAGGGGACTAGGTTATGCACTTCTCTGTCATTGTGTCCCCTCCCCCTGGAGGGGGAGGGTTGGGGAGGGGGTGAAACGAGGTCCGTCGGCAGAGCCGTGGTCGGACGCCCATCAGCCCGATCACGAGGCCCTGAATCAGCAGCACGCCGAGCCAGTGGCCGCCGTCGATGAAGGTCAGCGACGGCTTCGCCTTCTGGAAGGCGTAATTGACTGACATCGACGTCGCGACGAAACCCGCCCAGGCGAAGGCGCCCGAAATGACTCCGTTCAGGGGCGTCACCTGGCCGGGACCGAGATGGCCGATCGTGCCCGCGAGGACGAACGCCATGACGAGCTGGGCGACGATGGCAACGACGAAGGGCGCCGCTCTCGCGCCGCCCTTCAAATCGTCTTCCGTCTTGCCGAGCGCCGCCATCCAGCGCTTGCCCAGCGTCATGTAGTAAATCGCGCCGAAGGCGAACCCGACCGCCGCGGCGACGACGACGGCAAGGTAGTTCAGTCCGCCGAACGCCACGGTCCGCCGATTCCTACTCTGCCGCCTGGAGGCGGGCGTCGCCGATCAGTCCTGCGACATAGCTGCCGCGGCGGACGAGATTGGCGTGGAACTCCTCGAGGAAGTTGTCGGCGACCGCGCCGGTGACGCGTTCGTCGGACAGCAGCGCGTCCGCCCACGCCCGGACATGCGGGAACTCGTCCAGCAGGCCGGTCTTGAGATAGGCATCGCAGATCAGGAACCGCTGCAGGAACGGCGCGTAGGCGCAGTCGACCAGGCTCAGCTCGGGTCCGTTGAAGAACGGGCCGTCATTGATCTCGCGCTGGCGGGCCAGCGCTTCCTCGACGCACTCGATGTCCTCGGGTGATTCCTCGAGCCGCTTTTCGAGATCTTCCTTGCTCGCGGCGTACCAGGCTCCCGAAAGCGCGCTCGAGAAAGTCGGCACGTAGTCCGTCCACGCCCTGTTGCGGGCCCGTTCGATCGGATCCTCGGGGTGCAAACGCGGGGCGACCGTCTCGTCGAGGAACTCGGCGATGGCGTTCGATTCGAAAAGGATCTCGTTGTCCACTTTCAGGACCGGAACCTTTCCGTGCGGTGAAATTTCGAGAAACCAGTCCGGCTTCTCGCGGAGATTTACGAATGTGACCTCGAACTCGACGTCTTTAGCGCGCATGGCAATCACGGCGCGCTGGACCCAGGGTCAGGTAAACGAGCTGATCAGATGATATTTGACGGTCATGTCACGAACCCTTTCGGTGCGATTTCCGGCGTCAATTCTAGCCCGGCGGACCCCCTCAGGTCTATCGGGCCGGTCCATCGGCGCGTCGAACGGCGGCCTCAGATCGAAACGGCGGCCGGGAGGTCTTCTTCCAGAATGGAAATGTTCAGCGAATACGAGACTTCGCCCTCTTCGTCGTCCCGGTAGAGCACGCCGACGAATTCGTCGCCGAGATACACCTCGACGGGGGCGTCAGGCTTCTTCGGCTGCAGGATCTTGATCCTGTTGTTCGAAAACGTCACGCGAAGATACTCCTGAACGCGGGTAATCTCGTTCAACGTCATTCTGTGCTCCCGAAATGTCGTTTTCTGGTTCCTCGACCGCGTGGCTACAGGGGTTGGGGCGTCATTGCAAGGGGGGCGGTATTTTCTCCCCGATTCCGGTGTAGAATCCGGTTGCCGAGGCCCTCGAAATTCGTTAGGCTCCGAACGAGATCGCGGCATGGTATCCTGGGGAGGAACAATATGACCCGTAAAGCCAATCAGCCTTTCATCCGTAATGCCTGGTACATCGCTGCCTGGGCGGAGGAAATCGAAGCCGGTCCGCTGGCGCGCACCATCATGAACCAGCCGATGGTGATCTTCCGTGACGCCGACGGCAAGGTCGGCGCCCTCGAGGATCGCTGCTGTCACCGCGGTGCGCCGCTCACCCACGGCAGGGTCGTGGAAGAGGGCCTCCAGTGCGGCTATCACGGCCTGATCTTCGACACGCAGGGCACTTGCGTGGTCGTTCCCGGCCAGAAGAACATTCCGCCGGCCGCGCGCGTCCGCAGCTATCCGCTGGTCGAGCGCAACGAGATCCTGTGGATCTGGATGGGCGATCCGGCCCGCGCCGACGAGAGCCAGATCGTCGACTATTCCTATCACGACGATCACGCGAAATGGCCCCACCGCAAGGCCATGTTCCAGATCAAGAGCAACTACATGCTGATGATCGACAACCTGATGGACCTTACCCATCTGGGTTACGTGCACGAGCACACGATCGGCGGCAACGCCCGGCAGCATGTCTCGGCCGATATGAACGCCAAGCAGACCGAGAAGGGGGCGTACTTCATCCGCTGGATGCTGGAGCACGAGCCGCCGCCGACCTACAAGAAGGGCGGCCAGTTCACCGGCAAGGTCGATCGCTGGCAGGAATTCGAATATGTCGGCCCGAGCATCGTGCTGCAGTGGTCCGGTGCCATCGCCGTCGGCAAAGGGGCGCAGGAGAATCGCGAGCAGGACGGCTTCCACCTGCGCCTGCTGCATGCGGCGACGCCTGAAACCGAAACCACCTTCCATTATTTCTGGTCGGCGGCGAACGGTTACCGTCAGGACGATCCGCAGGCGACGCAGGAGCTGTACGACGAAATCTTCCCGACCTTCATCGAGGACAAGATCATCATGGAGGTCCAGCAGGATCGCATTAACATCGAGCCCGATCGCGATCTCGTCGAGATTCACGCGGACAGCGCGCTGGCGCTTGCCCGCCTGTCGCTCGACAAGCTGATCGAGGAAGACGAAGCGGCGATGGCGCAGGCCGCCGAATAATCGCTGCGCTTCGGCGCATCCATACCGAAAATGGCGGGGCAGGGCTCCGCCATTTTTCGTTTCGGGACAGGGGAAGTTGAATGAAGATCGCGCTTCTTATTTTCGACCGGGTGACGGCGCTCGATGCGGTCGGCCCGCTTGAAATTATCGGCCGCGCGCCGGGCGCCGAGGTGAAGATCGTCGGCAAGCGGACCGGCCCCGTCCGCGCGGGCCATATCGGCCTCGAAATCGATCACGCCCTCGACGACGTCGCCGCAGCCGACATCCTGCTCGTTCCCGGCGCCGCCGACATGAGCCACGTGACGGAGGATGCGGAGATTCTCGACTGGGTGCGTGCGATCGACGGGAAAACCGAGTGGACGACGTCTGTCTGCACCGGCGCGCTGGTGCTCGGCGCGGCGGGGCTCCTCGCGGGCAAGCGCGCGACGACGCACTGGTCGGCGATGAAGCAGCTCGAGGGGTACGGCGCGATCCCCGTCCACGAACGCGTCGTCACGGACGGCAAGGTGATGACCGGCGCCGGCGTCTCGGCAGGGATCGACATGGCGTTGACGCTGCTGTCCGAGGTCGCCGGAGCGGAACACGCCCAGTTCGTGCAGCTGATGACCGAGTACGACCCGCAGCCGCCCTACCGTTCCGGCTCGCTGGAGAGCGCACCGGCGGCCGTCCGGGAGAAAGCCTAGAGCCTGGTCCGCTAGGCGGTGCGCCGCGTCCGTC
Source organism: Alphaproteobacteria bacterium (assembly GCA_038133505.1). Classification (GTDB taxonomy): domain Bacteria; phylum Pseudomonadota; class Alphaproteobacteria; order MPNO01; family UBA830; genus JAYQUR01. The sequence goes on from JAYPTI010000207.1 coordinate 3,544, forward strand.
AGAGCGCGGCCGATATCTCCGAAATCCGTGCCGCCAGCGAGGCGTCGTCGTAGGGCTCCGGCGGGCTGTGGCCCCAGACCGGCCCGGGCCAGGCCGGGTCGCCCTCGGTGCGCGCGACGACATGGACATGCAGCTGGCGCACGA
>JAYPTI010000208.1:0-3301 GCA_038133505.1 Alphaproteobacteria bacterium
GGGCGGGTTCGACCGACGCGCCGGTTCGCTCGACGAGGCGGAAGCCAAGCGCCTGTTCGCCGCGTTCGGCGTCCCGTCGGTGAAAGAGACGATTTGCGACACCCCCGACGCGGCAGCCGAAGCCGCGGCGGCCGTCGATGCACCCGTGGTCGTGAAGCTGCTGAGTGCCGCGGTCGCGCACAAATCCGAGGTGGGCGGCGTCCGCGTCGGCGTCGCGCCGGAGGACGTTGCCGCCGCCTGCGCCGATATCGCCGCGGCGGCGACGGATGCCGGGATCGCGGGGCCGGTCCGGTTTCTGGTGCAGGAAAGGGTACGCGGCGGCGTCGAGATCATCGTCGGTTTCGCCCGCGATCCCGTGCTCGGGCCTGCGCTGCTGATCGGCGGCGGCGGCACGCAGGCGGAGTTGCTGCACGACAATGCGGTGCGCCTGCTGCCGGTCGACCGGGCCGATATCGAGGAGATGCTGGCCTCCCTTGCGCTGTTTCCGCTGCTCGACTGCTATCGCGGCGCGCCGCGGGCCGATGTCGCGGCGCTGGTCGACGCGGCGCTCGGCTTTGCGGAGATGTGCCGCGCGTTCGGCGACCGTCTGCTGGATGCCGAGATCAACCCGCTGTTCGTCCTGCCCGAGGGCCAGGGCGTGAAGGCCGCCGACGGGCTGGTTCGGTTCGCAGATTGAACGCGCGACCGATTGTCTTATTGTGGAGCGACGGAATACTCGGGTGAATAGGCCATGACATCAGCCCTGCGACAGACGTCCTCCGCGAAAACCGCCCCCGTTACGGTCGATACCCTCGTTGCGCGCGCCCATGCCATGGCCGGAGATCTGCGCGCCCGGGCGGAGGCGACGGAGGCGGCGCGCAGCGTGCCGGCGGAAGCCGTCGCGGCGTTCAAGCAGGCCGACATGATCCGCATGACCCAGCCGCCCCGCTACGGCGGTTTCGCGATGGGCTGGGACGACATGTGCGTCGTCGGACAGACGCTGGCGGCCGCCGACGGCGCGCAGGCGTGGATCCAGTGCATCATGGCGGATCACGCCGTGCTGCTCGGCACGTTTCCCGAACAGGCGCAGGACGACGTCTGGGCGGACGCGCCGGATGCCGTGATGGCCGCGTCGTTCGATCCGAAGGGCGTCGCGGTCCCCGTCGACGGCGGGTTTCAATTCTCCGGCACGTTCGGTTTCGCGAGCGGCATCGATCATGCCGACTGGTTGATCTGCGGAGGCTTCATCGTCGACGGCGATACACGCGACGGGCCGCACTTCTTCCTCGTGCCGATGGCGGACGCGGAAATCATCGACGACTGGCACACGATCGGTCTGGAAGGCACCGGCTCCAAGAGCTTCCATGTCGCGGACGCTTTCGTACCCGCGCACCGCCGTCTTGACGGCGCCCTTGCGCGGGCGGGGAAGGGGCCGGGCGCCGACGTCAATCCGGAGCCCGTCTACCGGATGCCGCGCGGCAGCCTGTCGTCCTTCGGCTTCTCGGCGATGTCTGTCGGCATGGCGGAAGGGCTGCTCGACGAGTGGCTGCGCTATACCGCCGGCCGGGTGTCGCGCGGGACCTCGATGGCCGACAGCCCGGTCAGCCATATCGTCGCCGGCGAATGCTCGGCCGAGATCGCGGCCGCGGACGCGCTCTACCGCCGATCCATCGGCGATGCGATGCGCCGGCTCGGCGACGGCGAAACGCTGTCGGCCGGCTACCTGCTGGCGGCGCGCCGCGACGCGGCCTGGGCCGCGAAGACGGCGCTGATGGCCGGCACGCGGCTGTTCAATGCCGCCGGCGGCCGGGCGATCTACGAGTCGAACGCGCTGCAGCGCCAGTACCGCAACCTGATGGCCGCGTCGGCGCATTACTCGGTCGCCTGGGACGAGAACGCCATCGCTGCCGGCCGCGATCTGATCGCCGGCGCCGCACCGTAATATTTTATTGCGCCGCAATATCGCTTGAGCCGATTCAGGCCCAGCGCCATACTTCCACTCGGTTTTCAACAATCGAAAGGAGGTGATCCAGTGTCTCATTGTCTCAAGGTGCGGTCCTCGACCGCGCGGAACTGGATCGTCGCCTCTGAAGAGGTTCGCCTCGGCTGAATGCGACGCATTCATGGTCCGCGTCGGACCGTGTCTGACAATGGAAGGGCTGCCCCTCGGGGCGGCCCTTCGCTTTTTGCGCCTGTTGAAACGTCCTGTCGCCTTGCTTCCGGCTTTGTGGGATAACGCCGCAATACCGAAAACAAGGGGATGACCATGCAGGGCAAGATCGCGCTCGAAGAACATTTCGCCATCGAAGACACGCTGATGGATTCGAAGGGCTACCTTCCGGACTATACGTGGGAGGAACTCAAGGCGCGCATTCTCGACATCGAGGGCCGCCGGATCGAGGAGATGGACCGGTGGGGGATCGAGCTGATGATCCTTTCCTTGAATGCTCCCGCCGTGCAGGCGATCTGGGACCGCCAGAAGGCGTACGACATCGCCCGGAAATCGAACGACATGCTGGCCGAATGGGTGCAGCGCAATCCCGGACGGTTCCGCGGCTTCGCGGCGCTGCCGATGCAGGACGTCGACATGGCGTGCGCCGAGATGGAGCGCTGCGTCAAGGAGCTGGGCTTCGTCGGCGCGTTGGTCAACGGCTTCTCGCAGATCGACGAGCCGGAGACCGCCGTCTATTACGACCTGCCGCAGTACACGCCGTTCTGGAAGGTGATGGCCGACCTCGACGTGCCGTTCTACCTGCACCCGCGCAACCCGCTTAAATCCATGGCGCAGATCTACGACGGCCATCCGTGGCTGCTCGGCCCGACCTGGGCGTTCGGCCAGGAGACGGCGGTTCATTCGCTGCGCCTGATGGCGTCCGGCCTGTTCGACGACCACCCCAATCTGCAGATCGTCCTCGGTCACATGGGCGAGGGGCTGCCCTACAGCATGTGGCGCGTCGACAACCGCAACAAGTGGACCAACGCGGAGCCCGCCTATCCGGCCAAACAGAAGCTCGCCCACTATTTCGAGAACAATTTCTACATCACGACGTCGGGCAACTTCCGCACCCAGACGCTGATCGACGCGATGCTGGAGATCGGCTCGGACCGCATCCTGTTCTCGGCGGACTGGCCGTTCGAGAACATCGACCACGCGGCGGAATGGTTCGACGTCTGCGCCATCGCCGAGGCCGACCGTCAGAAGATCGGCCGCGACAACTCGATGCGGCTGTTCCGGATCGATATTTGAGGAATTAAATCGCGGTTCCGGCCCGCTCCCCCTCCCGGCCACCCATGAGGATACTGGCGTTGGGTGGCCGGGAGG
>JAYPTI010000209.1:0-3293 GCA_038133505.1 Alphaproteobacteria bacterium
GTTCAGTAGGGGGCGCCGCCTCGTCCGGCCCGGCCCGACGCTACCCGCGATCGTCCGCACAATACCGGCGACGCGCAAAGGATGGGAATGAAATAGCAGTGAAGAAGACATCGACGACGCGACACGACACGCAAACCGCCGGCGCGTCGACGTTCCAGCGATTCTCCCTCGCCGGGCTCGGGCTTGCCTTCGGCGGCCTGATGGCCCTCGGCATCGCCGATCTCGCGAGTGCGCCGGCCGGCGGGCCGCCGACCGCCGCACACGGTGCGGCCGCCGAGGCCCGGCAGAGCGCGTCCGCTTCGCTCGGTGCCCGTTTGGCGAAGCCGCTGAAGGTTCTTACCGTCAGCTCCACCGGCAAGCTCAGCGATCTGTTCCGCCGCGTGGGCTACGAGCTCGACGGCGTCCACAAGACCGGCCACGTTCCGCGTGTGCTGCTTGCGTCGTTGCCCAAGGATCTGGCGAACCTGTCGCGACCGGCGCAGCGCAAGATCGTCTTCATCAAGTCCATCCTGCCCCTCGTCCTGCAGGCGAACGAGCATGTCACGCGCGAGCGTCTCCGCATTCTCGACCTGCAGGATCGCGTATCGGGCGGCAAGAAACTGACCGGCGCCGAGGAGGCATGGCTTGCCGGGGTCGCCGACCGCTACGGGCTCGAGAAGGCCGACTTCGCGTCGCTGCTCGAGGCGGTCGACATCATCCCGCCGTCGCTCGCGATCGCACAGGCGGCCGAGGAGAGCGGCTGGGGCACGTCGCGTTTCGCGCGCGAGGGCAACGCCTTGTTCGGCCAGCGGATCTACAAGGACAACCGGCCCGGAATCGTGCCGACCGAACGCGGCGAGGGCGAAAGCTACAAGGTCCGGGCGTTCGACCATCTGCTCCAGGGCGTGACGGCGTACGTCCACAATCTGAACAGCCATTTCGCCTATGACGGTTTCCGGGAAGCCCGCGCCGGCATGCGCGGGGAAGGCGGCGTCATCGAGGGCTACCGTCTCGTCGAGACGCTCGAGCGCTATTCCGAGCGCGGCGAGGCCTATCTCGAGACGATCAAGCTGATCATGCGGGTCAACAAGCTTCAGCTTCTGGATCGCGCCTGGCTGTGGGATCTTTCCGGCGAAGTGGCCGTCCCGCCCGACGCCTGAGGTCCGACGGCGCCGGCCTCGTCAGGGCCGGGGAACGAAGAACTGCAATCCGTACCAGTGCCACCTGCCGGACGGCGCCAGCATGGTGCAGTTGATCCTCGCGCGGCCCGCCGGAAAGGCCGTGTCGAGCCGGACCTCGACGCGCGAGCCGAGCCTTTCGAGACGCGTTTCGCTCTGGTTGGACGGATAGCAGCTCAGCCGCGCCAGGCGCGATGCCTCATCGCCGGCGACCGTGAAGCCGAGCAACGGCGGGTTGTTCGCCGGCGACAGCAGGGGATCGGCCGGAGAGACTTCCTTTACCCGCAGGGGCAAGGCGTTCGCGGCCAGCTTGAAACGGCTTATATCGCCGAAATTCTCGTTCATCGCGAACCGCGGCAGGTAGTACATGTCGGCGCCCGTGAAGAGGACGCCGGAGTGCTGCCCGAAGCCGGCGGTGAAGCCCGCTTCCTTCGCGACGTCCCGGACCGCGAGACTGTACTCGCCGTACGGGTAGGCGATGATCGTCGGCGCTTCGCCCAGTTCCGCCCGGAAACGGGAATTCGACTCCTCGAGCTCGCCGCGATTGCGCTCGGCGCTCGATGACGCCATGTGGAGGTGCGAGTGCGTCTGGCTGCCGATGGTGACGCCCGCCTTCTTGAGCTCGCGGATCTGGTCCCAGTCCATATAGCCCGACTGGCCCCGGCTTACCGGTTCCGTCGCCACGAACAGGGTAAAGGGGAACCCGGCTGCCTTGAGCCTGGGCCACGCTTCCCGGTAGACGGACAGGAAGGCGTCGTCGATGGACAGCGCAACCGTCCGGTCCGGCAGGGACTCTCCCTTCTTCAGCCGCTCGACGACTTCCGGTATCGGCAGGACCGTGTATCGCGAATTGGCGAGTTCCGCCAGGTGGGCCTCGAACTGGTCGAGCCGGATGTTGGTCGACGGGTGCGCGTCTTCCCCGAACCGGTGATACATGATCACGACGGCCGAGTCGGCGGCCGCCGCGGGCGCGGGTTCGAGCAGGCCCGCCGTGCCTGCGGCGACTGCGACCAGTCCTGAAAAAAGGAATTTTCTCATGTATTTGTTCCGCCTGACCCGAATCCGGCTAAAGTAATGTGCGAATGATTCGGGCAACACCCCTGGTTTGTTGCGGTGTATTCGGGGTTTCGCCGTCTAAATCAGGCTGTGGGCATCATCGGCTCCGGCAGGTCCGAATCGCCGAGAAGCGCGTAGTCGCGGGAATTGAAGAGCTGATAGTGCCACCACTCGTTTCGGTAAAAGTCCCAGCCGGCATCCGTCATGATGCCGAGCAGCGTGTGCCGGTTCCGATGGGCGGCGGGGTCGATCTCCCGGTTGCCGTGATGCGACAGCGGCGTGAAGGCGTCGAAGCCCGTACCCATGTCGAGCGCCGCGCCGTCCGCATCGATCAGGGTAAGGTCGACGGCGACGCCGCGCGAATGCGGCGAGCCGCGGCGCGGATCGGCCAGGAATTCGGGGTCGGGCGTATGGTTCCACAGCGCCCACTGCGCCTCCGACGGCCGGAAGGCATCGTAAATGCGGAACCGAAGTCCGTGCAGCGCCGCGAGATCGATCGCGGTCCCGAGGGCGTCGGCAGCGTCCTTGTGAAGATAGCAGCCGGCGCGCGCGTAGACCGGCGCCCCGGTGAAGTTGTTGTCGGTCGCGTAGGCGATATCGATGTCGACGTCGAATGCCGGTGCGGCGATCTCCACGAGGCTCATATCGTCACGTATCCGTTTCCAGCGCGCCTGTTCCCGGCGCAGATGAACCGCCGCGAGGCTAGCACGGCGCACCCGAATCGGAAGCAGGCGGACGGCGCGCCGTGACCGTCGTTCTCGGCATCGATACCAGCGGAGACGCCTGCGCGGTCGCGCTGCTCGACGGGGACGACGTTCTCGCGGAACGCGGCCGGGAGATGACCCGCGGCCATGCCGAGGCGCTGGTCCCCATGATCATGGACGCGATCGGCGCCGCCGGAGGCTCGGCGACCGACATTGCCGTCGTCGGCGTCGCGGTCGGCCCGGGATCGTTCACCGGCATCCGGACCGGGATCGCGGCGGCGCGCGGTTTCGCGCTCGCGTCGGGGGCTTGCGCGGTGGGCGTCTCTTCGCTCGAGGCGACGGCGTTCGCGGCATTCGCGGCGCGGCCCGATGCCGC
>JAYPTI010000210.1:0-3263 GCA_038133505.1 Alphaproteobacteria bacterium
GCGCTTCAACGCGGCGCTCGAGGGGCATCTGGCGCGGGCCGGATAGCCCGCGCCGACGATACCGTTTTACTTCTCGTTGATGATCGGGTTGCTGAGAATGCCGATCTTGTCGAGTTCGACCTCGACCGTGTCGCCTTCCTTCATGAAGACCTGCGGGTCGCGGTAGAAGCCGACGCCGCCGGTCGTGCCGGTGACGATCACGTCGCCCGGATAGAGCTCGGTGACGGTCGACAGGTAGTGGATCAGCTGGTTGCAGTTGAACAGCAGGTCGTCCGTCGTCGCGCGCTGCATTTCCTCGCCGTTGAGACGGGTGATCAGCGTCAGCGTTGCGGGATCGGTGATCTCGTCGCTGGTCACCATCCACGGGCCGAATGCGCCGGAGTGGTAGAACGTCTTGCCTGAGACGAACTGGCTGGTGTGACGCTGGTAGTCGCGGATCGAGCCGTCGTTGTAGCAGCTGTAGCCGGCGACGACCGACAGCGCGTCGGCCTCGGGCACATGGCGGCAGGTCTTGCCGATGATCAGCGCCATCTCGCCTTCGTAGTCGAACTTGTCGGAGACCTTCGGCTTGATCATCGGCTGGCCCTGGCCGACATGCGAGTTGGGATAGCGCGTGAAGATCATCGGCCACTCGGGCTCGGGCCGGTTGCCGCCCTCGGTGACGTGGCTGCGGTAGTTCAGGCCGACGCAGAACACCTTGTCGGGGTCGGTGATGACCGGAAGGAACTCGATCTCGTCGAGGCTGTAGTCGGCGCTCTTGCCCGCCGCGGCCTTCTCGATCACGCCGAGTGCATCGGCGGCGATCGCGCCGCGAAGCGTCTGCGGTCCGCCGGCCAGCGGCTTGGCGTCGATGATGCCGCCGTCAGTGACGACGCCATAGGATTCGGTCCCGTTGACCGCGAAACTCGTTATTTTCATCCCGTCCTCCGGAGTTTTGTATCGGCCATGAATAGCGCCTCCGCGTGCGGAAGCAAACCCGCATCGTTGCGGTTTCCGCGACCGCGCGCCTAATATGAGCCGGATAACGCTCTTGCCCGGATTGGTGGATAGCAGGACATGGCCAAGCTACCGAGAATGCAGCTCTCGCACGTCGGAATCTGGGTGCAGGATTTCGACCGGATGAAGGCTTTCTACGTCCGGATGTTCGGTTTCGGGATTGCCGACGAGGGCGTGCTCAACGGCAACCGCTACGCCTTCATGAGCGCCGACCCGCGCGATCATCACCAGGTCGTCGTCGCCGAGGGGCGGCGGCCCGACACCGACCAGACGACGGTCAACCAGATTTCGTTCCGGTGCGACAAGCTTGCGGATCTCAAGCAGGTCTACGCGGCGGTGACGGCGGACGAGGATGTCGAGACGATCTTCGTCACGGATCACGGCAACGCGTGGTCGGTCTATTTCTTCGACCCTGAGGGGAACCGGCTGGAAGCGTTCATGGATACGCCCTGGTACATCAACCAGCCGCACCGCCACGACCTCGACCTCACGCTGCCGGACGAGGAAATCTACCGGCGCTCGGAAGCGCACGCCAAGGCCGACCCGACCTTCGAGCCCATCGAGGACTGGCGCTCGAGGTTCGCCGAGAAACTCGAAAACGCCTGAACGACCGTTGTAGGGGCGACCCTGAGGTCCGCCCGCGGGCCGGTCCTGGACCGGCCCTTAAACGCCGTCCGTCAGGACGTCTCGCCGCCCTGCGCGAGCTGCAGCGGCAGCGACTCCCAGCTTTCGCCATGCGCGACGAGGCAGGACCGGAGGCCGATGCCCGCCGTCGGCGCGGTCACGATGATGGTCCAGGAGCCTTCCCGCGAGGTGAAGATCTCCAGCACCGCGCCCTTGTGGGTCAGTCCGCGGCTGCCGGCGGTTTCGTTGTATTCGGAACCGAGCTTCGCGACGATCTTGTCGCGGTCGGCGCAGGAATCCTCCGCACGGACGGAGGCAGGTACGAGCGCCGCCATCATGGCGGCGGCAAGGAGGGCGCGCTTCATGGCTTTCTCCATTCGACTACATGTCGATCCCGCCCGCGAATGCCCATTTGCGAGCGGTCTTCAGAATAGCGCGGGAAGGCTAATTATGAATTAAGGCCGAGGCCGGGCGATTGACCCCGGACCCCGCGGCCTTCTAGGCTTCAGGCCCCGTTCCGGACAGGATGATGCCCGTGGCCTCGAACAGCCTCCCCGATTTCGACTTCGACCTCGGCTCGACCGCCGATCTCCTGCGGGAGACCGTCCGCGGTTTCGCGCAGGACAGGATCGCGCCCATGGCGGCCGAGATCGACCGTGAGAACCAGTTCCCGGCCGAACTGTGGAAGGAGATGGGCGAGCTGGGCCTGCTCGGCATCACTGTCGAGGAAGAGTACGGCGGCGCCGCCATGGGCTATCTCGAGCACGTGGTCGCGATGGAGGAAATCAGCCGGGCTTCTGCCTCCGTCGGCCTGTCTTACGGCGCGCATTCGAACCTGTGCGTGAACCAGATCCGGCGCAACGGCAGCGACGAGCAGAAGAAGAAATATCTGCCGGGCCTGATATCGGGTGAGCATGTCGGGGCGCTCGCGATGTCGGAACCGGGGGCGGGGTCCGATGTTGTCTCGATGCGCCTCAAGGCGGAGCGCACCGAGGGCGGCTTCAAGCTGAACGGCACCAAGATGTGGATCACCAACGGGCCGGACGCCGACGTCCTTGTCGTCTACGCCAAGACGACCCCCGAAGCGGGCGCGCGGGGGATCACGGCCTTTATCGTCGAGAAGGGCTACGACGGGTTTTCGACCGGCCCGAAGCTCGACAAGCTCGGCATGCGCGGCTCGAACACGGGCGAGTTGATCTTCGAGGATTGCGTCGTGCCGGAGGAGAACGTCCTCGGCGCGCTGAATTCCGGCGTGCGCATCCTGATGAGCGGGCTCGACTACGAACGCGCCGTCCTGTCGGGCGGGCCGCTCGGCATCATGCAGGCCTGCATGGACGCGGTCGTCCCCTACGTGCATGAGCGCGAGCAGTTCGGCCAGCCTATCGGCGAGTTCCAGCTCATCCAGGGCAAGCTCGCCGACATGTACACCAAGATGAACGCGTCGAAGGCATACGTGTACGCCGTCGCCAAGGCCTGCGACCGCGAACGGACCACCCGGAAGGACGCGGCCGGCGCGATCCTCTCTTCGGCCGAGCGCGCCACCGAGATGGCGCTCGACGCCGTCCAGATCCTCGGCGGCAACGGCTACATCAACGACTATCCCACCGGCCGCCTGCTGCGCGACGCCAAGCTCTACGAGATCG
>JAYPTI010000211.1:0-3221 GCA_038133505.1 Alphaproteobacteria bacterium
CTATACCGATCCGGACGTCTATGCCGAGGAGCAGCAGAAGCTGTTTCGCGGCCCTGTCTGGAGCTTCGTCGGCCTGGAACAGGAAATCCCGGAGGCCGGCGACTACCGCACCATCTATATCGGCGAGACGCCGGTGATCGTCGTGCGTGACAACGACGGCGACGTGCAGGTGATGGTCAACCGCTGCGCACACCGGGGCAACCTCGTCTGTATCGCCCGCGAGGGGAACGCGCCGGAACTCACCTGCGTCTATCACAACTGGCGCTACGACCTGAAGGGCAACCTGGTCAACGTCGCGTTCGGCAAGGGCGTCGGCAAGGTAGGCGGCATGCCGGACGATTTCGACCCGGCCCAATTCGGGCTGCATCGGCTGCGCGTCGAAACCCTGCACGGGCTGATCTTCGCGACGTTCTCCGAAGCCGCCCCGCCGCTCCGCGATTTCCTCGGAGCGGACATGTGCGCCAATATGGACCGCGTGCTCGGCCGCGACATGGAGCTTCTCGGCACGTTCAACCAGTACATGCCGAACAACTGGAAGCTCTACATGGAGAACGTGCGGGATTCGTACCATGCGAGCATCCTGCACATGTTCCAGGCCACGTTCCGCATCAACCGTCTGTCGATGAAGGGCGGCATCAAGCTGTCCGATAATGGCTGGCACCACATCAGCTATTCCATCGCCGAGACCGACAAGGAAGAGGAGCAGTACAATTCGAAGGTGCTGCTCTCTGTCAAGGATGGCTATCTGCTGTCCGACCCGAGCCTCGTTGCGAGCTGGCGCGAATACGACTGCGGCACGACGCTTGCGATCCAGTCGACCTATCCCAATTTCGTCGTCCAGCAGATCTACAACTCGATCGCGCTGCGCCTGTGCCTTCCCAAGGGACCGGAAGAGTGCGAGCTGATTTGGTGGGTGCTCGGAAGCGCCGACGACACGGCCGAACAGCGCGAGGCGCGGATCAAGCAATCCAACATGGTCGGGCCCGGCGGGCTGATCTCAATGGAGGACGGCGTCGTCGGCGGCTGGGTCCAGCGCGGCTCGAAGCACGATCCCGGCGAGACCACCATCGTCGAGATGGGCGGCCGCGACGTCGCGCCCACCGAAGAGGGCCGCGCGACCGAGGTATCGATCCGCGGGTTCTGGAAAGGCTACCGCGAGCTGATGGGGGTCTGACGATGGATGCATCCGGAACCGTGCCCGTGGCCGACGACGCCACCCGCCGCCTGATCGAGAACTTCATCGTCGATTATGCGCACATGATCGACGACGACCGGCTGGAGGAGTGGCCGGACTATTTCACCGAGGCCTGCACCTACCGCATCATCGACCGGGTGAGCCACGCTAAGGGCCGCCGCATCGGCGTGATGGAATGTTCGAGCCGCGGCATGCTGAAGGACCGCATCAAGGCCCTGCGCGAAGCGAACGTCTACGAGCCGCATTTCTATCGGCACCTGCTGTCCGGGACGCGCATCCGCGGCGAGAAGGGCGGCGCCTGGATGGTCGAGACGTCCTACGCCATCGTGCGCACGATGCAGGAAGGCGACATCTCGTTGTTCAATTCCGGGAAATACATCGACGAGATCGTCATCGAGGACGGCCGCCCGTTGTTCCGCTCCCGCGTGATCGTCTGCGACTCGCAGCGCTTCGACACGCTCGTCGTCATCCCCATCTGACGCGATGACCGCAGCCTCGAAGCCCCGCATCGCCGTCGCCATCGGCGATCCTGCCGGGATCGGCCCCGAAATCGCGCTGAAGGCGGCAAACGACGCCGCCGTGCGCGATCTGTGCGTGCCCGTGCTGGTCGGCGATCGTGGCGTGCTCGAATTTTATGCAGACGGGCTGGGTCTGCCCTTTCCGGACGATACGATCGATGTCGGCGCGCTCGATGCGTCGGGGCTGACGCCGGGCAGGAGCAACGCGGACACGGGCCGCGCCATCCTGGCCTACGCCTCCCATGCCATCGCGATGGCGCAGAAGGGCGAGGTCGACGCTGTCGCGGCATGCCCGCAGACCCAGTCGTCGATCAAGGCGGCAGGAATCGATTTCGACGGCTATCCGTCGTTCGTCGCGCGCGAGACCGGCACGGACGAGGACGACGTCTTCATGATGCTGGCATCCGACCGTCTCCGGATCGCGCATGTCACGCTTCATCTCGGCATCCGCGCGGCGCTCGACCTGATCGACCGGCCGCGCATCGTCCGTACATTGAAGGCCGCCGACGCCGCCCTCAAGCGGATCGGCATCGAGACGCCGCGTCTCGCGGTCTCGGGCGTCAATCCGCATGCCGGGGAAGGGGGGCTGTTCGGCACCGAAGAGATCGAGACGGTGGCGCCCGCCATTGCCGAGGCCGTTGCGGCGGGGATCGACGCGCACGGACCGTTCGGCGCGGACACGATGTATCTCGACGCAGGCTACGACGCCTACGTGGTCATGTATCACGACCAGGGGCACATTCCGGCGAAGCTTGTCGGGTTTACGGGCACTGCGGCGTTCACGATCGGGACGCCCGTGCTGTTCTCGTCGGTCGCGCACGGCAGCGCGCTCGACATCGCGGGGCAGGGCAAGGCCGACCCCGGCGCGCTGACCTGGACCCTGCGGCAGATCGCGGGCGCGGCCTGAACGGCCGGCCCGTCCTTACTTGGTCACCGAGAAGGCGACCGATCCCAGACCCTGCACCGAATTGCGGACGAAAACGCCGGGCTTGAGAGCCTCGGCCGCCGTCGCGCCGCCCGCCATGACGATCCAGCCGGCTTCCAGCCGTTCGCCCGCCTCGGAGGTCAAACGTGCGGCGGAAACAAGCGAGCGCACCGGATGGCCTAGGAGGGCGGCGGACGAGCCGATCTGCACCGGCCGGCCGTTGAACTCCAGGATCATGCCGAGATTGTCGAGATCGCTCTCCGGGCTCTGCCACGGGCCGACGACGAAGCCGGACGACGATGCATTGTCGGCGACCACGTCTTCGAGCGAGAACTTGAAGTTCTTGTAACGGGAATCGATGATTTCCATCGCCGGCGCGACGCCGTCTACCGCGGCGAGCGCTTCCGCGGCCGTGCACGGCCATTTCAGCGGGCGCTTCAGCAGGAAGGCGATTTCGGGCTCGATCCGCGGATGGACGTAGTCCTTGAGCGAGATCGGCCCGCCGTCCTCGACGACCATGCCGTCGGTCAGGCGGCCCCAGATCATGTCGTCGATGCCCATCTGGATCATCTTGGCGCGGCTG
>JAYPTI010000212.1:0-3186 GCA_038133505.1 Alphaproteobacteria bacterium
CGGGTCGAGTAGGTGACGGCGACGATCTCGTCTTTGAACGTGCCGGCCTTCTGGGCCGCCTCCGCCTTCTGCTGCGAGGCGGCGGCGAACGCGTCCTGCTGCTCGCGGGTGATCTGCCATTTCTCCGCGACGTTTTCCGCCGTGTTGCCCATGTGATAGCCGTTGAAGGCGTCCCACAATCCGTCCTTGATCATGGTGTCGATGAACTCGGTATTGCCCATCTTGGTGCCGTTGCGCAGGTTCGATGCATGGGGCGCCATGCTCATCGATTCCTGGCCGCCGGCGACAACGATGCCGGAATCGCCGTTGAGGATCGCCTGCAGGCCCATCGCGACCGACTTGAGGCCAGAGCCACAGAGCTGGTTGACGCCGTAGGCGGGAACCTCGACGGGCAGGCCGGCGCCGATCGACGCCTGGCGCGCCGGGTTCTGGCCCTGCGCGGCGGTCAGGATCTGACCCATGATGACTTCGGAAACGTCCGCGGGATCGACGCCCGCGCGTTCGAGCGCAGCCTGAATCGAGACCTTGCCGAGGTCGGAGGCGGACAGCGTGCTCAGCGAACCGTTGAACGCGCCGACCGGCGTGCGGGCGGCGCTCGCGATAACAACTTCAGTCATTTGGATCTCCCTTCTCTTTCTTCGATAGCCGGTTCATCGGGGCCGGCGCTTAACTATGACAGCAATATAGACCTATTTTCCCGACCCTTCAAGGAAATTTGTGCAATGCAACATAAATGTAATCAACTTCCTGATTATATTATATTTTTATGATCCCGCATTGCGTTTAATACGCAGAATTTTCCCGAAGCCAGTCTGCTGGCGGTTGCCATAGCTTGGTTAACGCACGACTGCCCACCATCATGCCGATATGTCCGGCGGAAGGCGAGAGCGTTTCGCACCGGGGCAGTGCCGCCGCAAGCGCGGCCGCCGACGCCGGCGGCACGATCCTGTCCTGGCTCGGCACGACGGCGAGCGCCGGCATGTCGATTTCGGACGGGCGCACGGGCCGTCCCGCCACCTGCCATTCGCCCCGCATCGGCAGGTTGTCGCCGTACCAGCCGAACAGGCATTCGCGCGCGACCTGCGCGCCGAGCGGAACGCCGTCATTGAGCCAGTCCTCCAGCGCGACGAACATCTCGGCCGTTTCCGTGTCGCGGCCTGCAGCGCCGAACCGCCTGAATTTTTCCCAGCTCTGCGCCATGTCGATCGACAGAAACAGCATCTGAAGCACGTCCACCGGCAGGCAGCCGAGCGCCGACAGCAGGTTTTCCAGCATCGGCCGTCCCGCCGCGACGAACGGGGGCGGACCGCCGTCGTCGGCATGGAAATCCCACGGCGCCGCCAGCAGCACCAGCGCCGATACCCGGTCGGGCGAGAGCGCCGCCAGCGCCGTCGCCATCGTGCCGCCCATGCAGTAGCCGATCACCGTCACCGGCGCGCCGCCCGCGGTCTCCGTCGCCGTCTCCAGCATCTCGACCAGATCGGTCGACAGGATGTCCGACAGATCGCGCGCGAGCCACGCTTCGTCGGGCGTGCCCCAGTCGACCAGCAGCGGCCGGAAGCCCCGGCCCGCCAGAAAACGCAGAAAGCTGTTTTCAACCGTCAGATCGAGGATGTAGCCGCGGTTGATCATCGACGGAACGACGAGCAGGGGCGTGCCGTCGGTTCCCGCCCGGTCCGTCACGCCGTAATCGAGGAGCTTTGCCGGGCCGCGCTCCCATAGCGGCGGCGGATCTTCGATCGTGCGGCTGTAGGGATGGTCGCGATAGGTTTCGATGCCGGAGAGGAAGGCGTCGTGACGCCGCATCAGCTCGTCGGTCAGCGCCGTCGAAAACGCTTCAGGATTTGCCGCCGCGAGTTCCTTTTGCAGCGCCCTTCCGGGCTCCGCGAGGTTTCCGTTCAGCGGCATCCAGCCGCTTCTCAAGAGCGGCCACGCGCTCAGCGAGCTCGCGGAAATCGTCCCCGCCGCCATCAGATGCATCGCCAGCGGCCGCGGCCCGTTGCGCCGCGCCCTCATCGTGAGCGCCCGTGAAATTCTGGAAGGCGGCGAACTGCGGCATCATGGCCGCCGAGAGCTTCGCCATGTTCGCGGCGAATGTCGGATCGCTCGCAGCCTGTGTCAGATACTGTTGCCATAAATCGAGATACCGACGGGCGAGGTCTTGCGGATCCGGTGCGTCAGACATTTCCCAACTATAGGCGACGCGCCCTGTTTCCGCCACTCCGGCAGCAATTCGGCAGCGCATCAAACCATTGATGCAGCGCAACAAAAATGCGAAATTGGGTCAAGTTGTAATAATGCGACTGTATGTGGGAGCTCTGCGTCATGGCTCGAAGGAGCAACAGGCCGCAAGGCGACGGATCGGAAGTCATCACGATCAAGAAGTACGCCAACCGCCGGCTCTACAACACGGCGGAAAGCACCTACGTGACGCTCGACGATCTCGCGAAGATGGTCCAGGAAGGCGTCGAGTTCCGGGTCAACGACGCCAAGTCCGGCGAGGACATCACCCGCGCGGTCCTGACGCAGATCATCGTCGAGCAGGAGGCGAAGGGAAACAACCTGCTTCCCACGGGCTTCCTGCGCCAGCTCATCAGCTTCTACGGCGACAATCTGCAGGGCCTCGTGCCGCAGTATCTCGACATGACGATGCAGTCGTTCGCCCACAATCAGGAACAGATGCGCAGCTATCTCGAGAACGCGCTCGGCGGCATGTACCCGTTCTCCTCGTTCGAGGAAATGGGCCGGCAGAACATGGCCATGTTCGAACAGGCGATGAAGATGATGACGCCGTTCAGGCCGTCCGACGAAGAGGGCGGCGGCGCTGCGGCCGGCAATGCCGAGGGGTCGGACGAGGCGCTGACGATGCTGAAGTCCCAGCTCGAGGCGATGCAGCGCCAGCTCGACGCGCTGTCCAAAAAGGGCGACTGACCCGGCCGGCCTCTTTCGGTTCCGGCGTCAGGCGCCGGTAGCCGGTTTCTTCGAAATCTCGATCGATCCCGCGGCGGTCTGCGCCGGGCGGTCGACATCGTCGTTTTCCTGCCACGGCGCCGTCATGTCCGGGTAGCCGAACGCGTATCCCTGGAGATAGCGGACGCCCTCGTTGGTGAGGAGTTCGGCCTCCGATTGGGTCTCGACGCATTCGGCCACGGTTTCCAGATTGAACGTGCGCGCGAGATCGATCAG
>JAYPTI010000213.1:0-3168 GCA_038133505.1 Alphaproteobacteria bacterium
CGTCCACGGGCTGAAGGCCGTCGTGTTCGGGTTCCTCGGCTTCGCGTTCATGACCTACCTGCCGCTGATGGCGGCGATGGTCGCGGCCGGTTTCGTCGGCAACTGGCTGGGCTTCAAACTCCTCACGGTCATGCGCGAAGACGTCTTCAAGCGGCTGTTCCAGATCGCCTTGACCGTCCTGTCGATCCGTCTTCTGTGGAGTGCCGCGGAAAAATCGGGCGTCTTCTGATGGAGAGCTTTCTCGGCGTGCCGGATACCGGCCCGCTGCTGTTTGCCGGGCTGACGGTCGCTGCCTTTATCACGACGTTTCTCGGAACCGTCACGGGGACGGCGGGCGGTCTTCTCCTTCTTGCGACGATGGCGTTCTTCTACCCGCCCGCGATCCTCATTCCGGTCCATACGGTCGTGCAGCTCGGGGCCGGCACCAGCCGGGCCGTCCTGATGTGGCGATACGTGAAGAAGAACCTGATCGTGCCGTTCAGCATCGGGGCCGTCCTCGGCGGCGCGGCAGGCGCCCAGACATTCGTTTCGCTGTCGTCGAGCGTCCTGCAGATGCTTCTCGGCGGGTTCATTCTGCTCGTCATGCACATGCCGCGGCTCGCGGTCGGCGGGCCCGAACGGCCGCGGTTCGGCGTCCTCGGGTTCCTCACGACCTTTCTCGGCATATTCGTGGGCGCCACCGGAACGTTCGTCGCCCCTTTCATCGCTTACGCCAGCGGCGACAGGCGCATTCACGTCTCGACGATGGCGACGCTTCTCGCGGTCACGCATGTCGTCAAGCTCGTGGTATTTGGTTTGATCGGATTCCAGCTCGGCGCCTACCTTCCGCTGCTCGCAGCCATGATCGCGGCCACGGTTGCCGGCAACTGGGTGGGCGGGCGCACGCTCGACGTCATTCCCGAGAAGACCTTCCGGGTCGTCTTCAAGATCCTGCTGACCCTGCTGGCGATCCGTCTCCTGATCGGCGCTGCCTGGGATGCGGGGTGGCTTTCCGGTCTCTTCGACTGACCGCAACGCTCAGGCGCCGCCTTCCCATGCAGCGCGCTTGACGCCCTAGGACACTTGTCCTAACTTCAGAAATAGGACAAATATCCTAGATCAAACTTCGTAGGCGGGCGCGATGAAATCGGCAGAAACCCGGGAGAACATTCTCGACGCGGCGGACCGGCTGTTCTACCGGCAGGGATATGAAAATACGTCCTTCGCCGATATCGCCGACGAGGTCCGGATCTCGCGCGGAAACTTCTACTACCACTTCAAGTCCAAGGACGAGATCCTCGACGCCGTCATCGAGGCGCGCCTGTCCGACACGCGGGACATGCTGCGGCAGTGGGAAGCGGACAGCGACGACCCCGCGGACCGCATCCGCAGCTTCATCCGCATCGTCATCGTCAACGGCGCCGACATCGAACGGTTCGGCTGCCCCGTCGGTACGCTCAACGCCGAGCTTGCCAAGCTCGATCACGGGGCAAAAGACAACGCCGTGGCACTCTTCGGGCTTTTCCGGTCGTGGCTGACGGAACAGTTCGTCGCGCTCGGCCGCACCGAGGACGCGGACGATCTCGCCATGCACGTCCTCGCCTTCAGCCAGGGAGTCGCATCGCTGTCGAACGCATTCCGCGACCCCGCCTTCGTCGAGCGTGAAGTAGACCGCATGTGCCGATGGCTGGACGGCATCCTCGCACCGACCGGCTGACGCCGCACCGTCACCCGACAATAAAATCAACAGGGAGACACCGACATGTTTACCGTCCTGCTCAGATTCTCGGACAACAAGGCCCGTGCAGGAGAGTTCATGGAAGGCCACAAGGAATGGATAAAAGCCGGGTTCGACGATGGCATCTTCCTTCTCGTCGGCAGCCTTGAGCCCAACTCGGGCGACGGCATCATCGCGCACAACGTTTCGCGCGCGGACCTCGAACGGCGCGTGGCGAACGATCCGTTCGTGGCCGAGAACGTGGTGACGGCGGAAATCCTCGAGATATCGCCGGCTCGAACCGACGACCGCCTCGCCTTCCTCAGCGCCTGAGGTCCCGCCTAACGAAAACGGCCGGGCACAGGGCCCGGCCGCTTGCAATTCGTCTGAACCCGACTTAGCCGGGACGCTCGAAGTTCTTGTCGAGGTGACCCTTGCCTTCCAGGTCGCCCTTTTCGAACAGCCAGGCGTAGCCGCCCCGGGGGTTCGTCAGGATTTCCCAGCAGTTGTAGTCGCGATCCCAGAAATAGAAGCTGTAGGTGCCGTGCTGCAGGACCGGCTTGGAAATCTTGTGGAGCCCCCACTTGTCCTTCTGCTCCATGACGGTCGCGTGGGCGGCATCCACCTCTTCCTGCGTCTCGACGTCGAGCCCGTTGTGATAGAGGAGTGACATCTCGTCCTCCTGGCTGCGCTTCTTCTGCTCGACGACTGCGATCGTGTTGTCGCCGCCTAGCCGGATCAGCAGCGAAATGGGGCTGGTGCGGACCACTTCGAGGCCGAGGAATTCGGTATAGAACTCGCGCGCCGCTTCGAGATCGACGGATTCGAGCGTGCCGTGCGAAAGAAAATTGAGCTTGAGGGCGGGGTCTTTCGCGATTTCCACCACGGGTGCCTGTGTCGCCATGGGACGTCTCCTCTAATCGAAACAATTTGGTTCTTTTGTTGGCGCTATACTAGCGAAGCGCGCCCGCTGAGGAAACGGTGGAATCCCTTCGTGCCGGTGCTAGACTTTTAACCATGACATATCCGAACGGCACGTATCCCAGCACCTGCTGGGAATGCAGCACGCGGTGCGGCTCGCTCGTCACCATGAAGGGCGGGCGCGTCGCCAAGGTCGGCCCGAACCCGGACCATCCGGGCTCCAACGGCGCCTTCTGCGTCAAGGGTATCCGGGCGCTTCCGGAACTTACCTACGGCGAGAACCGCATCCGGCGGCCCATGCGGCGGATCGGCGCGCGCGGGGCAGGCCAATGGCAGGAAATCTCGTGGGACGAGGCGCTCGACGAGATGGCCGACCAGCTCCTCGCCGTCCGCGACGAACACGGCCCCCTGTCCCTCGTCGGCGCCGTCTCGAGCGCATTTTTCAGCCGGGGCGCGATGGTCGCGTTGCTGATGCGGTCGCTTGGCTCGCCCAACTGGATGATGAACCAGGATCTGTGCGGCGGCTGCCGCGCGCTGTCGGACAAGGTGAC
>JAYPTI010000214.1:0-3137 GCA_038133505.1 Alphaproteobacteria bacterium
GCCGCCTTCCTGCCGGCAGACGACGAGATCGATCGCGTCCTGCGCGTCGTGGAACGCGTCCAGCGTCGCGAGATAGCTCTCGCCGGGGACGCAGAACACGGTATCGACCCCGTGCAGCTTCAGGCAGTCGACGAGGATCTGGCCGCCGGTGCGGAGGTTGGAGGAGGGCTGCGTTGCGGAAGAGTCGGGGGGCATTGTTCTATCCTTCAAAGGCGTCGTCGGCGGGGCGGGCGTCCCCCTCTCCCTGGCCCTCTCCCCGGAGGGGCGAGGGGACGTGAGGCGGGAGGCGCGAGTGTATAAATGACATCCCCTCTCCCTTGAGGGAGAGGGTCAGGGAGAGGGTGTCTCTCCGACGACCCACCCTTAGATCTCGATGAATTCGTCGAGGAAGATCGTGTAGCGCTGGCGCTTCGGCTTGTCCTTGTCCTCTTCCTTTACGTAGCTGATCGAGGACGTGCCCTTGAGGCGCCGCGGCAGGATCATCACGCGCGAGAAATTGCCCGGCTTGTCGTCCGGCGCCCAGGCGAGGACGGGGATCGGGCCCGCCTCGAACCACGGCTCGCCCGCCGCGATGGTGTGGGTCTTGCCGTCGGTCTCGACGACGAAGCCGCCTTCCAGCAGGCAGCGGATGCCGGGGCCCTGGTGGACGTGCGTATAGGCGATGCCGCTGGGCGGGATGTCGACGCGGTCGCAGCGCAGCAGGTAGCCGTCGCCCGGCTCGAGATCGACGTCGGCGGCGAGTTTGGCGACCGACGTCACGCCGTCGCCCGCGGCCAGCACCTCGGCGGCGCCCTTCGGCACCAGCTCGTAGCGGAGAATGCGCGCGCCGTCGCTGCCGCCGGTCACCTCGACCTCGCCGGTGGTGTGGATGGCGGAGTTGGCGTTGAGCGTCGCGCCGGTGCCGTTGGACCGCACCGTCGCCATCCCGTTCGCGACGTAGAGCGCGCGGACCATGCCGGGCAGCGGTTTGGACAGGCTCGCCTTCTCGGTCAGCACGTCGGTGTAGAGGCGCAGGACGTAGTCGGCCATCCGCTTTTTCTCCCCGGTTTGCGGCGCTTGTTCGTATCGTTGCCGTCCGGCGTATCATACGCCCCGAAGGGCGGCAAGACGACGCGCCCGCAATGCCGCGGCTTCGTTGACGCGCGCGCGTCCGGAGCTATGATGGCGCGCTTTTCGACGCCCGTGCCCGGAGACATAAATTCGTGAAAAATCATACCGTTAAGGTCTATCCGTCCAAGCAGGAACTCAAACGCGAAGACCAGCTCGCCTGGAAGATCGCGTCCGTCGCCTCCGATCCGGTCGGGATCGAGGACGCGGTAACCGACATGATCATCAACCGCATCATCGACAACGCGTCGGTGGCGATGGCGTCGGTCAACCGCCGTCCGGTCGCGAACGCCCGCGCCATGGCGATCTGTCATCCGCGCGCCGGCGGCGCGACGATCTTCGGCATGCCGCAGGACCAGCGCTTCTCGGCGGAATGGGCGGCGTGGGCGAACGGCACCGCGGTGCGCGAGCTCGACTATCACGACACGTTCCTGGCTGCCGACTATTCGCATCCGGGCGACAACATCCCGCCGGTGCTCGCCGTGGCGCAGCAGAAGGGCCGTTCGGGGCGCGATCTCGTGCGCGGCATCGCGACCGGTTACGAGATCCAGGTCGATCTCGTGAAGGGCATCTGCCTGCACGAGCACAAGATCGACCATATCGCGCATCTCGGCCCGTCGGCCGCGGCCGGCATCGGCACGCTGCTCGGCCTCGATACCGAGACGATCTACCAGGCGGTCCAGCAGGCGCTGCACGTGACGGTGTCGACGCGCCAGTCGCGCAAGGGCGAGATCTCATCCTGGAAGGCCTACGCGCCGTCGCACGCCGGCAAGCTCGCGATCGAGGCCGTCGACCGCTGCATGCGGGGCGAGGGCGCGCCGTCGCCGATCTACGAGGGCGAGGACAGCGTCATCGCCTGGGTGCTCGACGGGCCGGACGCGAACTACACCGTGCCGCTGCCCGAGGCGGGCGAGGCCAAGCGCGCCATCCTCGAGACCTACACCAAGGAACACTCGGCGGAATACCAGAGCCAGGCGCTGATCGACCTCGCGCGCAAGATGGGCGCGCAGATCAAGGATTTCGGCGCGGTCGACAGCGTCGTCATCCATACCAGCCATCACACGCACTACGTCATCGGCACCGGCGCGGGCGATCCGCAGAAGATGGACCCCAAGGCCAGCCGCGAGACGCTCGACCATTCGATCATGTACATCTTCGCCGTCGCGCTGCAGGACCAGGCGTGGCACCACGTCCGGTCCTACGCGCCGGAGCGCGCGCAGCGGCCCGACACGGTGGCGCTGTGGCACAAGATCTCGACCGTCGAGGATCCCAAGTGGACGGAGCGCTATCACCATCCCGATCCGAACCAGCGCGCCTTCGGCGGCCGCGTCGTCATCACGATGAAGGACGGCACGGTGCTGGACGACGAGCTGGCGGTGGCGGATGCGCATCCGGCCGGCGCGCGGCCGTTTGCGCGCGATAACTATATCAATAAATTCAATATCTTGACGGAAGGTATTGTCACAGATTCTGAGCGTAATCGCTTCCTCGAGACGGTGCAGAAACTGCCCGATCTGAGCGCCGACGAGCTCGGCGGGCTGCACGTCACGCTCGATGCCGCGGCGCTCGACTTCGCGACCCGCGACGACCGCGGAATCTTCTAGGGAGAGGCCCATGCTGTTCGCCAAGAAGACCGCCGCCGAGAAGCGCGCCGACTTCCGCGCCGCGCTCGCCACCGGAAAGCTGCTGCAGATGCCGGGCGCTCACGCGCCGATCGTCTCGCTGATCATCGAGGAGCAGGGCTTCGACGGGATCTACATCTCCGGCGCGGCGCTGTCGGCCGAGATGGGCCTGCCGGACATCGGCCTGACGACGCTGTCGGAGGTCACCCAGCGCGGCCGCCAGATCGCGCGGGTGACGGAGCTTCCGGCGCTGATCGACGTCGATACCGGCTTCGGCGAGCCGATGAGCGCGGCGCGCACCGTCCAGGAGCTCGAGGAGCTCGGCCTCGCGGGCTGTCATCTGGAAGACCAGGTGAACCCGAAGCGCTGCGGCCATCTCGACAACAAGTCCATCGTGCCGGTCAGCGA
>JAYPTI010000215.1:0-3134 GCA_038133505.1 Alphaproteobacteria bacterium
CCAATCCCAGGAGCAACCGCACGGCAACGACCTGGGACGACAGGGGCCAGCTAATCCGCATCCACGCTGGCCTCGAGGACCCCGAGGACCTGATCGAAGATCTCGAGGAAGGTTTCGGCCGGCTCAACGGGAAGAATGACTGAGTTCGAGCCGATCCAGGTCTCGCTGCTGACCGGTTTCCTCGGCAGCGGCAAGACCACGCTGCTCAACAGGCTGGTAAAGCATCCCGGCATGGTCGAGACGGCCGTGCTGATCAACGAGTTCGGCGAAATCGGCCTCGACCACCAGCTAGTCGAGCGGATCGACGAGAACACGGTCCTGCTGAATGCCGGCTGCCTGTGCTGCACCGTGCAGGGCGACCTGGTGAACGCGCTGTCCGACCTGTTCGTAAAGCGCATGAAGGAAATGGTGCCCTCGTTCCACCGCGTGCTGATCGAGACGACGGGACTGGCGGATCCGGCGCCGATCATCCACACGCTGATGACGGCGCCCGTCGTGTGCGACCGGTTCGCGCTCGACGGCATCGTCACCACGGTCGACGCCGTCAACGGCATGAGCCAGCTCGACCGGCACGAGGAATCCGTCAAGCAGGCGGCTGTCGCCGACCGCATCGTCATCACCAAGTCCGATCTCGCGGAGCCCGAGGCGCTGGCCGCGCTCGAAGCGCGCCTCCGCGTGCTCAACCCCGCCGCCCCCATCGAAACGGCCGTCATGGGCGAGATCGATCCGGCGGCTCTTTTCGACACGGGCCTCTACGATCCAAAGACAAAGACCGTCGACGTCCAGCGCTGGCTGCGCGACGAGGCCTATGCGGACCGGCATCACGATTATGATCACGGCCATCACCACCATCACGACGTGAACCGTCACGACGCCTCGATTGCCGCGTTCTGCGTCACGCGCGACGAGCCCATCGACTGGGAGGCGTTCGTCGCCTGGGTCCGCATCCTGATCGGTCAGCACGGCGAGAAACTGCTGCGCATCAAGGGCATCCTCAACATCGCCGGGCGCGAGAAGCCCATCGCCGTTCACGGCGTCCAGCACATGTTCCACGACCCCGCCGAACTCGCCGAATGGCCGGACGGCGACAAACGCTCGCGCATCGTGTTCATCACGCGAGATCTGGACCGGAGCGTGATCGAGGAAAAGCTCGACAGCCTCACCGCACAGGCCGCCGCGCTGGACCGATAATCCCGGCATATCGCGCGGCGCGCGGTACTCTCCCCCGCACAATCGTCATCCCGGACCCCCGATCAAGTCCGGGGCAGGCCCGTTCCGGGATCCAGGCTTGATGCATGCGTGGTTTCTGGACCCCGGGACATGCCCGGGGTGACACCGCATTTGCATGAACATCAGTGCGACATGATGCCCACGGCAGCCCCCTACACACCCGTTATATACGGTGATATACAACGCTTGGTCGTTATATACGGAGAAATATAACGTTGAGCCTCCGCCGTGCCGCTATCGCAACGATCGTCCTCGCCGGCGCCATCATGACGCTGCGGCCCGCGATCGCCGTCGACCTAACGGTATTTGCGGCGGCCAGCACCGCCGCGGCAATGCGCGAGGCGGCCTCCGTCTGGAAGGACGCAGCGGGCAACACCGCCCGTATCGTCTATGCCTCCAGCGGCGCCCTCGCCCGCCAGATCGACGCCGGCGCCCCCGCCGACCTCTTCCTGTCCGCGAACAAGACATGGGTCGACTGGCTCGACGAAAAGGGCGCGCTTGCGCCCGGCAGTCGCAAGACAATCTTCGGCAATGCTCTGGTCCTCGCCGCACCGGCCGCGAGTACCGTCACCGCCGAGATAGACCCGGCGACCGGCACCTACGCAGCCCTGTCGGGCAACAACCGCCTCGCCATGGGCGATCCGCGCCATGTCCCCGCCGGCATCTATGCCCGCCAGGCATTGCAGAGCCTCGGCCTCTGGCACACGACAGAACCGCGGACCGCCCGCATGCCGGACGTGCGCCAGGCCCTCGCGCTGGTCGAGCGCGGCGAAGCGGTTCTCGGCATCGTCTATCGCAGCGACGTCTTCTGGAACTCCCAGGTCCGCACCGTGCTCGCGTTCGCACCGACCCCGCACGATCCCATCCGTTACGTCGCCGCCGCCATAAAGAACGCGCCCCCCGCTGCGGCCGCCTTTCTCGCCTTTCTGCAGGGCCCGGCCGCACAGGCTGTCTTTACCCGCCACGGCTTTACGGCCGGCGAATGATGCTCGACCTGTCGCCAGAAGAAATCGAGGCGATCCTCCTCAGCCTCAAGGTCGCGTTCTGGGCCGTCGCCGTCAGCCTCCCCTTCGGCATCGGAATCGCCTGGCTCCTCGCGCGCAGGGAGTTCCCCGGCAAGGCATTGCTCGACGCGCTGATCCACGTGCCGCTGGTCGTGCCGCCCGTGGTCGTCGGCTACCTGCTGCTGGTCCTGCTGGGGCGAAACGGGCCGATCGGCGGATGGCTATACGACACGCTGGGCATGACGGTTGCCTTCACCTGGCAGGGCGCGGCCGTCGCCGCCGCCGTAATGGCGTTCCCGCTGCTGGTCCGCGCGATCCGGCTGTCGATGGAGGCCGTCGATCCGCGCCTCGAACAGGCCGCCCGCACGCTGGGCGCCCGCCCGTGGGACGTGTTCCTGACAGTCACCCTGCCGCTGACCGGCAGCGGCATCGTCGCCGGTCTCATCCTCGCCTTCGTCCGCGCCCTCGGCGAGTTCGGCGCGACGATCACATTCGTCTCGGCCATCCCCGGCGAGACGACGACGCTGCCCATCTCGCTCTACAGCCTCGCCCAGATCCCCGGCCGTGAGGCCGACGCGCTGCGCCTCGTGATCGTCTCGGTCGTCATCGCCTTCGCCGCCATGCTCGCCTCCGAGGCGATCGCCCGTCGCGTGCGCGCGCGGGTGTCCGGCGCATGAGCGTGCAGGTCGACATCACGCGGACCCTCGGCGGCTTTTCCCTAGCCGCCGCGTTCGAGTGCGGCCCCGGTGTCACCGTCCTGTTCGGACCTTCCGGCGCGGGCAAAACCAGCCTCGTGCAGATGATCGCCGGTCTGCTGCGCCCCGATGCGGGACGCATCGCCGTCGGCGGAACGGTACTTTTCGACGACGATGCAAGGATCGACCTCCCCCCGCACGAGCG
>JAYPTI010000216.1:0-3125 GCA_038133505.1 Alphaproteobacteria bacterium
GCCATGCCCTTGACCGCCTCTTCCGCGTTGGCGCTGAGCGCCACGGTCTGCTGGCGGAAGGTCTCACTCACGCGGTCGGTCACCGTCTGCGCCTGTCGCGACGCATCGTTGAGGCCGCGGGCGTTCTCGCCCAGCGTATCGGCGACGTTGCGGATTCGTCCGACGGCGTCGAGCGACGCCGCGGCGATCTGCTTGGTCCGATCCTCGAGTTCCTCGCCGGTCGTCTCGATGCCCGCCCGGATCTGTCCGAAACCGGAGAGGACCTCGTCGGTCTGCTGGCGGATCTGAAGCGCCGCTTCGGACGTGTTTTCCGCCGCCTTGTCGGACGCCGCGGACAGGTCCTGAAGCTGGTGGCGCATGCCCGTCGTCAGTTCGCGGACGCGGTCGGCCGTCGCCTGCGTGACCCGGTCGAGCTCGGCGGTATGGCCGCGCACTGCCTCCTGGCTTTCCCGCGTCCGGGTGCCGGCGAGTTCGACCGCCTTTTCGAGCCGCACCGTGTGGGATTCAAGGAGTTCGCGGAGCGCCTGCGCCTGCTCGGCGGCGCGGTCGGTCGCGGTCGAAAGCATGTCGGCCTGGCGCGCCAGCGACTGGCTGATCACCTCGACGCGGCCCGTCGATTCCTCGGCGGGATAGGTCAGGCGCGACATGCCGCGCTGGATCTGCCCCGCCGCTTCCTGGAAGTCAGCGTTCCGGCGCATGTAGGCGACGAGGAGCCAGAGGAAGGCGGGCGGCGCGAAAACCCCGGCGAAAAACCCGCCGAGCTCGTGCGGCAGAAACGCCCAGAGAGCGGCCCAGCCGATATTGGCAGAGACGTACCAGAGACAGACGATCAGCCACAGAACGGTCATGATCGTGGCGAAACCGGCCGGTCGACGTGCAAACGACGTAAAAATACGCCGGAAAGCGTTGCTCATTTCCCCGCAATTCCGGTCAGATCAACCGCTGAATGATACAAGACCGGCACGATTCGCGCCAATAACTCGCCCTCCGGTGCCGGGACGCGTTCGTTACCAGACGAAGGACGGAATCGCGGCGACCGGACGGACGCCCCATTGTTCGCACAAGGCGTCGAGCCGGGCCGGGTCGGGCGGCGCGCCCCCGAGCTCGCGCCCGTGGATTCCGTCGACGACGAAGATCGGGTCGAGGCCGGCGTTCTTCGCGCCCGCAAGGTCCGTGCGGAAGGAATCGCCGACCGCGGCGATGCCCGCGGTGTCGATGCCGGCGAGTTCGCGAAAGCAGTAGTCGTAGATCTCGGCGCGCGGCTTGCCGAACCAGCGCACCGCGCCTCCCAGCGCCTCGTAGCGCAGGGCAAGCGCACCGGCGCAGATGATCTGGCGGCCGTCCCGGATCACCTCGAGGTCGGGATTGGCGCAGATCATCGGAATGCCTCGCCCCGCGCCTTCCTGCAGCTTGTCCTCGTAGTCGGCGACGGTCTCGCCGTCCTCCCACGGCCCGGTGTTGAGGATCAGGTCGGCAGCTTCCAGCCGGTCCGTTTCGTCCCAGCCGAGCCCTTCGAACAGGTTTCGGTCCCGGTCGGGTCCGATATGGATGCAGGTATTGCCGATACCGTCGTAGAAGGCGCCTTCGCGCTCCTTCATGCTGAGGAACGTCGCTTCGCCCGACGACAGGATGCGCGTGCAATGGTGTTCGGGCATCCCCATGTCGATCATCGCCTCGGCGACGGCGGCGCTGCGCCGGGGCGCGTTGGTCAGCATGACGAAGCGCTTGCCGGCGTCGCTCAGCCGGTCGAGCGTGTCGACGACGCCGGGATAAAGCTTTACCCCGTCGTGCAGCACTCCCCAGACGTCGAGGACAAAGCCGTCATAGGTATCGGCGAGCGCGGCCATGCCGTCATGGAACGGAACCGGTGGCGGCATGGACGCGGAAGCCTTCGACTGCGTGCCGGATCAGCGGGTCGGGACGGGCTGGTCGCCGGAATAGTCGTAGAAGCCCTTGCCGGACTTGCGGCCGAGCCAGCCGGCCTCGACGTATTTCACCAGCAGAGGACACGGGCGGTACTTGGTATCCGCGAGCCCCTCGTAGAGGACCTGCATCACGGCGAGGCAGGTGTCGAGGCCGATGAAATCGGCGAGCTCGAGCGGGCCCATCGGATGGTTCGCGCCGAGCTTCATCGCGGTGTCGATGTCCCTCACCGAGCCGATGCCCTCGTGCAGCGTGTAGACCGCTTCGTTGATCATCGGCAGCAGGATGCGGTTGACGATGAAGGCCGGGAAATCCTCCGAGATCACGGGCGTCTTGCCCATCCGGTAGGTCAGCCCCTCGATCACGGCGTGCGTCGCCTTGTCGGTGGCGATGCCGGGGATCAGCTCGACAAGCTGCATGACGGGGACCGGGTTCATGAAATGCATGCCCATGAACCGCTCGGGCCGACCGGTCGTCGCGCCGAGGCGCGTGATCGAGATCGACGACGGATTCGGCGCGCTGATCGCGGCTTCGCGGAGCGACGGCAGCATCGCCTTGTAGATCTCGCGCTTGATGCTCTCGTCCTCGGTCGCGGCCTCGATCACCACGTCGCAGTCTCCGAGCGAGGCGTACTCTGTCGATCCGCTCAGATGATCGAGCGCGGCCTGCTTGTCGGCCGCCGTGAGGCGCTCGCGCTGAACCTGGCGTTCGAGGTTCTTGTCGATATTGGCGATCGCGCGGTCGATCTGCTCCTGACCGATGTCGACCAGCGCGACGTCGATGCCGGTGGTCGCCGCGACGTGCGCGATGCCGGAGCCCATCTGGCCGGCGCCGATCACGCCGATCTTCTTGACGCTCATCGCCTCGGGCGTCGCGCCCGGATCCTGAATGTCAGCCATCCGTCCCTTTTCTCCTGAATAGGCTCCCTGTTTCGGCTTTGCCGGCGATCCCGGCCGCTGTTTCAGCGCGCCTTTATCCCTTGTTTGTCGAGTTCCTCTTCGAGCTCGGGCACGAGCTTGAACAGATCGCCCACGATGCCGTAGTCGGCGACCGAGAAGATCGGCGCCTCCTCGTCCTTGTTGATCGCGACGATCACCTTGGAATCCTTCATGCCGGCGAGATGCTGGATCGCGCCGGAAATGCCGACCGCGACGTAGAGCTCGGGCGCAACGACCTTGCCGGTCTGGCCGACCTGGTAGTCG
>JAYPTI010000217.1:0-851 GCA_038133505.1 Alphaproteobacteria bacterium
CAGGTAGAGCCGCCCTATCCGGATCAGATAGCCCCGCGTCTCGCGGCGGCGCGCTTCCTCTCCGGTCTGCCGCGAGCGCATCTCCTCGAAGCGCGGCCAGGTGACGCGGTACAGCTCGTACATCGGCCACGCCTGCACGCCGGCGCACGCGGCCATCGCGGTCAGCACACCGATATTGGTGAAGGTGAAGACCTGCCATCCGATCAGCCCGAGACTGACATGGATGAGTATGTACCAGACATTCTGCATCGCGGTTCACGGTCAGCCCCGCTGCGGGCGGGCGTCGAACCCGGCGGCGTCTTCGAGCGCCTGCGCGGCGCGGAAAACGGTCTCCTCGTCGAACGGCCGGCCGATCAGATGCAGCCCGAGCGGCAGGCCTTCGCCCGACAGGCCGACCGGCAGCGAGATCGCCGGCAGACCGGCAAGCGACGCGGGCACCGTCAGCACGTCGTTCAGATACATGGCGATCGGATCGTCCGACTTTTCGCCCATCGCGAAGGCGGCGCCCGGCGTGGTCGGCGTCAGCATGACGTCGCAAGAGTCCCACGCATTCGCGAAATCCCGCGCGATCAGCGCGCGCACCCGCTGGGCCTTCTTGTAGTAGGCGTCGTAGTAGCCGGCCGACAGCACGTAGGTGCCGATCAGGATGCGGCGGCGCACCTCGGCGCCGAAACCAGCGCCGCGCGTCTTCTCGTACTGCTCGGTCAGGTCGTCGGAATCGACGCGGAGCCCGTAGCGCACGCCGTCGTAGCGCGCGAGGTTCGACGACGCCTCCGCCGGCGCGATGATGTAGTACGTGGGCAGCGCGTATTTCGTGTTCGGCAGGCTGACGTCGACGAGCTCGGCGCCAG
>JAYPTI010000217.1:868-3001 GCA_038133505.1 Alphaproteobacteria bacterium
CGCGATCTCGGCATTCATGCCGTCGACCGCGTATTCCGCAGGGATGCCGACGCGGAGGCTCTTCACGCCGCCCGCGAGCGCTGCCTCGAAATCGGGGACCGCCAGGTCAGCAGACGTCGAATCCTTGGGATCGAAGCCCGCCATGCCGCCCAGCATGATCGCGGAGTCGCGCACCGTCTTGGCCATCGGCCCCGCCTGGTCGAGCGAGGAGGCGAACGCGACGATCCCCCAGCGCGAGCACCTACCGTAGGTCGGCTTCATGCCGACGATGCCGCAGAAGGCCGCGGGCTGGCGGATCGAGCCGCCGGTGTCCGTGCCCGTCGCGCCGAGGCAGAGACCGGCCGCCACCGCACTCGCCGAGCCGCCGGACGAGCCGCCCGGCACCAGCGGACGATTGTCGCCGTCGCGCCGCCACGGGTTCTCGACGTTGCCGAAATAGCTCGTCTCGTTGGACGAGCCCATCGCGAACTCGTCGAGGTTCGTCTTGCCGAGCATGACGGTACCGGCCGCCCGCAGTTTCGCCGTCACCGTGCTCTCGTACGGAGGAATGAAGCCTTCGAGGATGTGCGACGCCGCCGTCGTCTGCACGCCCTCGGTGCAGAACAGGTCCTTGATCGCCAGCGGCACGCCGTCGAGCGGGCCCAGCGCCTCGCCCTTCGCACGCCGCGCGTCGGACGCCTCGGCATCGGCGAGCGCGCGCTCGGGCGTCTCGACGATGAAGGCGTTGAGATGGCGCGCACCTTCGACGGCGGCGATATGCGCTTCGGCCAGTTCCCTGGCAGACGCCTCGCCCGACGCCAGCAGGTCTCGGCCTTCGGCCAGCGTAATCCCGGTCAGCCCGGCCATTACTCGACCACCTTGGGCACGGTGAACATGCCGTTATGCGGGTCGGTGGCGTTCGACGTCACCTTGTCGGCGATGCCGCCGTCGGTGACCTCGTCCGTGCGCCAGCGCAGCTTCATGTCGGCGACCGACGTCATCGGCTCCACATCGGACGTAACGACTTCGTCGAGCATCTCGACCCAGCCGAGAATGTTCGAAAGCTCGCCCGCCAGCGTCTCCAGCTCGCCTTCCGGCACTTCCAGCCGCGCCAGCCGCGCGATGCGCTTGACGGTATCCCTGTCGACGGCCATGTCGTTGAAATCTCCTGAAAAAGCGCGCGGAAACTATCACCGGACCCGGCCAGCGGCAAGAATGCTTCCCGCGGCGCGGCCCCTCGTCTATTAAGCGGTCGTGATTATCGACGACATCAGCGCGCTCGGCGCGGACACCGGGGCCCGGACCTGCCTCTTGGCGCTCGATCTGGGCGACAAGACCATCGGCATGGCGGTTTCCGACGACGGCAAGCGTATTGCAACCTCCCTCGACACGATCCGGCGCACCAAATTCACCAAGGACGCCGAGGCGCTCCTCAAGGTGATCGCAGACTACCGGATCGGCGGCATCGTCATCGGCCTGCCCGTGAACATGGACGGGACCGAGGGCCCGCGCTGCCAGTCCACCCGGCAGTTCGGCGCGAACCTGGCCGAAAAGACCGACGTTCCCATCGGGTTCTGGGACGAGCGCACCTCGACCCAGGCGGTCGAGCGTCACCTGATCGCGCAGGACGTCAGCCGCAAGCGCCGCGCCGAGGTCGTCGACAAGATGGCGGCGCAGTTCATCCTGCAGGGCGCGCTCGACTATCTGCGCCTGCGGGCGGGCTGACGCGGGGCAGCCGATGCTCGTCGTCCTCATCACCATTGCGCCGATCTTCGGGCTTATCGTCGCCGGATTCGGCATCCGGCGGACGAAGCTGTTTCCGGCCGAGGCGTGGCCGCCGGTCGAGCGGCTGACCTACTACGTGCTGTTCCCGTCGCTGCTGTTCGTCAATCTGGCGACCGCGAATCTGAGCGACCTGCCGGTCGGGGGCATGGCGGTCGGCGTGATCGGGACGCCGGCGCTGATGGCCGCCTTCCTGCTTCTGGTCCGCACGCGGCTCGCGCTGCACGCGCCCGGTTTCACGTCGCTGCTGCAAGGCGCGGTACGGTTCAACACCTATCTGGGCATCCCGCTGGTGGTCGCGTTCTACGGGCCGGAAACGATCGCGCTCGGCGCGCTGTTCATCGCCTTCATGGTGCCGTTCATCAACGTGCT
>JAYPTI010000218.1:0-2952 GCA_038133505.1 Alphaproteobacteria bacterium
GGCTCGCACAGCACCTCGCGCGGCAGGCTCATGTAAACCGGGCCTTTAGGCGTCGAATTGGCAATGGCATGCGCCCGGTCGAGCAGCCCGCCGACCTGTTCGGGAAAGCGCAGCTCGTAGTCCCATTTCACCGCCTCGCGGATCAGTGCGACCTGATCGCGCATCTCCTGGCC
Organism: Alphaproteobacteria bacterium; assembly: GCA_038133505.1. Taxonomy (GTDB): domain Bacteria; phylum Pseudomonadota; class Alphaproteobacteria; order MPNO01; family UBA830; genus JAYQUR01. The sequence continues at coordinate 174 of JAYPTI010000218.1, forward strand.
CCAGCCGATGGGGACGGTGCGGGCGCCGAACCGGCCGCCCTCGGTGGTCGGGGTGCGGCCGGACATCATCAGGACGGGGATGTGGTCCTGCGCGGCATTGATCGCGCCGGTGGCGCCGTTGGCGATGCCGACATTGGTATGCAGCATGACGGCCTGGGCTTTTCCCGATCCGAGGTAGTAGCCGATCGCCATGTTCATGGCCGCGTTTTCATGCGGCACGATCACCGGCTCGGGAAGGTCGATATCCTTGGCGGCGGCCGCGGCGAGGCATTCAATGATCGGCGGAAAATCGGTCCCGGAATTCGCGAACACGTACTCGACGCCGAGCGCCTTCAGCTTCGTGAACAGGGCGCCGCCGGTCGTCAGTTTGGGCGCATCGTCGGCCGCGGGCCGGTCGGTTCCTTCGGGCATGGTCCTGCTTCGGTCGCCGATAACTCCGAGGCGTATAGCAGTTTTCCGGGCGGAGGGAGAGGGTGGGCCGGGGAAAATAGTCGCGAATCGAGACGGAATCGCGAGGTTTCGGTTGCCCGGCGGTCTCAACCGATCCCCGCATCGGCCTCTCCGGAAATCGCGGGGTATCGCCGTGCAATCGGTTGCATGATATGATCGACGCAACGGCGGACGTCAGATCCGCCGCCGAGAATGTGACACATGCGCCGTGAAAGGTGCGTCGGAAACGCGGCTGACCGCCGCAGGGAGTGAAACATGAAACAGCAGCTTCTGAAAAAATCGGCTGTCGCGGCGGGCGTTGCCGCGCTGGCACTCACGGCGGCGGCACAGACGTCATCCGCCGCCGATCTGAAAATGGCCTTCTTCGCCAGCCCCAAGCATCATGTCTGGGACAAGTTCATGGCGCCGTGGGGCAAGGACCTCGAGAGCAAGAACGTCGGACTGAAGGTGCTCGGCTTCCCGGGCAGCCAGATCGGCGGCAAGCCGCCGGGGGCGTTCAAGCGCGTCGTCAACGGCATCGCCGACATCGAGTTCGGCCTGCAGGGTTACACCTCGACCGTGTTCCCCAAGACGATGGTCGCCGAGATTCCGATGCAGTTCGAGAATGCGATGGAGGCGACCCGCGGCCTGTGGCGGATTCTCGATACCTACCTCAACGACGAATACAGCCGCGTGAAGGTGCTCGGCCTGTGGACGACCGACACGCCGGTTCTGATGACCAACAAGGTGGTCAAGACGCCGGCCGACCTCGCGGGCGTCAAGCTGCGCACGCCGTCGCGCGATCAGGCCGAAATCATCAAGGGGCTCGGCGCCATTCCGGTGGCGATGCCGATGCCGGCGACCTATCAGGCAATCGAGAAGGGCGTCGTCGACGGCTCGCTCGTCGGTATTTCCGTCGTGAAGTCGTTCAAGCTCGCCGAGGTGGTGAAGAACTATCTCGCCGGCCTGCCGATGGGTTTCTCGCCGCAGTTCGTCGTCATGAACCGCAAGGCCTATAACGCCCTTAACCCGTCGCAGAAGAAGGCGATCGACGACAGCACCGGGCTCGAGTGGAGCCTCCGCGCCGCCAAGCTCTACGAGGAAGCCCGCGAAGAAGGCATCGCGCTGGTGAAGGAGCGCAAGGATACGAACTTCACCGAGATCACCGCCGCGCAGAAGGCCGAGTGGAACGCGAAGTTCAAGGACCTCTCCGATCATTGGGTCGGCCGGTTCGAGAAGCAGGGCTTCAAGGACTACGCCAAGATGCTCGCCGCCTACATGGGCAAGGGCTCGTAAGACAGGCCCGGCTCAGCGAGACGGGTGCAGGCGATGACGTCTGAAGACCACGTCGTCGTCCGCGCAACGAAAATGGCGACGACCGCCTCGGCCGCACTGGCCGGGGTGGTCCTCGTCGCCCTGATGTTCTTGACGGTGGCCGACGTCGTCGGCCGCTATTTCTTCAACCATCCGATCAACGGCGTCTTCGATCTCACCCACTTCGCGGTGCTGATCATGACGTTCCTGAGCTTCGCCTATTGCGGATACCGGGGCGCCCACGTGGTGATCGAATTGCTTTACGACCGTATCCCGCGGTCGGCGCAATTCGTCGTTCGGCGGCTTTCCAACGCGGCCGGGGCGGTGTTGTTCTCGGTGATCGCCTGGCGCGCGATCGTCCAGTCGGTCGATGTCCGGAAATTTCACGAGGCGTCGCAGCTTCTGCTCATTCCGTACTGGCCGTTCTACTACCTCGTGGCGTTCGGCTGCGCCCTGTTCGCGCTGGTCCTGGCGATCCGGACCGTCGTGGACCTGCCCGACGAGCACGAGGATGGCTGACGGGTCGAAAAACGAAGAGATGAAAAAATGAGCCCCGTGGCGATCGGTCTGCTCGGCCTGGCCGGCCTTTTCCTGATGATTTTCCTGCGCGTGCCGATCGGCATCGCGCTCGCGATCGCCGGCGCCCTCGGCTATGCCTCGCTGGAAGGGGTCGGGACGACGCTGAACCTGATGGGCAGCATTCCGTTCGAGATCGGCTACAACTACGACCTGTCGATCATCGCGCTCTTCGTCCTGATGGGGAACTTCGCGATGGTCTCGGGCATGAGCCGGGATCTCTACGACACGGCGCGCAGTCTCGTCGGGCACTGGCCCGGCGGGCTGGCCTCGGCGACCGTGGTGGGCTGCGCGGGCTTTGCGGCGGTCTCCGGCTCGTCGCTGGCCTCGGCGGTCACGATGGGCCGCGTCGCGCTGCCGCAGATGAAGCGCTACAACTACGACGACAAGCTGGCGACGGGATGCGTCGCCGCGGGCGGGACGCTCGGCATCCTCATTCCGCCGTCCGTCACCATGATCG
>JAYPTI010000219.1:0-2949 GCA_038133505.1 Alphaproteobacteria bacterium
TTGTCGCCGGTGATGAAGCTCGCGTCGTCGGAGGCGAGGAAGGCGACGGCGGCGGCGTGTTCTTCCGGGATGCCGCGGCGCTTGAGCGCCTGCTGGTTGCGGATGTCGGCGCCCATCTCGGCGCGATACGCATCGGCCTCTTCCTGCGGCAGGTCCTCGGCCATCACGCCGGGGCGGATCGACAGGCGCGACGTCACCCGGTCCGGGATATCCGTGCCGCCGGGCGAGACCGTGTTCACCCGGATGCCGTAGCGGCCGTATTCCATCGCCAGCACCTTGGTCAGCGCGAGAATCCCGCCCTTGCTGGTCGCGTAGGGCAGACGGTAGAGACCGCGCACCGACTGCGACCCGATATTGACGATGGAGCCCGCCTCCTGCGCCATCATCACGGGAAGGACCGCGCGGCAGCCCCACAGGGTGGGCTTGAGCGAGCGTTCGAGCTCCAGCTCGATCTCCTCGGCCGCATACAGGTGGAACGGCTTCATCCAGATGGTGCCGCCGACATTGTTGACCAGCACGTCGACTCGCCCGAACTCATCCGTCGCCGTCTTGATCATCTCCTCGGCGCCTTCGTAGCTGCTGAGGTCGACCAGCGCCTTCACCGCCTCGACCCCGTTGCCTTCGAGGGAAGCGAGGGTCTCGCTCGCGCCTTCGTCGACGCGGTCGGCGACGACCACCCTGCCGCCCTCCTGGCCGAGGCGCTTCGCGATGGCGCGGCCGATGCCCTGGCCCGCGCCGGTAACGACGCAGACCTTGTCCTTCAGGCGGCGCGCGCCGGCGGCGCGCGGATCGAGCTCGTCGGTCAACGGATTATCCTTTCGGTCAGATCGAAGTGTGGGCGACGCCCTCTTTCACGCGAAGCGGCTCGCCTGGCGCCCCGTCAAACGGAATCTCGCGGTCTAGTTCGAACGACGCCGACCGCACCGCCTGCGCGGCGGGATCGAGCCCGGGCGGCGCGACGCCGCTCTGCTGCAGTTCCTCCGCCGCCTTCATCAGCTGGCGGCGCGCCAGCGCGATGCCGCGGTCGGTCAGCACGAGATTCTCGCGCCCGCGGTCCGCGACGCGGCCCATGCTCTCCTGGATCGAGGCGTCCTGCAGCGCGATGCCCTTCACTCCGCTCGACGCGGTGCCCGCCTTCTGCGCCGTGCGGTCGATCAGGTAGTCGTTGTCGCGGTTCGCGACGGGGCGGAACGTGACGGGATCCTGCTTGACGTGGAGGCTGCCGCCTTCCGTCATCACGTCGAGCTCGAGGTCGCTCAGCGGCCGGCTCGGGTGATAGGAGAACGTCCAGGCGAAGCAGTTCTCGTCGTCGATCGGCACCCACGCGTGGCCGTGCAGCGGGTTGTCGCCGTAGGGCGGCACGATCGTGTACCACGGCATGATCCACGGCGTGACGCGCCAGTAGAACTTGTCCTCGCCGGCGTTGCGCCGCACGCCCATGTTGAGCCCGCCCGCGGATTCCTTCACCTCGAAGCGTGGCTTGCGGTCGTTCAGGTGATAGTCCGACCCCTTGGAGCCGTGATGCAGCGGGTCGCTCTTCAGCTCGCCCGTATGCAGATGGCCGACGTGGCTGGAATCGATGCCGCCCTCGAGCGCCTGCAGATAGTTGCACTCCTGCAGCCGCTTGGTGTGATAGCGCTGGGTCTCCGGCACCGTCGTCCATTCGAAGGCGGGCTCCGGCGGGCGCTCCTCGGGCGGGCCCATATAGGCCCACACGATGCCGCCGCGCTCGACGCACGGGTATGCGGTCAGCTTCGCTTCCTGCCGGATCACGCTGTCCTCCGGCTCGGACGGGATGTCGACGCAATTGCCGTCGACGTCGAACTTCCAGCCGTGATAGGGGCAGCGCAGGCCGCACGCCTCGTTGCGGCCGAACCAGAGGGAAACGCGCCGGTGGGCGCAGAATTCCTCGATCAGCCCGATGCGGCCCTCGGTGTCGCGGAACGCGATCAGCTTCTCGGACAGCAGCGTCACCCGCACCGGCGGACAGTCCGGTTCCGCCACCTCGTGCGACAGCAGGAACGGAATCCAGTAGCGCCGGAACAGCTCCCCCATCGGCGTCCCCGGCCCGGTCTGCGTGACCAGCCTGTTCCTGTCGTCGTTCAGCACGGAAGTCTCTCCCCTCTCGCGGCATCGTTCTTATTCACCGCCATAATAGCGCGCCCGGCCCGGGACGCTATGGCATCCGGGCGCGGCCGTTCCCTTCGCCGCAAGCGGAAACGGTGAAGGCGAGAGGACTGTTCTCGAACCCGGATCCGCACGCAGGGTCGGCGGACGACGGCAAAGGAATGGGGCGGCAAAGGAAAATGGTGGGCCCGGAGGGACTCGAACCCCCGACAACTCCGTTATGAGCGGAGCGTTCTAACCAGCTGAACTACAGGCCCACCGTGGGCCGCAAGCTGCCACCGCGTGAGCACGCACGCAAGCCGATTAAGCCGTGCGCGGCTCTTCGTCCGGCCGGGGCCTAAAGATCGAGGCCGAGCGCCTCGAGCAGGACCGCATCTATGCCGCCGGGCGGCAGGCCGTTCTGCTGGCGGAACCGATGAATGGCGGCATTCGTTCTCGATCCGATAAGCCCGTCGGCGGCCCCGACCTCGGGATAGCCGAACTCCTGCAAGGCCCGCTGTACCGCAACCACGGTCTCGACATCCGGCTCCGGCGCGGCGCCGGATGCCGCGTCGTCGCCCAGGATACGTTCGACCTTCTGCAGCCACTCGCGCCGGTCCGCCATGCCGTTCGTCCCGCCGTTGATCCGTTTCGTGACGGCGACGAAACCGCCCGGCTCGCAGAGGGGATTGAGATCCTTCCAGCGCCAGAAGGCGCACGCGACATGCAGGGCATGCTCGGGCGACGCGGCAAGATCCGGCTCGTTCACGAGATCGAGCCCGGCGACGGTGACCTGCCCCCACGTTTAGTACCAGCGGTTAGTTTAGACTGTTTGTTGATCGG
>JAYPTI010000220.1:0-2937 GCA_038133505.1 Alphaproteobacteria bacterium
TCCTCGGTCAGGATGTCGATGTCCCAGCCCGACAGCATCGAGGCGAGGCGCACGTTCTGGCCGCGCCGGCCGATGGCGAGCGAAAGCTGCTCGTCGGGTACGACCACCTCGATCTTGTTGGCGTCCTCGTCGAGCACGACCTTGGTCACCTCGGCGGGCGCCAGCGCGTTCACAACGAAGGTCGCGGGGTCGGGCGACCAGGGAATGATGTCGATCTTCTCGCCCTGGAGCTCGCCGACGACCGCCTGGACGCGGCTGCCGCGCATGCCGACGCACGCGCCGACCGGGTCGATCGAGCTGTCTTTCGAGATCACCGCGATCTTGGCGCGGCTGCCCGGATCGCGGGCCGCGGCGCGGATCTCGATGATGCCGTCATAGATCTCAGGCACCTCCTGGGCGAACAGTGCCTTCATCAGTTCGGGCCGTGTACGGGTCAGGAAGATCTGCGGCCCGCGCGGCTCGCGGCGCACATCGTAGATAAAGGCACGGATGCGGTCGCCCGGCCGGTGGTTCTCGCGCGGCAGCGCCTCGTCGCGGCGCATCACGCCCTCGGCCCGGCCGAGATCGACGGTGACGTTGCCGTACTCGACCCGCTTGACCAGGCCGTTCACGACTTCGCCGACGCGGTCCTTGTATTCCTCGAACTGGCGCTCGCGCTCCGCGTCGCGCACGCGCTGGACGATCACCTGCTTGGCGGTCTGGGCGGCAATTCGGCCGAAGTCGATCGGCGGCAGCTCATCCACCAGGAACTCGCCGACCTGCGCATCCGCCTTTTCCTGGCGGGCCTGCTCGACCGTCAGCTGGATGTTCTCGTCCTCGACCTCCTCGACCACCTCGCGGTAGCGCGCGAGCGAGATGTGGCCGCCGTCGCGGTCGATGATCGCGCGGATGTCGTGCTCCGGGCCGTACTTGTTGCGGCCGGCCTTTTGGATCGCCTGCTCCATCGCGACGATGACCTCTTCGCGCTCGATGCCCTTCTCGCGCGCGACGGCGTCGGCGACGGCGAGCATTTCGATGCGGCTGGGACCTCCAGACTCCATGGTTCCTATCCTTCGTTGACGCGGCTTTTCTGTGCCGCTGCAATCAGTTCGTCGTTGAGGACGAGTTTCGCCCTGGAAATTTCCGAGAACGGCAAGGCCAGCTCGTCGTCGGCTTCCGCGTCGGCCAGGCGCACGACGTCGCCGTCACACCCCAGAAGCCGGCCCCGGAACCTCCGGCGGCCGTCCACCGCCTGCTTCAGCTCGACCTTCGCCTCGAAGCCCGCGAAGCTCGCGAAATCCTTCTCGCGCGTCAGCGGCCGGTCGATGCCGGGCGAACTCATCTCGAGTTCGTAGGCCTCGGCGATCGGGTCGGCCACGTCGAGGAGTGCCGAAACGGTGCGGCTGGCAAGCGTACAGTCGTCGATGGTGATCTCCGCGCCGTCGGTGCGGTCGATCATGATCTGCAGCACCGGCCGTCCCGACGTGCGATAGAGCACGCGCACGACCTCGTATCCGAGATCGACGAGCGACGGCTCGATGACCGAAACGATCCGGGCCGTCCGGGCGTTGTCGCTGACGAGGTTCAAGCTCGCGTTCCGTCTTCGTTCATCCCGCCGGCCGGCCCGGGGCAGCGAAAAATCGGTAACAAAAAAGGCGGCGCCGGTTCTCCCGGGCCACCCCTTGCTGTCCGTCACCGGACCGATGGGATTTGTTGAACGCGAATATAGGCAATTCCGCCGCATTGGCAAGAAATTCTCGCCCCTATTCGCCCCCCGCCGCCACGCGGCGGTACGACAGGAAGGTCGGGCCCGGGCCGCCCGAGCGGTTCTTGGCTTCGTAGCGCGTGTCCGGCCAGTCGGCGGGGCGGCGGCGCCAGTCGTCGGCCCGCACCGCGGTCCACTCGAACGGCGGGTGGGCCTCCAGGTGACGCAGCATCCAGACGAGATAGTCCTGGTCGTCGGTCGCGAGCCGAAGCTCGCCCCCGCCCGGTATCAGCCGGGCCAGCGCGTCCAGCGTCTCGTCATTGACCAGGCGGCGCTTGTGGTGGCGGGCCTTGGGCCAAGGGTCGGGGAACAGGATGAAGATCCGCGCGAGGGTGCCCGGCGCCAGCGCATCGAGCAGCGGGCGCACATCGTCAGCATGGATGCGCACATTTCTGAGCGCGTGCATCTCGATATCGGCGAGAAGCCGCGCGACCCCGTTGAGATAGGGCTCTGCGCCGAGAATACCGACGTCGGGATGCGCCCCGGCAAGCGCCGCCAGGTGCTCGCCCGCCCCGAAGCCGATCTCAAGCCAGACCTCGCGCGGCGGCGCATCGAACCAGTCGGCCGGGTTCAAGTCCGTTGCCCCGGCGGCGAGCGGCACGGCGACGCGCGGCAATGCCTCGTCAAGCAGGCGCTCGCGGCCGGGCCGCATGCGCCGTCCCCGCCGTCTGCCGTGGAAGCGCGGATCGCTGTCCGCCGGTTTCATCGCCGCTCCGGGTGGCGAGCCCGCGCCCGCCGTCTCGACCGCGTTCGGGTGGCTAGAGCGCGTTGTTGAGCGCGTCCACCAGGTCGGTCTTTTCCCACGAGAAGCCGCCGTCCGCGTCGGGCTCGCGCCCGAAATGGCCGTAGGCGGCGGTGCGCGCGTAAATCGGCTTGTTCATGCCGAGATGCTCGCGAATGCCGCGCGGGCTGAGGTCCATGGCCTTCTGCAGCGCGTCGGACAGCGCCTCCTCGCCCACCTTGCCGGTGCCGTAGGTATCGACATAGACCGACAGGGGCTTCGACACGCCGATCGCGTAGGCGAGCTGGATCGTGCAGCGTTCCGCGAGCTCGGCCGCGACGACGTTCTTCGCCAGGTAACGCGCGGCATAGGCGGCCGAGCGGTCAACCTTGGTCGGATCCTTGCCCGAGAACGCGCCGCCGCCATGGGGCGCGGCGCCACCATAGGTATCGACGATGATCTTGCGGCCGGT
>JAYPTI010000221.1:0-2908 GCA_038133505.1 Alphaproteobacteria bacterium
TCGGCGAACGGCGCGCGTTCCGCGGTCGCCAGTCCCGGCGCCGCTGTCCGCCCCGCGACGGTGCCGGTCCCGCCGTCGATTTTCTCGACATGGGTAAAGGCGAGGCCGGTATTCGAGAGCGGCACGGCGATACCGTCGGCGAGCGCGGCCTTCGCCGCGGCGCCGCTCAGCAATCCGATGGGATTGAGAAACATGACGATGCTCGCCGCGCCTAGAGTGGGATCATTTTAGGCGGAACCTGCCCGCTCCCCCTCCCGGCCACCCACAAGGATGATCCCGTGGGTGGCCGGGAGGGGGAGCGGGCCGGCGCGATTCCGCGTAAGCGGACCATGATCAAGCGACGCGGGACTCAGGTGCCCTGGGGCTCGGGCTCCATGCCGCCGGGCTCGTCGCCTTCGCCGCGCGACTTCTTGCCCGACGTCGGCACGGATGACTTGCGGCCGGCGCCGGCGGGAGGGTCCTCGACATCGGGCCGGAAGATGTCCTCGCCGCGCAGCAGCGCGTTCACCTCGTCGCCCGACAGCGTCTCGTACTCGAGCAGCGCCTTGGTGATCGTCTCGAGATCGTCGCGGCGCTCGGTCAGGATGCGCCGGGCATTGTCCTCGGCCTCCTCGATCAGGCGCCGGACCTCGGTATCGATCAGGTCGGCCGTGTGATCCGACATGTGCTTCTGCTGGGTCACCGAGTGGCCGAGGAAGACCTCCTCCTCGTTGGCGGCGTAGCGAAGCCGGCCGAGCTTGTCGGAGAAGCCGTATTCCGTGACCATCGCGCGCGCGACGCGCGTCGCCTGCAGGATATCGTTGCCGGCGCCGGTGGTGACGTTCTCCACGCCGAAGACCAGCTCTTCCGCCATGCGGCCGCCGAACATCATCGCGAGACGCGACGTGAGCTCGACCTTGGACTGGCTGAGCTTGTCCCGCTCCGGCAGCGACATCGTCACGCCCAGCGCGCGGCCGCGCGGGATGATCGTCACCTTGTGGAGCGGATCGGATTTCGGCATCGACAGGCCGACGAGCGCATGACCGGCCTCGTGATAGGCGGTCAGCGTCTTTTCTTCCTCGGTCATCACCATCGACCGGCGCTCGGCGCCCATCATGACCTTGTCCTTGGCGTCCTCGAACTCGGCCATCGTGACGAGGCGCTTGTTCTTGCGCGCCGCCAGCAGCGCCGCCTCGTTGACGAGGTTCGCGAGGTCCGCGCCGGAGAACCCGGGCGTGCCGCGCGCGATGATCTTGGCGTCCACGTCGGGCGCCAGCGGCACCTTCTTCATGTGGACCTTGAGGATCTGCTCGCGGCCCATCACGTCGGGGTTCGGCACGACGACCTGGCGGTCGAAGCGGCCGGGACGCAGCAGCGCGGGATCGAGCACGTCGGGGCGGTTGGTCGCGGCGATCAGGATCACGCCTTCGTTCGCCTCGAAGCCGTCCATCTCGACGAGCAGCTGGTTGAGCGTCTGCTCGCGCTCGTCGTTGCCGCCGCCGAGACCGGCGCCGCGATGGCGGCCGACCGCGTCAATTTCGTCGATGAAGATAATGCAGGGCGCGTTCTTCTTGCCCTGTTCGAACATGTCGCGGACGCGCGACGCGCCGACGCCGACGAACATCTCGACGAAGTCGGAGCCGGAAATCGTGAAGAACGGCACATTCGCCTCGCCGGCGATGGCGCGGGCGAGCAGCGTCTTACCCGTACCGGGCGGGCCGACCAGCAGCACGCCCTTCGGGATCTTGCCGCCGAGACGCTGGAACTTCTGCGGGTCGCGCAGGAATTCGACGACCTCTTCCAGTTCCTGCTTGGCTTCCTCGATGCCGGCGACGTCCTCGAACGTCACCCGGCCGACGCGCTCGGTCAGCAGACGCGCGCGCGACTTGCCGAAGCCCATCGCCTTGCCGCCGCCGGACTGCATCTGGCGCATGAAGAAGATCCAGACGCCGATCAGCAGCAGCATCGGGAACCAGGAGATCAGGATGTTCAGCAGCGACGGCGAGCCGTCGTCGGCCGGCGCGGCCCGGATGCCGACATTGCGCTTCTGCAGCTTGTCGACGAGGTTCGGGTCGTTCGGCGCGTAGGTCTTGAACTGGCGCCCGTCGGTCCGGACGCCCGTAATGTTGTTGCCCTTGATGGTGACTTCGCTGACTTCGCCGCCGTCGACGTCCTTCAGGAATTCGGAGAACGGGATGCCCGCGCCGCCGGTCCGTCCCGACGGCTGGTGGAACAGGTTGAAAAGCGCGATCAGAAGAAGGCCGATAATGACCCAGAGCGCCAGATTCTTGCCGAAATTGTTCAAGTTTCCGTTCCCGATAAACGCCGGTCGTTCGCAGGGACGGGGCTCTGCGTCGACACCTCCATAGTAGATAGTGCCGCCGAACCGTTAAACAACCCGAAACGGCACTGTCGCGAGTACCGAATTCGGGCGAAAAACCGCCGATTCCAGGACCGGCGCGCCCGTGCGGGGACTGCGATACCCCAAATGCGGCACTTCCGCAATCTCGTTCCCGTCCCACAGCGCCGGCAGCGCGAACCGGACGGGCCCCGGAATAAGGCGGGAAATCCCCGGATTCGTGCCTTTTGCAATGGATTGCCAGCCGGTCTCGCCGAGCCGCGCGATACGCATGCCCTGCCGCCGGCCGGCCGTCGCGGAGACCGAGAGGGCAAAGCGGCCGTCCCAGCGGATTTCGGGGCCGCCCGTCAACGCCACGGTCTCGGTCGCCGCGCGCGGTTCGCGCCAGATCCGGAGCGACCCGCCGCCGTCCGGCACGATCGCGCAGCCTCCCAGCGTGCGGGCGCGCCGGAAATCGCCGGTCAGCACTTCGTCTACCAGCCGTCCGAGCCGGGCGCGGCGCGGCGCGTAATGTGCGCCGCCGATGGTGTGCAAGACGGCGGCCAGCAGGTCGCGCGCTCTGTCGGCGTC
>JAYPTI010000222.1:0-2884 GCA_038133505.1 Alphaproteobacteria bacterium
GGGCGCACGCGGCGGCGAGCGCGCAGAGCAACCCGAGGACGACGAGACGGCGGATCACGAGAGCGGCGGCGTCCGGCGGATCGAAGCGGCCTGCCGGTCGGCCGGATGGTGGGCGGGCGCGCCTTCCGATCCCGAGGTCAGGGCGACGAAGATCTCCTCGAGATCCGTGTCGCGCGTCGACATGTCGACGATGTCGTATCCGGCCGCCTTGACGGTATCGAGAAGCGCCCCGATCTGGCGGCGGCTTGGCGGGAAGCGGATCAGGATCGCGCGGCTGCCCTGAAGCTCCGCGTCGACGCCGGACCCGGCAAGGCCGGGCGGCACGGCGTCGATGTCGCGGTCGACGGTGATCAGCGCCTCCTTGCGGTCGAGCCGGGACAGGAGCGCCGCCGTCGTGTCCTCCGCGACGATCTCGCCGTGGTTGATGATCGCGATCCGGTCGCACATCTCCTGCGCTTCCTCGAGATAGTGCGTCGTCAGCAGGATCGTGGTGCCGGCGTCGTTGAGCTCCTTCATGTAGTCCCACAGCGCCTGGCGCAGCTCGACATCGACGCCCGCGGTCGGCTCGTCCAGCACGACGACCGGCGGCGAATGCACCAGCGCCTTGGCGACAAGCAGGCGGCGGCGCATCCCGCCCGAAAGGTTGCGCGCATAGGTGTCCGCCTTGTCGTCGAGCGCCAGCGCGCGGAGAATTTCCATCGTGCGGCGCTGTTTCTTCGGCACGCCGTAGAAGCCCGCCTGGAGGTCCATCATTTCGCGCGGCGAGAAGAAGGAATCGAGATTGAGCTCCTGCGGGACGACGCCGATCGAACACCGCGCCTCGCGCATGTTCTCCTCGATGTCCCAGCCCTGGATCCAGGCGCGGCCCGACGTCTTGATCACGAGGCCTGCGAGGATGTTGATCAGGGTCGACTTGCCGGCGCCGTTGGGGCCCAGCAGCCCGAAGACCGAGCCGCGTTGAATCTCCAGATCGACCGACTTCAGCGCTTCCTTGGGCGGCCCCTGGCGACTCCGATAGACCTTGCGCAGACCCGCCGTACGCACGGCGGGCGCGTTCTCCCTGTCGTCCATCATATCGTATCTGTCATGTCGCGTTCGCCCGTTCGTCCGCGCCGCTTGGACGGCACCGCCGCTTTGGGTATCATCCGCACCGATTTACGGCAACGGCTCTTGAGGGGCATACAAACATGGCGCAGACGCCCGAACCGCCAGAAACCATCGAAGTGGAAACCCTCGACGTCGCGTGCGACGGCGGGGGCGGCGCGCTCGGCCATCCCAAGGTCTATCTGACGCTTGAAGGCGGCCGGGTCGAATGCCCCTATTGCGACCGGATGTTCGTCCTCAAAGAGGGCGCGAAGCCCGCCGCCGGGCACTGACGCCGGCCCCAATCGCCGCGTTCGCGACGGCAGCGCTGCGGTTGTCGTAAAATCGAATTCCCAAAAGCCAAGGGCCGGTCGATCGACCGGCCCTATCGGTAATCTGTGTGTACTTACTGGGCTATTTCGGCGCCAGCACCATCACCATCTGACGGCCTTCCATCTTCGGAAACTGCTCGATCTTGCCGAGCTCTTCGAGGTCGTCGCGCACGCGGTGCAGGACGGCGAGGCCGAGGTCCTGATGCGCCATCTCGCGGCCGCGGAAGCGCATGGTGACCTTCACCTTGTCGCCTTCGTCGAGGAATTTCCGCATCGAGCGCATCTTCACGTCGTAGTCGTGATCGTCGATGCCGGGACGCAGCTTGATTTCCTTGACCTCGATTGTCTTCTGCTTCTTACGGGCTTCGTTCTTCTTTTTCTGTTCTTCGTATTTGAACTTGCCGTAATCCATGATCTTGCAGACCGGCGGGTCCGCGTTTTCCGCGACGATCACCAGGTCGAGGCCGGCATTCGCGGCGCGATCCAGGGCGTCTTCGCGGGAGATGACGCCTACCTGTTCGCCGTCGGCGCCGATCAGGCGGATCTTGGGGAACGTTATGGCGTCGTTTACGGGCCGATCGTCTCTGGACGGCGGCTCCATCATCGGAAATCTTGCGATCGATTTTCTCCTTCGGTTGTTTCGGTAGGCGGCTTTCTGAGCCCGTTAACCCGTGAAATCGGCGGAAATCCGCGTCAGCCCGCGGGCGGGCGGCACTCCTCGGCAAGTCTAGCAACGGCCTCGTCGAGCGCAAGGAATTCTTGGTCCTTGCCGCCCAGGCGGCGCAGCGCGACCTTGCGGTCGTCCACTTCGCGCTGCCCGACGACGAGGATCGCCGGCACCTTGGCGAGGCTGTGTTCGCGAACCTTGTAGTTGATCTTTTCGTTGCGCACGTCGATTTCGGCCCGGATGCCGGCGGCGTCGAGCGCGTTGCGCACCTCGACGGCATAGGCGTCGGCGCCCGACGTGATCGTGGCGACGACGGCCTGAACCGGCGCCATCCACATCGGCATGCGACCGGCATAGTTCTCGATCAGGATGCCGATAAAGCGTTCGAACGATCCCAGAATCGCGCGGTGCAGCATGACGGGCTGGTGCTTGGCGCCGTCCTCCGCGACGTAGGCCGCGTCCAGCCGTTCGGGCAGTACGAAGTCGACCTGCAGCGTGCCGCACTGCCAGTCGCGGCCGATGGCGTCGCGCAGCACGAATTCGAGCTTGGGTCCGTAGAACGCGCCCTCGCCGGGGTTCAGCGTGTAGTCGAGGCCGGCCGCCTGCACCGCTTCGGTGAGCGCGCTTTCGGCGCGGTCCCACACGGCATCCTCGCCGGCGCGGACTTCGGGCCGGTCGGCGAACTTCACCATCACGTCGGTGAACCCGCAGTCCCGGTAGACGCTGAGCAACAGGTCGCAGAACGCTTCCGTCTCCGCCGTGATCTGGTCCTCGCGGCAGAAGATGTGGGCGTCGTCCTGCG
>JAYPTI010000223.1:0-2800 GCA_038133505.1 Alphaproteobacteria bacterium
GCCGCATGCAGCGCGCCGGCCGGCTCTCCTCGGGCGCCGCGGTCTATATCGATTACGCCCATACGCCGGATGCGCTGGAGAACGTGCTCCGCGCCGCCCGGCCGCACGCCGACGGCAGGCTCGTTGCGCTGATCGGCTGCGGCGGCGACCGCGACCGGGGCAAACGCCCGATGATGGGCGACATCGCGACCCGGCTCGCGGACACGGTCATCGTCACGGACGACAATCCGCGCTCGGAAACCCCCGCCGACATCCGGGCGGAGATCATGGCAGCCGCACCGGGCGCGACCGAAATCGGCGACCGCGCGGAAGCGATCCGCCACGGCATCGGACTGCTCGGCGGGGGTGACATTCTCATCGTCGCGGGCAAGGGCCACGAAACCGGCCAGACCGTCGGCGACAGGACCCTGCCGTTCGACGACCTGCTGGTCGCGCGAGGCGTCATCGACGAGATGGGGGGCGAACCGGCATGACCGCAGCGCCTCTCTGGACCGCCGACGCCGCCGCCGCCGCAACCGGCGGGCGCGCCACCGCGGACTTCGCCGCGACCGGGATTTCCATCGACACGCGGACGCTGGAAGCCGGCGACCTGTTCGTCGCGCTGGCCGGGCCGAACTTCGACGGGCACCGCTTCGTCGCCAGCGCGTTCGCATCCGGCGCCGCCGCCGCCCTCGTCTCGCGCGACGATCTCGAGGCGGAAGGCCCGGTCGTCGTCGTCGCCGACACGATGGACGGGCTTCGGGCGCTAGCCGTCGTCTCGCGGGCGCGGACGGACGCGAAGATCGCGGCGATCACCGGCAGCGTCGGCAAGACCGGCACCAAGGAAGCGCTCGCCCACGTGCTGTCGCAGCAGGGCAGTGTCAGCGCGAGCAGAAGCAGCCTGAACAATCACTGGGGCGTGCCGCTGTCGCTCGCCCGGATGCCCGCGGATACGGATTTCGGCGTCTTCGAAATCGGCATGAATCACGCCGGCGAGATCACGCCGCTGGTGGGCATGGTCCGGCCGCACGTCGCCGTCGTCACGGCGATCGCGCCCGCCCACATGGCGTTCTTCGACAGCGTCGAGGACATCGCGCGCGCCAAGGGCGAGATCTTCTCGGGATTCACGGACGGCGGAACCGCGATCATCAACCGCGACACCGAATATTTCGACCTGCTTGCGGATATGGCGCATGCCGCCAGCGCCGGCGCGGTCGTCTCGTTCGGCCGCAACCCCAAGGCCGACGTCCGGCTCATGGAAGCGATGAGCACCGTAACCGGCACCGAGATCGACGCAACCTGGTACGGCGACAAACTGTCGTTCCGGGTGGAGCAGCCCGGCGTGCACTGGGCCTATAACGGCCTCGCGGTCCTGGCGGCGGCCGTCGCGATGGGCGCGGACCTGACCGAAGCGGCCGCGGCCCTCGCGACGCTGCCGGCGATCAAGGGCCGGGGCGCGCTGCACACGCTGCCCTGGGGCGACGGCGAGATCCGTCTGATCGACGACGCCTACAACGCCAACCCCGAGTCCATGCGCGCCGCGCTCGACACGCTCGGCGGGTACGCGCCCAACGGCGGACGCCGCGTCGCCATCATCGGCGACATGCTGGAGCTCGGCGACGGGTCCGAAGAGGCTCATGCGGGCCTTGCAGCGCATCTCGACCGCAACGAGGTCGATCTGGTTTTCCTCGCGGGCACCGAAATCTGCGCCCTCGCCGATCGCCTGTCCGGCAAGCGCATCGGCGGCATGGCGGAAGACTGGAAGGCCCTGTTTCCCATGGTGACGGCCGGGCTCCGCGCCGGAGACGTCGTCACCGTAAAGGCCTCTCACGGAATAGGTCTCGAAGACCTCGTCGCCGCGCTGCTCGACAACGCATCGGGCGGCAGTTCGCCCACCTCATCGTCGGGGATCGTCCGCAATGCTGTATAATCTACTGTTCCCGCTCGCCGACGACATCGGCATCTTCAACCTCTTCCGCTACATCACGCTCCGGACCGGCGGCGCGGTGGTGACGGCGCTGGTCGTCAGCTTCGTTCTCGGCCCCGCGGTGATCCGCTGGTTGAAGAGCAAGCAGGGCGAAGGCCAGCCGATCCGTGAAGACGGACCGCAGTCGCACCTGATTGCGAAGAAGGGCACGCCGACCATGGGAGGCGTGCTGATCCTGTTCGCGATCGGGGTGGCGACGCTGCTCTGGGCCGACCTGACGAACGGCTACGTCTGGGCGGTTCTCATGGTCACGCTCGGCTTCGGCATGATCGGCTTCATCGACGACTACAAGAAGCTCACCAAGCGCTCCAGCGACGGCATGTCAGGGCGCATGAAGCTCCTCCTACAGGTCATCGTGGGCGGCGCGGCGACGCTCTGGATCATGCGGATCACCGGCGAGCCGCTCGCCTCCGGCCTCGCGATCCCGTTCTTCAAGGACCTGCTGGTGCCGCTCGGCTGGTTCTTCATTCCGTGGGCGCTGGTCGTCCTCGTCGGCGCATCCAACGCGGTGAACCTGACGGACGGGCTCGACGGGCTCGCCATCATGCCGGCGCTGATCGCCGCGGCCTGCTTCGCGCTGATCACATACGTCGCGGGCAACTTCGTCTTCTCGAACTACCTCCAGATCCATTTCGTCCGCGGCTCGGGCGAACTCGCCGTGTTCTGCGGCGCGCTGGTCGGCGCGGGGCTCGGCTTCCTGTGGTTCAACGCGCCGCCCGCCATGGTGTTCATGGGCGATACCGGCTCCCTTGCGATCGGCGGAGCGCTCGGCGCCGTCAGCGTCGTGATCAAGCACGAGATCGTCCTCGCCATCATCGGCGGGCTGTTCGTCCT
>JAYPTI010000224.1:0-2790 GCA_038133505.1 Alphaproteobacteria bacterium
CGACCTTGGCGGTGTTGATCACCGCGCCGATGCCGGTCGTCACGCCGCAGCCGATGTAGCAGATCTTGTCGAACGGCGCGTCCTCGCGGACCTTGGCGAGCGCGATCTCCGGTACCACCGTGTGGTTCGCGAAGGTCGACGTGCCCATGTAGTGGAAGATCCGGTCGCTGCCCTTGGAGAACCGGCTGGTGCCGTCGGGCATCACGCCCTGGCCCTGCGTCTCGCGGATCGACGTACAGAGATTGGTCTTGCCCGAGAGGCAGGATTTGCACTGGCGGCATTCCGGAATGTAGAGGGGAATGACGTGATCGCCCTTCTTCAGCGTCGTCACGCCGGGGCCGCAATCGACCACCACGCCTGCGCCCTCGTGGCCGAGGATCGCCGGGAAGATGCCTTCGGGGTCCGCGCCCGACAGCGTGAACTCGTCGGTATGGCAGACGCCGGTCGACTTGATCTCGACGAGCACCTCGCCTTCCTTCGGCCCGTCGAGCGTGACGGTTTCGATCGAGAGAGGCTTGCCGGCTTCGGTGGCGATGGCAGCGCGGGTTTCCATGACGCTGATCCCTGTTGTCGTTGCGTTTCGAACTGGCCGCATGTTTCCAGCCGCGCCGCGCGGATGCAAGGCTTTCGGCGGATTTAATCGGCCACGATGCTCTCCAGTACCGGCATCAGATATTTCCGGAACTGTTGCGGGTTCTCCGACATCGGGAAATGGCCGACCTCTTCCATGATGACGGCCTCGATGCCGATCTTCTCCGCCGTGCGGATCGTGTCCGCCGGCTCGCAGGAGAAATCGTATTCGCCGGTCAGCAGATAGACCGGGCATTTCGCCGGGTCGATGCGTGCGACCCTTTCCCGGTAATCGGAATCGGCGCGGTAGAAATGCAGATCGCCCTTGAAGATGCCGGGGCCGGAGGCGAGGTAGCCCCACAGCGTCTCCCAGCGGCACTCGTCCGGGCTCTGCGGCGCGACGAGGCCCGAGATGAGCGCGGCGCAAACCTCGCCGCCATGGACGTCCGGCCGGTGCAGCCACTCGCGGTCGTACCATGGCTGCTGGTGGTCCGAGGCCTCGACGCCAATCACGGCGCGGAACTCGTCCGGGAAGGCTTCGGCGAGGTGGAGGACGATGCGCCCGCCCATCGAGCAGCCGATCACGGCCGGGTGGTCGAGCTCCAGCGCCGTGCAGAAAGCGCGGATCGTCTCGGTATAGAGCTCGGTCGTCAGCCGGTATTCCTCGTCGTGATAGCCGACGGGCGGCAGCGACTTGCCATGCCACGGCATGTCGAAAGCGATCACGCGGAAATGGTCGGTGATCTCCGGGTCGTTCAGCATATGGCGATACTGCGTCGCATCGGAGCCGGCGGTGTGCAGGCAGACCAGCGGAATGCCCGCGCCCGCCTCTTCGAAATAGACGCGGTGGGGGCGGCCCAGGATGTCGAACGTGACGTAACGCCCGACAGCGGGTTCGATATTTGCTGTCATGCCAGAGCCTCTTTTGCCGCGCGGGGCGCCTCGAGGACTTCCTTCACGTAACGCAGGTTCGCCATCAGCGGCCGCAGGTCGCCCTCGATGGTCGCCGCGCCGGATTTGGTCATGGCGAAGATGTCGTGGTGGCCGGGTCGCGGATGCTTCTGCCAGAACGCCCGCCAGTCGGCCTCGGATGCGCGGATCGAGAAGTCCCATGATTCCATCAGATGCGGGCCCGGCGTCGCCGAGGCGACCCTGCCGTTCGAGATCTGGATCAGCCAGTCTGTGTCGCCGACGCCGACGACGAAGCGCGTCGACAGGAAACGCCCGCGCCGCACCAGCGCGTCGTTGGCGTTTACGAGTTGGGCGAGGCTTTCCAGCGTCATTTGAGTTCGTACTTTCCGTCGTCATTCCGGCACAGCGATCCGTCGCCATAGAACCTCTCCAGCTCGCGGACGATCTCGCGCCCGTCGTCGGAACCGGTCGCCTCCATCAGCTCGCGGAAGTATTTCGGACTGTCCCTGAGCGCTTCCTCGACGGTCTGCCGGGGCGCCTGGTTGAACACCGGCGGGTCCGGCACCTGCCATTTCTGCATCCTGGCGCTGCCGAACGGGCGCGTCAGGTCGAAGCCCGCCTTGTCGCCGATTCGCTCGCCGCCGAGCGACGGGTCGAGCGGCACGGCGCGGTAGCCGGAAGAGGCCATAAGATCGCGCGACGCCTGGAACCGGGTCGCCAGCGCCCATTCCATCTGCGCGTCGTCGAAAACGTCCACGTCCGCATCGACGACGAAGACGTGTTTTGTGTCGGCCGCCGATCCGAAGGCGGCGGCGATGGCGTTCCTCGCCTCGCCGGGAACGCGCTGGTTTATCGAGATGCGGACGTTGTACATGCCGCCCGTCGACGGCGGTGCGTAGACCGCGACCGGCTCTCGGACGGCAACTTCCAGCGACGTCCAGATCGCCTGTTCGGTCATCAGCGCGGAGAGCTGCGCCGTGTCGGTATGTTCCATCGACCGGCCGCTGATCGTCGCCGTCTGGAACAGCGCGTCGGCGCGCCGCGTGATGGCGGTCAGGTGGAAAACCGGGTTGCGCTTCAGCTTGCCGTAATAGCCGACATATTCGCCGAACGGTCCCTCCGGTTCGGTCCAGCCGTCGGCGTCGAGATAGCCTTCGAGGATCATTTCGGCGTCGGCCGGCACCAGCAGGTCGTTCGTGACGCATTTGACGACCGGCACCGCCGCGCCGCGCAACGCGCCCATCAGCGCGATTTCGTCGACCGGCGGCGTCTTCGCGACGGCGGCGATGGCGTCGGCCGGATGGAAGC
>JAYPTI010000225.1:0-2515 GCA_038133505.1 Alphaproteobacteria bacterium
CGCTCATCGCCTTGCCCATGTCCTTGACGGACTCGGCGCCGGTGTCGGCGATGACCTCCGAGATGGCGGCGTCGACCTCGGCGTCGTCGAGCTGACGGGGCATGAAGCTCTCGATCACCTCGATTTCGGACTGTTCCTGGTCGGCGAGTTCCTGGCGGCCGCCCTGCTTGTACAGCTCGATCGACTCGTGGCGCTGGCGCACCATCGTCTGCAGCACCTGCAGGATCTCGGTGTCGCTGATACCGTCATCGTTGCCCTTCGAGCGCGCCGCGATGTCGCGATCCTTGATCGCGGTCAGGATCAGGCGCAGCGTGGAAACGGCCACCTGCTCCTTTGCCTTCATCGACGTCTTGAGGGCCTCGTTGAGCCGGGTTCTGAGCATGTAAAGCGTCCAGCCTGTTCGAAAGCGCCGGAACCTAGCGCATTCGGCCCGCAGGCGCAAACCTATTCACGACAACTAACCAGTTGAAATAAATGGATATTTAATTATTCCGCACGGTTGACGAGTCTCTCCCGATCCCCTATTTAACCTTCGGTCCGGATGCGACGCTGAACGGGCCGTCCCTGCGCAGCCGCCGCCCCGACCGCTCCTCCGGAGACCCGTTTCATGGCCGATACCCAGACTGCCGACACGCCAACCCCGCCGGAAGGCGCGACGGCGGCAGTGGTTCTGTCGTCGGGCGAAATCGTCTGGGGCCGCGGCGTCGGCGCGACGGGCACGACGGTCGGCGAGGTCTGCTTCAATACCTCGATCACCGGTTATCAGGAAATCATGACTGACCCGTCCTACGCGGGTCAGATCATCACCTTCACCTTCCCGCATGTCGGCAATGTCGGCACGAACCCGGAAGACATCGAGACGACGACGCCCGCCTCGCGCGGCCTGATTCTTCGGGCGGATATCTCGCACCCGTCTAACTGGCGCGCGACCCAGCACCTGGACGCCTGGCTGAAGGGCCACAACCTGATCGGGCTCGCCGGCGTCGACACGCGGCGCCTGACGCGGCTGATTCGCGACGCGGGCGCGCCCACCGGCGCGATGTGCCATTCGCCGGACGGAAATTTCGACATCGAGGCGCTGAGGAAGACGGCGACCGACTGGCCCGGCCTCGAGGGCATGGACCTCGCGAAGGAGGTCACGTGCCGGCAGACCTACGGCTGGGACGAGACGCTGTGGGAACTGCACGGCGGCTACGGCACGCTCGGCGAGACGGACGCGCGTTTCAACGTCGTCGCCATCGACTACGGCGCGAAGCGCAACATCCTGCGCTCGCTCGCCTCCGCCGGCTGCCGGGTCACCGTGGTGCCGGCGACCGCATCCGCCGAGGACGTGCTGCGCCACAAGCCCGACGGCATCTTCCTGTCGAACGGGCCCGGCGATCCGGCGGCGACCGGCGTCTATGCCGTCCCCGTCATCAGGCAACTCATGAAATTCGGGGTGCCGATGTTCGGCATCTGCCTCGGCCACCAGATCCTGTCGCTCGCCCTCGGCGCGCAGACCAGGAAGATGCATCTCGGCCACCGCGGCGCCAACCACCCGGTGAAGGACCTCGCCACCGGCAAGGTCGAGATCACCAGCCAGAACCACGGCTTCGTCGTCGACGAGACGACGCTGCCGGCCAATGCCGAGGTCAGCCACGTGTCGCTGTTCGACGGCAGCCTCGAGGGCATCCGCGTCACCGACGCGCCGATCTTCTCCGTCCAGTACCACCCGGAAGCGAGCCCCGGCCCGCAGGACAGCCACTATCTGTTCGGAAGGTTCGTCGACATGATGGAAAAGGACGGGGTCCGGGCCTAGGCGGCCTGAAGCCCCGGGAGGACAGGTTGCGGCTGTCCTGCGGGGATAAGCCGCGCTCAGGGTTCCGAAGCTAAATACCCAGGCAATTTCGTCGGCACATCGATCATCAGGATCAAAGCGCACTCGACCGTGTCGCCGTTTTCCTGAACGAGTTCGAGCGTGCCGGACGGCGGGGTTTCGTCCCATGCGAAATTCTCGGACATCAGGTCGAGCACCTGCCGCTTGTATTCGGTGTCGAGATTGTCGAGATGATCGCCCTTGGTCTCGAGAACGATCAGCCGCGAGCGTCCGTCGGCCTTCGATGCCGCAAAGATGAAATCGGGATAGATTTTCTGCCGCTTCCAGCCCTGAACGCTGAACTGGGAACGCGCGGCATTGCGATGCCACCAGGACAGTGCCTCGTCGCCGTCCAGATACACCGCGACGTCTTGCTCCTCGTTGTTCAATTCGTTCTCGTAGATCGGCGAGAACAGGCTCCGCTGCAACACGTCGCCATTTCTTCCCAACAGTTTTCTGGCGTTCTCCGGTTCGGTGGTTTCGACCTCTGAGGGCATCCTCCAGTTTCGTCCGTCGACGCGTAGCCGGAACTGGATCCTGCCGGCCGCGACATCGTCTCTGAACCGCGCTTCCGCCCGCCTCGCCCGTTCTCTCTCCAAACCGCGGCGAATTCGCGGGTGTCGGGGATATGCCTCGGCGCGTAGCAGAGCGCCGCCGCGG
>JAYPTI010000226.1:0-2507 GCA_038133505.1 Alphaproteobacteria bacterium
CCCATGGGTTCGCGCAGGATGCCGATGCGGGCGCCTTTCAGCGCATCGGCGTCGAGAAGTGCGGCGTAGCTGTCGGGCGCGCGCCCGAAACCATGCGCGGTCACGGGATCCTCGGGGTCGTAGCCGACCATGCAGTCGAGCAGTTTCGCCGCGTCGGTCACCGTCCGCGCCATCGGGCCGAGCGAGCCGAATACCGACGGCCAGCCGTCATAGACGCCGCCGCGGCTGACCAGCCCGCCGGACGGGCGCATGCCGACGATGCCGTTCCAGATCGACGGCCGGCGGATCGAGGCGAGCCCCTCCTGGCCGACGCCCGCCGCGCACAGATTGGCGGAGACCGCCGTGCCGGTGCCGCCGGACGAGCCGCCCGCCGTGCGGTCGAGGTCGTAGACGCAGCGCGTCGAGCCGAACAGCGAGCCGTGCGTGTCGCCCGCGCCGCACTCGCCGAGCGTCGTCTTGGCGATGAAGATCGCGCCCGCCGCCTTCATCTTTGCGGCGACGAAGCTGTCGCGCCCCGGCATGTGGTCCTTGAACAGGACCGATCCCATCGTCGTCGGCATCTCGGCGACGTCGCCCTGGTCCTTCATCACGAGCGGGATGCCGTGCAACGGCCCGACGGGCCCGGACTTCGCGAACGCGGCATCGAGCGCATCGGCCTGCTCCAGCGCCTTCGGGTTGGTCGAGATGACCGAGTTCAGGTTCGGCCCGCCCTTGTCGAGAGTTTCGATGCGGTCGAGATAGATCTCGACCAGCCGGCGGCAGGTCAGCGTGCCGGCGGCATAGGCGGCGTGGATGTCGGAGATGGTGGCGTCTATCGGGTCGAAATCGGTCATGAGAGCCCTGCGGAGTGAATCGGATGCGAGACGCCATGATGGCAAAGCCGGCAGCGCGCGGAAAGGCCGAGTCGGGATAGGCTGGGAAGATGTCGAACTTCGTCTACATCCTCGGCAGCCCCGAGGCGGACGGCCGCTGGCGCACCTATGTGGGCTGGACGACCGACCTGGACAAACGCCTCTCCGCGCACAACGCGGGCACCGGCGCGCGCTCGACGCGCGGGCGCATGTGGGAACTGCTCTATGCCGAACGCTATCCGACGCGCATGGACGCCATGAGCCGCGAATGGCATCTCAAGCGCGACCGGAAATTCCGCCGCGCGCTTGTAGAAAAAAGATAGCCGGGGTCAGGTGCGGCGTCGGCGCGCGACCGCGAGCGCCGCGAGGCCCAGCAGGCCGGCAGCGGCAGGCGCCGGGATCGAGGCGGCCGTGTCTTCGAGAACGACATTGTCGAGAATGATGCCGAGTTGATCGGACGCGCCCGGCTGGAAAATATTTATCTGGGCGCCCGCGGCACCGACATTGACGGTGCGCGTGATCGTCTCGAACGGATCCGCCGGGCTGCGCGTGAAGGTCTCGTCCAGATCGTCGAAGACCACGCGGAGCGTATCGTCGCTGCCGCTTCGCTGGTTGCCCGACAGATCGAAGCTGAGCTGATAGGTGCCCTGGGCGAAGATCGTGAAGGTCGTGATCGTGCCGGTACCGCCCGTGGTGCCGTCCATGTCGAGACACTTGCCTGCCCCACCGGCGCAGGTGATGGCGTAGAAATCGCTGCTCTGGATGAGATCGACGGTCCCGCCGATCGCCCAGTTGGCGAGCGGAGAATAGTCGAGCGTGGACAGGCCGGGCGTCCCCTCGCTATCGAAAGTGTCCTGGAAAATGACGGCCGCCGAAGCGCACGGGGCAAAGCCGACGAAAAATGCAAACCCGAGCGCGGTCAGAATTCCGGACCGGTTGAACGATGACATCACGTTGCGGCTCCGTCGGTCTAACGGCACCCGCCGGTTACGTCACCGCCCGAACCACCATCAGGACGCCGAGCGCCAACAGCGCGCACAGCACACAGCGGCGGAACACCTCGAGCGACAGCCGGTCACGTATCGCGGCCCCCGCTGTCATGCCGCAAAAGGCTGCAAGCGTGCCGGCGATACCGGGAATGGCGGACCCGAGCGGCAGGGCGCCCTTGCTTCCGAGACCGAGCGCGAGACCGACGGTCGCGACCAGCGCCGTCAGGCCCAGCGACTGGATCAGCGCATCCTTTTCCATCTTTTCGTCGCGCGCCCGCGTCGGATCTCCGGGATCGTCCTCGCTGCCCGGCCGGCCGCTGCTCCACCGAACCGATTGCAGGTACGGCACCGACGGAATGACGAAGATCGCGGTGGCGCCGGTGATGAGCCCCGTCAGGAGCCCGATGACCGGATTCAGCACGGGCTCGGTGCGGACCGGTACGTTGAAGCGAAGCCCCGACAGCCCGAGCGCGGCATAGACGATGAGCATCCCGCCGAGCAGCGCAGCCGCCAGTGCCGTGTCGGCCTCGGCGATCAGCGCAGCGGCGGCGAGCGTGCCGACGATCAGCGCCAGCATCAGCGACCAAATCCGGTGCATCAGGAGACGGAACGCTGTGCCGAAAAAGCTCTGGTAGACGTTGGTGAGTATGACGGGAAGGATCAGGAT
>JAYPTI010000227.1:0-2495 GCA_038133505.1 Alphaproteobacteria bacterium
TTGTCGCCCAGCTCGTAGCCCAGCTCGGTCAGCTTGGACTTGAAGGCGGCGCGCCCCGAGAGCTTGCCGAGGACCAGCTTGGACTGGTTCAGGCCGACCGATTCCGGCGTCATGATCTCGTAGGTGCTCGCGTTCTTCAGCATACCGTCCTGGTGGATGCCGGATTCATGCGCAAACGCGTTGGCGCCCACGATGGCCTTGTTGGGCTGCACCGTGAAGCCGGTGATCGTGGACACCAGACGAGAGGCCTTGGTGATCATTTCGGTCTTGATACCGGTCGTGAACGGCATCGCGTCCTGGCGCGTCCTGAGCGCCATCACGATTTCCTCCAGCGCGGCGTTGCCGGCGCGCTCCCCGAGGCCGTTGATGGTGCACTCTATCTGCCGCGCGCCCGCCTCGACGCCGGCCAGTGAGTTCGCAACGGCGAGCCCCAGGTCGTTGTGGCAGTGGGTCGAGAAGATCGCCTTGTCGCTGTTCGGCACCCGCTCGATCAGCATGCGGATCAGGCTGCCGAATTCGCTCGGCACCGCGTACCCGACCGTATCCGGCAGGTTGATGCAGGTCGCACCGGCGTTGATCGCCGCCTCGACGCAGCGGCACAGGAAATCGTGATCGGACCGCGTGCCGTCCTCGGGCGACCAGTCGACGTCGTCGGTGAACTTGCGCGCGTGGCTGACGCTGTCGATGACGTGCTGATAGACCTCGTCCGGCTCCATCTGGAGCTTAAACTTCATGTGCAGCGGGCTGGTCGCGATGAAGGTGTGGATGCGCGGCCGCGCGGCGGGCTTGAGGGCCTCGGCGGCGCGTTCGATGTCGGCCTTACCGGAGCGGGCGAGCCCGCACACGGTCGAATTCTTGACCAGCTTGGCGATCTCGTTGACCGCCTCGAAGTCGCCGTTGGACGCGATCGGGAAACCGGCCTCGATCACGTCGACGCCCATCTCCTCGAGCATTTCCGCGATGCGCAGCTTCTCGTCGAGATTCATCGATGCGCCGGGCGACTGCTCGCCGTCGCGCAATGTGGTGTCAAAGATTATGACGCGGTTGGAATCGGTGTTGACGCTCATTTGAGAGTTCCTCGTATCTCTACTGTTTCGACGTTAGGTCTGGATGAAATATCCCCTGAAAATGCATGCGACTTGCGCATAGCTATTCAGGGGCACCTAAGTCGAAGAGCCCCAGCACCGGCGATGGAAAGCAGGTTCAGACGGCGACGCGCGAACGCACCCCGGGCGTCGCCGGAAATCCCGGTCGTGCTTCCGCAGTGCACAAAATTATCGCTCGTCGTCATGTTCATCGCTCTAAAAGCGGTTCCCGAACCCAGTTTTCCGCCGCCCCGACGCCGATTAGGCGTCCGGCTGCACGACAACTGTTAACAATCGGGGTTAACGAACTATTACTACGATGCTTTTTATATTCGGTGCAACGGTTTTATGGGCGGAATCGACCAGATTCCGCCCATTTTTTAAGCTGTTCGGCGTGCCGGGCGACTCGCGCCCGGGTGCGCGCGCTCAGTTCTTGGTCTTGTCGACCAGCGCGCGCTCCTTGATCCACGGCATCATGTCGCGGAGCTTGCCGCCGACCTCTTCGATGCTGTGCTCCTCGCCGAGGCGGCGCATCGCCTTGAAGCTCGGCTGGCCGGCCTGGTTCTCGGTCACCCACTCGCGGGCGAACTTGCCGGTCTGGATCTCGGTCAGGACCTCGCGCATGCGCTCCTTCACCGACGCGTCGATGAGGCGCGGGCCGCGCGTCAGATCCCCGTATTCCGCCGTATTCGAGATCGAATAGCGCATGTTGGCGATACCGCCCTCGTAGATCAGGTCGACGATCAGCTTCACCTCGTGCAGGCATTCGAAATAGGCCATTTCGGGCGCATATCCGGCCTCGACCAGCGTCTCGTAGCCGGCCGTGATGAGCGCCGTCAGGCCGCCGCACAGCACCGCCTGCTCGCCGAAAAGGTCGGTCTCGCATTCCTCGCGGAACGTGGTCTCGATGATGCCGGACCGGCCGCCGCCGATGGCGGACGCGTAGGACAGGCCGATCTCGAGGGCATTGCCGGACGCGTCCTGCTGGACCGCGATCAGGCAGGGCACGCCGCCGCCGCCGACATATTCGGACCGAACGGTGTGGCCGGGGCCCTTCGGCGCGACCATGAACACATCGAGGTCCTTGCGCGGCTCGATCAGGTTGAAGTGGACGGCAAGCCCGTGCGCGAACGCCAGCGCCGCGCCTTCCTTCAGGTTGTCGCGCAGGTCGGCGACATAAAGCTGCGCCTGCAGCTCGTCGGGGGCGAGGATCATCGTCACGTCGGCCCAGGCGGCTGCTTCGGCGGGCGTCATGACCTTGAGGCCGGCGTTCTCCGCCTTGGCGATGCTCGACGAACCCGGCCGCAGGGCGACGACGACTTCCTTCACGCCGGAATCGTTCAGGTTGTTGGCGTGGGCGTGGCCCTGGCTGCCGTAACCGACGATCGCGACCTTCTTGTCCTTGATCAG
>JAYPTI010000228.1:0-2470 GCA_038133505.1 Alphaproteobacteria bacterium
AGGCTGGACGATGCGTCGATCTTCTACACGTCGGGCACCGCGTCGAAACCCAAGGGCGTCGTCTGCACCTATGCGGAGCTGCTCGACAACGCGATGCCCATCGCGGATGCGTTCGGCATGACGGCCGACGACCGCATACTCGACTACCGCTCGATGAACTGGATGTCGGCGCAGGTTCTCTCGGCGCTGAGCCCGATCGCCAAGGGCGCCACGCTGCTGCTCGCGCGGAAATTCTCCGTCAGCCGCTTCTTTGAGTGGATCAACGACAACGGCGCGACGATGGCGGCGGGCAATCCCACGATCATCAACATGCTGGTCAACCGGGAGGGTCATCGCGGCCGCGACGCCGCGCCGACGCTGCGCTTCATCACGTCGAGCTCGGCACCGCTGCTGGTGTCGGAATGGCAACGGTTCGAGGAGACGTTCGGGATATCGGTCTGCCAAGGGTACGGGACGAGCGAGAGCGGCTGGATCGCCGGCAGCAACGAGGAAACCCGCCGGCTCGGCTCGGTCGGCCGCCCCCTTTCCTATCAGCGCGTCGATATCGTCGACAAGGACGGCAATGCCCTGCCGCCGGACGAGATCGGCTCGATCCGCCTCAACGGCAATCCGGCAGGCCGCTACCGCTATCTCTCCGACGACGGCACGATCAGGGTGAACGCGGAAGGGTCCTCGCTGACAGGCGACCTCGGTTTCCTCGACCGCGACGGCTATCTGTTCGTAACCGGCCGCGAAAAGGACCTGATCATCCGCGGCGGCGTCAACATCTCGCCGCTTGAGATCGACAACGTCGTCCTGCAGCTGGCGGGCGTCGCCGACGTCGCGACCGTGGGCGTCCCCGACGAGCTGTATGGCGAGCAGGTCGTGATCTACGTGCAGGCGAAAGACGGTGCCGGACTGACGCCCGCGGCAGTGACGGAACACTGCCGCGCGCATCTCGCCGACTTCAAGCTGCCGGGCGACGTGATCTTCCGTGCGGAACTTCCCAAGACCGCACGCGGAAAAATGGACCGCCACGCGCTGGCGGCGGAGTGGACCGCCGCCCGGCGCGCAAGCTGAAATCCTTCAACTGACGGCGGGCGTCAGACCCCGGCGCCGATGAACGCGGTCGCCTCTACCTCGACCTTGGCGTTCGGGTCGGCCAGCGCGCTGACGGCCACCAGCGTGGAACACGGCATGCGGCCCGAGAAGAACTCCTTCCGCGCGCGGCTGAACTCGGCACGGTCTTCCATGTCCGTCAGGTAAACGTTCAGCTTGGCGACATCTTCCATCCGGCCGCCGCCGGCCTCGATCAGCCGCTTGATCCGCGTGAAGCACGACACTGCCTGGTCGTAGATGCTCGCGCTCGTATCCTCGGCCAGCATTCCCGACAGGAACATCTGGTTCCCGACGCCGATGCAGTTGCTGTAGTTGTTGCCGACCGGCTCCGGAACGCCCGGCACCGACAGTTTCGTGAGCTTGTCCATCGTCTCTCTCCTATTCTGCCGCCTGCGCGGCTGTCCTTGCGTCCCTTGCGGCACGCGCCTGTTTTACCGCCTCGTCAGCCATCAATTTGCGGACGCGCGCCACGCCGACATCGTGGCCGTAAAGATACTCGTTTCGATCGGCGTCCGATGCCATGCGTTCCGCTACGAGGCGGTCCTGTTCAAGCACATGCCAGTGACGGCCTTCAAGCCGATTCTTACCGAAGAGACGACCAGCAGTTCGGCGGTGCTCTCGTTTGCCGCCTGGGCCAGCGCAAGGCCCGCAACTTCCCGGACCGAATAGGCGAAACGCCGCGCCTCGGCGAGGCGCCGCAGCGCGTCCCGGTACTTCGCCGCCGGGCCGGCGCGCATCGACAGGCGAGCCGCCGTATCGAACGTTTCCATCCTGCCGGAAGAAAGACGCGCGATACGGCCGAACGGGAGCTGCGACAGCCGCGCCATGTCGGAATCCTCGACGAACAGCGCCTCGAGCTCGGCGCCGAACGAGACGGCAAGATCGGCCGCCGCCTCGAGCAACGCCGGCGCGGCGCACGACGGGTCGAAGGCCACCGCGATCTTGCGGATTTCGCGATAGGTGCGATCGGGACTTGTCATTTGCCGCCATCCTTCACGCTCTCAGACAGACGGTGCGCCGTTTCGGCGAACCCGTCGAGCCGGTCGCAGACGCGCCGGTAGATGGAGCCTTCGGGATAGACGCCGGCGCGGTCCGCAACGCCGGCCGGGGTCGCCATGAGCAGCTCGATGGCGTCCTCGAGGCGCTCGATGGCGTAGATGTTGAAACTTCCCTTCTCCACGGCCGCAACGATGTCCTCGCGCAGCATCAGATGCTGGACGTTGGACGACCGGATCAGCACGCCCTGCTTGCCGCGGAGACCGCGCTGCTTGCAGATATCGAAGAACCCCTCGATCTTCTCGTTGACGCCGCCGATCGCCTGGATCCGGCCCTTCTGGTTGACCGAGCCGGTGATCGCCAGCCCCTGCGCGAC
>JAYPTI010000229.1:0-2408 GCA_038133505.1 Alphaproteobacteria bacterium
GGGCATGATCTGCCACGAGACCTATCGCACCGAGGCGGGCCAGTGGGTAGAACCCGCCGACGTCGTTGCGGGAGACAACGGCACACTGGTGCACGCCGGAACCGGCGTGCCGGTAAAGGCCGGTCGGTCCGAGAAGATGTCGAAATCGAAGAAAAACGTCATCGACCCGGAAGACATCATCACGACCTACGGCGCCGATACCGCGCGATGGTTCATGCTGTCGGACAGCCCGCCGGATCGCGATCTCGACTGGACGGAAGCCGGCATCACGGGCGCCTGGCGCTTCGTCAACCGCCTGTGGCGGCTGGTAACGTCGCGTGCTGCTGCGTTGCCGCCCCCGGGCACCGCCCCTGAGGCCGACGCGGCCGAGCTCCGGCGCGCCGTCCACGCGGCGATCGCCGGGGTGACGGAAGATCTGGAGGCGTTCCATTTCAACCGTTCCGTCGCCCGCATCCACGAGCTCGCGAACACGCTGTCGGATGCTGGGGCCGATGCGCCGGGCGGCGCCCTCCGCGAGGGGCTGGAGGCGATAACGCTTCTGGCGGCGCCGATGATGCCGCATCTGGCGGAGGAACTCTGGAAAGCGCTGGGCCACGGAGCGCTCATTGCCGAAGCCTCATGGCCGGAGGCAGACCCCGCGCTTCTGGTGCAGGATTCCGTCGAGATCGCCGTTCAGGTACGCGGAAAGATGCGGGGGAAGATCGAGGTCGCGCGGGACGCCGATCAGACGACGGCCGAAGAGCTCGCCCTCGCGCTGCCGACCGTCGTCGCGGCACTCGACGGCGATGCGGTGAAGCGGATCATCTACGTTCCCAACCGGATCATCAATGTCATTCATTAAAGGCCCCGCCGGGAGACATGTCGCCGCCATCGCGGTCGCCGCGGCGGTCGCCGCAGCGCCGGCCGGATGCGGTTTTCAGCCGATCCACTCTGACCGGTCATACGCCGCGGCGGCGAACCTGTCGCTCGTCGAGATCGAGCTTGTCCCCGACCGTCTCGGCCAGATGCTGCGGAACGAGCTGCTCGATCAGTTCCGGCCGCGCGCCGCCGGCACCCAGTTCCTGCTGAGCGTCACGGTCAGCGAATCGATCCAGAATCTCGGCATTCAGCTCAACTCCGTCGCCACGCGCGCGAACCTGCGGGTCAGGGCTGCCTACAGAGTGGCGCGGATCTCGGACAACAAAGCGATGATCCAGGGCTCCCTGGAATCGATCAACAGCTACAACATCCTGAGGTCGGATTTTGCGACGCTGGCGGCGCAGGCGGATGCGCGTCGCCACGCGGTCCGCGAAATCGCGAAGCGTCTTCAGGAACGCGTGTCGGTCTGGCTTGTGCAGACCGGCGGGCAGCCGGCCGTTCGCCGCACCGAGACCGCCAAATGAAAATCTCGGCCGGCCAGGCCGACGGGATCGTCGGCGCGCCGCCGGCGCAGCTTCGCGCGCTGCTGATATACGGCCCCGACTCCGGCCTCGTGCGCGAGCGGGCCGAAGCCGCGACGAAAGCCGTTGCGGGAAATCTGTCGGATCCCTTCCTCGTTGCGGAATTCACGCCGGCGGCGCTCAAGGACGAGCCGTCGCGCATCGCGGACGAAGCGGCCGCCATGGCGCTGGGCGGCGGACGGCGGGTCGTTCGGCTCCGCGACGCCACCGACTCCGTAGCGAAACCCGTCGAGGACGCCCTGTCGCTGGCCGCCGACGCGCTGATCGTCGTCGAAGCCGGCGAGCTCGCGGCGCGCTCCAAACTGCGGGTGCTTTTCGAGGGGCGGGACGATACGGCAGCCGTTGCCTGCTATCTCGACGAAGGCCGGACCCTGGACGAGCTGATTCGCCAGACGCTGGAAGCCGCCGGCCTGCGGGCCACGCGCGACGTCGTCGACTGGATCGCAGCCAATCTGGGGGCGGACCGCCAGGTGAGCCGCATGGAGCTCGAGAAGCTCGTGCTGTATGCGGCCGGCAAGACCGAAGTCACGCTGGAGGATGCGCGGGCCATCATCGGCGACTCTGCTGCGGTCACGCTGGACGACGTCATATATGCCGCGATGGGCGGCCAGCTCGCCGCGCTGACGGTTGCACTGGCGCGGGCCCGTTTCGAAGGCGTCGCCGCGATATCCATCTTGCGGGCGGCGGGGCGCCATCTGTCGCGGATCGAGGAAGCCGTCACCGCGATGGGCACCGGGGCAAGCGCCGACCAGGCAATGAAGGGATTGCGCCCGCCGATTTTCTTCAAGGAACAGGACCGCTTTCGGTCGCAGATCCAGCGCTGGCGGCCGCAGACCCTGATGCGCGCGCGCGACGAGCTGATCCGCGCGGAACTGGACTGCAAGTCGACGGGCCTGCCCGACGACGCGGTTTGCGAGCGGGCGATGATGCGGCTTGCCGCAATGGCGGGAGCCAGGGTCCCGCGCTGAA
>JAYPTI010000230.1:0-2401 GCA_038133505.1 Alphaproteobacteria bacterium
CTCGACCTGCGCGGCCTCGTCTATCCCTGCTTCTGCACGCGCTCCCAGATCAAGGCCGAGATCGAACGATCCGGCTACGCGCCGCAGGGACCCGACGGGCCGATCTATCCCGGCATCTGCCGCAAGCTGTCCGAGGAAAAGCGCGAGGATCGCGTCGATGCGGGGGAGGCGCACGTCCTCAGGCTCGACATGACGGGCGCGGCGGCGGTCGCCGGCCCGCTTTCGTGGCGCGACGACGAGCAGGGGCTCGTCAAGGCGAAGCCCGACCGGTTCGGCGACGTCGTGCTCGCGCGCAAGGACGTGCCCACCAGCTATCATCTGTCCGTCACGGTCGACGATCACCTGCAGGGCGTGACGCTGGTCACGCGCGGGGCCGACCTCGCGCCCGCGACCGACGTGCATCGGCTGCTGCAGGGCCTGCTCGGCTACGATACGCCGCGCTACGCCCATCACCGCCTGATCAAGGACGTCACCGGCCGCCGCCTCGCCAAGCGCGACCAGGACATGACCATCAAGGGCCTCCGCGAGTCGGGCTACACGCCGGAGGAGGTCATCGCGATGTCGGGGTTCGAGGGCTAGCGACCGCTCCTGCGCCGGGTCCGGCTCAAGACCGGAGCCCCTTCAAGGTCTGCACATAATCCGGATGCTCCGGCTTCAGCGCGCCGTGGCGGATGAAGAAGTCGATGTTGCAGAGGTTGCAGTTGAACTTGAAGTCGAACGTCTCGTCGACGATCCGCATCACTTCTTCGACCGGCAGCAGCCGGAACTCCGCGATTTCGCCGTCGGTGTTCACCGGCGTGAAGTCGGCCGGCAGCTCGAGGTCCCAGCAATACATCATGTCGGGCTTGAGGCCGATCTCGTCCTCCATCGTATAGGAGATGTAGCCGACAGGAATCGCGGTCCGGGCGAGCGGTTCGGGCACCGAGGCTTCCTCGCCCGCTTCCTTGATCACGTTGTCGAACAGGCTGAGCCCGACCGGTTGTCCGCCCGCGATCATGTTGTCGAGCTCGCCGGGGCAGACCGGGCGGTCGTCGGCGCGGACGCCGATCCACATTTTCAGCCCGTCCCCGGCCCGCACGAAGCCGTTGATGTGGACGCCGTATGCGCGCGTGCCGAAAAAGGGCGCCGCGGATCTTTCGATCTCGAAGGCGTGCGGCCCGCCCCACGACCCGCCGACGGGGTAGGGCTCGTTCCGCCAGCCGCCGATCAGCCCGTCGGCGCCGAGCGCGCGGATGACGCCGTCGACCGCCGCCGTCCTGTCTTCGTAGGTGTCGAGACCGTCGACGAGACCCACCGATGTCTCCGAGACGGTGAAGACGTCCGCAAAACGTTCCAGCCGTGCGGCGTTGTCGTGGCGGATATGACCGACCGTCGCGCCGTCCACGACGAAGGGCCGGAAATTCGCAATGTCGTGCGCGTTGCAGCGCGCGATGTGGTCGAGAAAGGCCATCGGCCCTTATCGCACAGCATCGGCGCGCGCGCATCCTGTCGCACTCGCTGGACGTCACTGCCGATCGCGCCCATATTCAACGAATGAACACCGTTCTCCCCATCCTGATTGCCGTTGCCGTCGCGGCGACGTTCGGCGCGCTGGCGCTCGGCATCATCTCGATGGCGCGGGGCGGCCAGTTCGACTCCCGGAATTCGAACAAGCTGATGCGGCTGCGCGTGATCTTTCAGTTCGTGGCGATCCTGCTGATCGCCGTCGCGTTCCTGTTCTCGCACAAGTAAGGGAAAGCCACGCGGCGGCGGCGATAATTCGCGCCCGCAACAGTGCCGCCGTCAGCTTGACATGTACCCGGACTCGGGTAGTTTTCGCACCTGCGAAATAACGTTCCGCCCGCGCGTTCTGTCGGCAGCAGAATCCGGCAAAGCGGGCGATAACGGATGGCTGCCCCGAACAGAGAGATGAGAGACCGATGAAGCTGCTCGTCGCCGTGAAGCGGGTGATCGACTACAACGTCAAGGTGCGCGTGAAGGCGGACCAGACGGGGGTCGAGACCGCGAACGTCAAGATGTCCATGAACCCGTTCGACGAGATCGCCGTCGAGGAGGCGGTCCGCCTCGTCGAATCCGGCGCCGCGACCGAGGTCGTCGCCGTGTCGATGGGCGTTCAGCAGTGCCAGGAGACGATCCGCACCGCGCTGGCCATGGGCGCCGACCGCGGCATCCACGTCAAGACCGACGAGGAGCTCCAGCCGCTGGCCGTCGCCAAGCTGCTCGCCAGGATCGTCGAGGAGGAAAGCCCCGACATGGTGATCCTCGGCAAGCAGGCGATCGACGACGATTCCAACCAGACCGGCCAGATGCTGGCGGGCCTGCTGGGCTGGGCGCAGGGCACGTTCGCCTCCAAGATCGAGATCGCCGACGGCAAGGCCGCTGTGACGCGCGAAATCGACGG
>JAYPTI010000231.1:0-2401 GCA_038133505.1 Alphaproteobacteria bacterium
CGCTAGCGGCCACCGTGGGCGCGGCGCAAAGTCCAGCCCATCTGCTAGTCCGAGGCGCAGCCGTTCAATGCCGGCCCATGCGATCATCGCTCCGTTGTCGGTGCAGCGCGCCGGGGGCGGCGCGACGAAGCGGAAGCCGGTCAGCGCGCACAGGCCGGTCAACGCCTCGCGCAGGGCAAGGTTCGCGGCGACCCCGCCGGCGACGACCAGCGTCCTTCCGTCCGGGTGCGTCTCGGCGAAGGCGGCGATCGCGTTGGCGCACCGGTCGACGATCACCTCGGCGACCGCGGCCTGGAACGAGGCGGCGAGATCCGACCGGTCGCGATCCGACACCGGTCCTTCCGGCAGCGCCAGCAGCGCGTGCCGGACGGCGGTCTTGAGGCCCGAGAACGAGAAATCGCATCCCGGGCGGCCCTTCATCGGGCGCGGCAGCTCGAAGCGTCCCGCGTCGCCGGTCCGCGCGGCGGCTTCCACGGCGGGGCCGCCGGGAAAGCCGAGGCCCATCATTTTCGCCGTCTTGTCGAATGCCTCGCCGACGGCATCGTCGACCGTCGTGCCCAGCGGCTCGTACCGTCCCGGCCCTTCGACCGACAAAAGCTGGCAGTGCCCGCCGGAGACGAGCAGCAGCAAATAGGGAAACGTCACGTCGTCGGTCAGCCGCGCGGTCAGCGCGTGGCCTTCGAGGTGGTTCACCGCGATGAACGGCTTGCCGGCGGCGGCGGCCATGCCTTTCGCCGTCATGACGCCGACGATCACGCCGCCGATCAGGCCGGGGCCGGAGGTCGCGGCGATTCCGTCTAGCTCGTCCAGCGCGACTTCGGCGTCGTCGAGCGCGCGCCGGACCACCCCGTCGAGAATGTCGAGATGGGCGCGCGCGGCGATCTCCGGCACCACGCCGCCATAGGGCCGGTGATCGTCGAGCTGCGAATGCACGACATTGGCTAGAACCGTGCGCGCATCGTCGACGACGGCGGCCGCCGTCTCGTCGCAGCTCGTTTCGATGCCGAGCACGATCATCGGATTGTCTCCATCCGCGGACATATAAGGAATGCCGGCGGACAAATCACGTTTTCAGAATTATCCCGCTGCCTTAGACTCCCGGAATGGTTTCTCCTTCCGTCCGGATCGGTACGCGCGGCAGTCCGCTGGCGCTCGCGCAGGCGAACGAGGTGCGCCGCCGTCTGGCGGCCGCGCATTCGGGTCTCGCCGCGGACGGCGCCGTCGAGATCGTCGTCATCCGCACCACCGGCGACCGGCTGCAGCAGGGCACATTGGCCGATGCGGGCGGCAAGGGCCTGTTCACGAAGGAGATCGAGGAGGCGCTGCTCGACGACCGCATCGACATCGCCGTGCATTCGATGAAGGACGTGCCGACGTGGTTTCCCGACGGGCTCGTCGTCGACTGCGTGCTGCCGCGCGAGGACCCGCGGGACGCGCTGATCTCGCGCCGCGCGACCTCGATTTCGGATATCCCCAAGGGCGCCGTCGTCGGGACCGCGTCGCTCCGCCGTCAGGCGCTGCTGCTGCACCGCCGCCCCGATCTCACCGTCGTGCCGTTCCGCGGCAATGTCGACACGAGGATCGCGAGACTCGATGCCGGCGAGGCGGACGCCACGTTTCTCGCCGTCGCCGGCCTGAACCGGCTCGGCCGCGACAATGTCGGCGCGACGCCCATCGAACCCGAGGAGATGCTGCCCGCGGTCTGCCAGGGAACGGTGGGCATCGAGCGGCGGATTGCCGACAGCCGGACGGCCGAATTGCTGCTGCCGCTGAACGATGCCGAAACGGCCTTTCGCGCCGTGGCGGAGCGGGCGCTGCTCGCCGGGCTCGACGGTTCCTGCCGGACGCCGATCGCGGCGCTGGCGACGCTCGACGGCGATGCGCTGTCGCTTGCCGCGGCGATCGTCCGGCCCGACGGATCGGAACTGATCGAAACGCACCGCGATGGGCCGATCGGGGATGCGGCGGCGATGGGCGCGGACGCCGCCGAGGAATTGCGCCGCCGGGCCGGTTCCGGGTTTTTCGATGACTGACGGTCGGGCACGGCGGGCGCTCGTCACCCGGCCGGCCGACGATGCGGCGGAAATCGTCGCGGCCCTTCTCGACCGGGGGATCGAGGCGGTGCTCGCGCCCATGATGCGTGTCGTTCCTCTCGACCCCGACATCGACGCGGACGCGGCGCGCGCCCAGGCCGTCCTATTCACCAGCCGCAACGGCGTCCGCGCCTTTTGCGCGATCTGCGACCGCCGGGACGTCCCCGTCCTCGCCGTAGGCGATTCGACCGCGCGGCTGGCCGTGGAGTGCGGCTTCGGCTCGGTGGAAAGCGCCGGCGGCGACAGCGCCGATCTCGCCCGTCTCGTCGCCGCGCGGTTGCAGCCGGCCGACGGGCCGCTTCTGCACG
>JAYPTI010000232.1:0-2263 GCA_038133505.1 Alphaproteobacteria bacterium
TCGCGTTCACGGCGACCCAGTACGCGCTGCTCGCCTCGCTCGGCAATTTCGCGCGCATCCAGCTCGGCTCAGTTTCGGGCTGGGCGGTCGACGCGCTCGGCGGCGACTGGACGCTTTTCTTCGTGCTGGTGGGCGGTGCGTCGCTGCCGGCGCTCGGTCTCCTGTGGCTGCTGGTGGCGCTGACGGCGCGGCTCCAGCGCGATGGATCGCAGGCGCGGTCTCCCTGACACGCCGGCGCGCGCGAAAGAATCGAATCAGTCGGCTTGAACGCCGGCGGATACTATGAACAGTTACGCGGACGCTCCGCGACCGAGGAAGGAATTCCCGTGGTTCTAAAAAATCCGCTCATGCAGCTGTTCGGCCAGTCGCCGTTCACGCCGCTCCAGGAACATTTTCGCATCGTGCTCCGGTGCGCAAACGAGGTACCCGATCTGCTGCTGGCCGCACAGGCCACCGAGGCGGGAAAGGTCGCGGAGATCCGGGACAGGATATTCCAGCAGGAGAGCGAGGCCGATTCGATAAAGAACCAGCTCCGGTCGCACCTGCCAAAGACCATGTTCCTTCCCGTCGACCGCCGGGAATTGCTCGTCATCCTCGACATGCAGGATTCCATCGCCGATACGGCGCAGGACATCGCCGGCATGATGGTGGTCCGCGATATGCGTCTCCCGCCGAACGTGCACGAGCCGGTGATGGCGCTGACGCGGCGCTGCGTGGACGCCTGCAACCAGCTCGGGCGCATCATGGAGGAGCTGGACGAACTTGTCGAAACCGGTTTCCGGGGGCCGGAAGCCGACAAGGTGATGTACATGATCGACGAGCTGAACAAGATCGAGTCCGATACGGACGTTCACGCCGTAAATCTCATGAGGGTGCTGTTTGCCAACGAGAACGAGATTGGCGCGGTATCGACCGTCATGTGGGATCGCGTCATTCACTGGATCGGCGATCTCGCCAATTTCGCGGAGAGGGCCGGCAACCGGCACCGCCTCTTGCTCGCACGCTGAGGATGCTCGCCATCCCTTCCCTGGAACTCTCCTACAAGCCGTTTGAATGAATCTAATCGCCGAATTCGGTCCTACACTGCTGATACTGGCCGTGGCGTTCGGACTCTTCATGACATGGGGGATCGGAGCCAACGACGTCGCGAACGCGCTCGGCACCTCCGTCGGTTCGGGCGCGTTGACCGTCAAGACGGCGATCATCGTCGCCGCCGTCTTCGAGTTCGCGGGCGCGAGCCTCGCCGGCGGCAGCGTGACCAGCACGATCCGCAAGGGGATCGTCGATCCCGCCCAGGTCGCCGACCGGCCGGAGTTGCTGGTCTTCGGAATGCTGGCCGCGCTGCTCGCGGCGGCCTGCTGGCTTGCGCTCGCGTCGATGCGCGGCTGGCCCGTATCCACGACCCATTCGATCGTAGGCGCCATTGTCGGCTTCGCGGTCGCCGGTATCGGGGTCGATGCCGTGAGCTGGGGAAAAATCGGCCAGATCGCTGCCAGCTGGGTCATCTCGCCGGCCCTCGGCGGCGGTATAGCATTCCTGCTCATGATGAGCATCCGCAAGCTGATCATGAATTCGCCGACGCCGACCGCCAGTGCGGTGCGTTATGCCCCCTTCTATCTATTTCTAGTCGGATTCGTTGTTTCGTTGGTGACGATATTTAAGGGCCTAAAGCACTTAAAAATAGAACTCGACGGGTTCGAGAGCACGGGTATTGCTGTAATCATCGGTGTGATTGTCGCACTTATCGGCAAATGGTCCGTCGGCCGCGTGAAAGTCGACGCGGAAATAGACCGTACCGAACATTTCGCCGGCGTGGAGCGCGTCTTCGCGCCGATGATCGTCTTCACCGCCTGCGCGATGGCCTTCGCGCACGGTTCGAACGACGTGGCGAACGGCGTTGGCCCCCTCGCGGCCATCTACGGTCTGATCGAGACCGGCGGGGAGGTCTCGCAGAAGCTGCCGATGCCGTTCTGGATTTTGGCGCTGGGCGGGGCCGGGATCGTCCTCGGCCTCGCGACCTTTGGCTATCGCGTGATGCAGACGATCGGCCGCCGGATTACCGCGCTGACGCCGACAAGCGGTTTCTGCGCGACGGTCGCGGCGGCGATTACCGTGGTTCTGGCGTCGCGAACCGCCATGCCGGTCTCGACGACCCACATCGCCGTCGGCGCGGTGATGGGTGTCGGCATGGCGCGCGGCATCGCCGCGCTGAACCTGAGGGTGATCGGCAGCATCGTCGTTTCGTGGGTCGTGACGCTGCCGG
>JAYPTI010000233.1:0-2203 GCA_038133505.1 Alphaproteobacteria bacterium
GGCCGCAACTTCGTGCGCATGTCGCTCGGCGGCGTCCGCGACGAGGCGGAAATCCGCGGCCACCGGCGGACCTATATCGGCTCGATGCCGGGCAAGGTCATCCAGGGCATGAAGAAGGCGAAGACCTCGAACCCGCTGTTCCTGCTCGACGAGATCGACAAGCTCGGCGCCGACTGGCGTGGCGATCCCACCTCGGCCCTGCTCGAGGTGCTCGATCCCGAGCAGAACAACACCTTCGCCGACCATTATCTGGAGGTCGACTACGACCTGTCCGACGTGATGTTCGTGACCACCGCGAATACGCTGCGGATGCCGCAGCCGCTGCTCGACCGCATGGAGATCATCCGGCTCTCGGGCTACACCGAAGACGAGAAGGTCGAGATCGCCAAACGCCACCTGATCTCGAAGCAGGTGAAGTCGCACGGC
The DNA here is from genome assembly GCA_038133505.1 of Alphaproteobacteria bacterium. GTDB lineage: Bacteria > Pseudomonadota > Alphaproteobacteria > MPNO01 > UBA830 > JAYQUR01. The sequence continues at coordinate 427 of JAYPTI010000233.1, forward strand.
CTCAAGAGGGGCGAGTGGTCGATTTCGGACGACGCTCTGCGCGACCTGATCCGCCTCTACACGCGGGAGGCCGGCGTTCGTAACCTCGAGCGCGAGCTGGCCAACCTGGCGCGCAAGGCCGTCAAGGAACTCGCGTCGAGCAGCAAGAAGTCGGTCCGCGTCACTCGGCGCAATCTCGACAAGTACGCGGGCGTCGCCCGCTACCGCTTCGGAGAGATCGAGGCCGAAGACCTGGTCGGCGTGACGACCGGTCTCGCCTGGACGGAAGTCGGCGGCGAACTGCTGTCGATCGAAGCGCTTCTGATGCCGGGCAAGGGCAACATCTCGCACACCGGCAAGCTCGGCGACGTGATGCAGGAATCGGTCCAGGCCGCGCGCTCCTACGTTCGCTCGCGCCTCGCCGTGTTCGGCGTCCGCCCGACGATGTTCGACAAGCGCGATATCCATGTCCACGTTCCGGAAGGCGCCACGCCCAAGGACGGGCCGTCGGCCGGCGTCGCCATGTGCACGTCGATCGTCTCCGCCCTGACCGGTATTCCGGTCCGCCGGGACGTCGCGATGACGGGCGAGGTCACGCTGCGCGGACGCGTCCTGCCGATCGGCGGTCTCAAGGAGAAGCTGCTCGCGGCGCACCGCGGCGGCATCACCACCGTCCTGATCCCGAGGGACAACGAGAAGGATCTCGTCGACATTCCCGACAACGTGAAGAAGGGTCTGGAGATCATTCCGGTCGGTACCGTGGACGAGGTGCTCAGCAACGCGCTGACGCGCGAGCCGGTCGCGATCGACTGGGACGAGGACGCCGAAGCCGTGGTCGGCGAGGCCAAGGAAGAGGATGTCGAGGGCGTCGTCACGCACTGACGAAACCGTCTCCGTTATGTTCTAAAAACGGCCTCCGCGGCGCTCGCGGGGGCCGTTTTCTTTTGCGAGTTTTAGGGGCGTCGGGTGACGGCGAAAGCGGCCGGTTTTTGGACAACCCGAATCGATTCGCCCGATTCGGGGGCGAAATAGGCCTAAAAACCGCAGAAAACTGCGGTTTTCGTAATTGACGGCCCGGAAAAACCGCCATTACACTTGCTGCGTGTCGGGGCTTTGACCGTGACCCCGTGCTTGAATTACAGCGGTTACTTCTTGCCGAACTCATGATTTGAAAGGGCGTGTCGTGAACAAGAATGATCTCGTGGCTGCCGTAGCCGACAGCGCTGACCTGTCAAAAGCCGATGCCGCAAAAGCTGTGGATGCGGTTTTCGATTCCATCACCGGTTCGCTGAAAGGCGGCACCGAAGTCCGTCTCGTCGGCTTCGGTACCTTCAGCGTCGCCAACCGCAAGGCGTCGACCGGCCGCAATCCGCGGACCGGCGAAACCATCCAGATCCCTGCCTCCAAGCAGCCTAAGTTCAAGGCGGGCAAGGGCCTCAAGGATGCCGTGAACTAAAACGTCCTATCGACGTTCGCAGACCGGCCGCCTTCGGGCGGCCGGTTTCGTTTCGGGGGACCGTTTCGCCGATGGATACCCGGTGGAAACGGCGCCCGGATTTTTGCTATAAATTTCGCCCGATGGGCGGTTAGCTCAGCTGGTAGAGCGGCGCGTTTACACCGCGTAGGTCGGCGGTTCGAACCCGTCACCGCCCACCATCGTTTTTTGCCGCCAAATTCGGTACTCCGTTGTTGACGCCATGGGGCGGCTGCATTACATCAGGGCGCCTCGCAATGGCGAGCATGCGGGGGTGTAGCTCAGTTGGTTAGAGCGCTGGCCTGTCACGCCAGAGGCCGCGGG
>JAYPTI010000234.1:0-2076 GCA_038133505.1 Alphaproteobacteria bacterium
GGATTTCCGCCTCGTCGCGGACGCCGCCGAGCGACATGCGCACGAAGTTGCGGCCGGTCGCCTTGGCGATCGACTTCCCGAGCGAGGTCTTGCCGACGCCGGGCGGGCCGACGAGGCACAGGATCGGGCCCTTGATCTTGCGGACGCGAATCTGCACCGCGAGATACTCGAGAATGCGTTCCTTGACCTTCTCCAGGCCGTAATGGTCCTGGTTGAGGATCTTCTCGGCGGCCTTGATGTCCTTCTTGACCCGCGAACGCGTGCCCCACGGGATACTGAGGATCCAGTCGAGATAGTTGCGCACGACGGTGGCCTCGGCCGACATCGGGCTCATCGACTTGAGCTTCTTGAGCTCCTGGGTCGCCTTTTCCTTGGCTTCCTTCGTCAGCTTGGTCTTCTCGATGCGCTCCTCGAATTCGCCCGCCTCGTCGCGGCCGTCCTCGGTCTCGCCGAGCTCCTTCTGGATCGCCTTGAGCTGCTCGTTCAGATAGTACTCGCGCTGGGTCTTCTCCATCTGCCGCTTGACGCGGTTGCGGATGCGCTTTTCGACCTGAAGGACGCCGATCTCGGATTCCATGAACGAATAGGCGCGTTCCAGCCGCTCCGCGGCGGATGAGAGCTCGAGAAGCTCCTGCTTTTCGGAAATCTTCAGCGCCAGGTGCGATGCGATCGTATCCGACAGCTTGCTCGCATCCTCTATTTGATTAAGAGAAACAAGTACTTCCGGCGGAATCTTCTTGTTCAGCTTGATGTATTGTTCGAACTGCGTGATCACCGAGCGGCTGAGGCCGTCGACGTCCTTGTCGGAATCGTCGGCGTCGGCAACCATCTCGGCCTCGGCCTGGAAAAAGGCCTCGTTGTCGGTGTAGCGGACGATCCGCGCCCGCTTGCTGCCTTCGACCAGAACCTTGACGGTTCCGTCGGGCAGCTTTAGCAGCTGGAGCACCGTGCCGACGGTGCCCATTTCGTAGATGTCTTCGGTGGTGGGGTCGTCCTGGCCCGCATTCTTCTGCGCCACCAGCAGGATCTGCTTGTCGTCCTGCATCACGTCCTCGAGGGCCCGGACCGACTTGTCCCGGCCGACGAAGAGCGGCACGATCATGTGAGGGAAAACAACGATATCGCGCAGCGGCAGAACCGGGAACATCGCTGTCTGGGCGGAATCCGACATATTATCTTTCCTGTCTATACACGAGGGCACGGCACAGACGTGTGCAGTGCATCATTAATGATAAATGTGGCGTTCGCCCGGCGGAAATCAAGCGCCGGCCCATCAGGCAGAGGATGAGCCGCTTTCCTCGAGTTTGTCGGCGTAAATGTAGAGCGGCTGCGACCGTCCTTCGACCACTTCACCATTGATCGCGATCTCCTCGACGCCCTCGAGACTGGGCAGTTCGAACATCGTTTCGAGCAGGATGCTCTCCAGGATCGAGCGGAGGCCGCGTGCCCCCGTCTTCCGCTGGATCGCCCGCTTGGCGATCGAATTTAGCGCGTCATCGCTGAACGTCAGCTTAACGTCTTCCATTTCGAACAGACGGCCGTACTGCTTCACCAGCGCGTTCTTCGGCGTCGTGAGGATCTCGACCAGCGCCGGTTCGTCGAGGTCCTCGAGGGTCGCGATGACCGGGAGGCGGCCGACGAATTCGGGAATCAGGCCGAAACGGAGAAGGTCTTCGGGTTCGACTTCGCGAAGGATTTCGCCGGTGGACCGGTCGTCCTCGCTGCGCACGTCGGCGCCGAAACCGATGCTGGTTCCCTTGCCGCGGTTGCTGATGATCTTGTCGAGGCCCGCGAAGGCGCCGCCGCAGATGAACAGGATGTTGGTCGTGTCGACCTGCAAGAATTCCTGCTGCGGATGCTTGCGCCCGCCCTGCGGCGGGACCGAGGCGACCGTGCCTTCCATGATCTTGAGCAGCGCCTGCTGGACGCCCTCACCCGAGACGTCGCGGGTGATCGACGGGTTGTCCGACTTGCGCGAGATCTTGTCGACCTCGTCGATATAGACGATGCCGCGCTGCGCGCGCTCGACGTTGTAGTCGGCCGACTGCAGCAGCTTGAGGATGATGTTCTCGACGT
>JAYPTI010000235.1:0-2044 GCA_038133505.1 Alphaproteobacteria bacterium
GCGCATTGTCGCAGCCCCCGAATGTCCAGCACCGTCAAGGGGATAACGCCCCGATTCGCCGTATCCGGGACCGACCGGAAGGCGCCGCCCCGTGTCGCGTCCGGATTTTGCGACCGAATGTCGCGGAATTCCGCGAATTTCCGTCCCGGGCCGCGAGGGGGTGACGACGTCCCGCACACGTTCCATATTGGCGGAAGCAAATCACCGGGACCCAGCCAATGAGCGATCTTTCCATTACGGACACCCTGTTTTTCGAACGCGCGGGTATGGACCGCGGCCGAATCGAGGCGTTCGTTTCCGATGCGCTGTCGGGCGCGGACGACGGCGAGCTGTTTCTCGAATACCGCCAGTCGGAAGGCCTCGCGTTCGACGACGGCCGGCTGAAGAGCGCCTCGTTCGACACGACGCAGGGGTTCGGTCTGCGCGGCGTTTCGGGCGAGGCCACGGGGTACGCGCACGCCTCGGAGCTGTCCGAGGATGCGATCGCCCGGGCGGCGGATACCGTCAGGTCGGTGCGATCCGGACATGGCGGCGCCGCGGACGTCGGACCGCAGGCGACCAACCGGTCGCTGTACGGCGACACCAACCCGCTGGCCGAATTCGATTTCGCGGAGAAGGTCAGGCTACTCGAGGAGATGAACGCCTACGCACGCGCCCTCGATCCGCGAGTCGCTCAGTTCTCGGCGTCGATCTCGGGCGAGTGGCAGGCCGTCCAGATCGTCCGCGCCGATGGCGAACGCCGCGGCGATATTCGACCGCTGGTGCGGGTCAACGTCTCCGTCGTCTGCGCCGACGGCGACCGGATGGAAGCCGGCAGCCACGGCACCGGCGGCCGAACCGGCTATGCCGCCTACCTCGAGCCCGACGCATGGAAGTCCCAGATCGACGAAGCGCTCCGCCAGGCGCTCGTGAACCTCGACTCCGTGCCGGCGCCGGCCGGCGAAATGGACGTGGTGCTCGGCCCCGGCTGGCCCGGAATCCTGCTGCACGAAGCGATCGGCCACGGGCTCGAAGGCGACTTCAACCGCAAGAAGACCAGCGCCTTCGCCGGCCTCCTCGGCGAACGCGTCGCCTCTCCGGGCGTCACCGTCGTCGACGACGGCACGCTGACCGACCGTCGCGGCTCGCTGTCGATCGACGACGAAGGCACACCGACGTCGAATACGGTTCTCATCGAGGACGGCATCCTCAAGGGCTACATGCAGGACCGCCAGAACGCGCGGCTGATGGGCGTGGCGCCGACCGGCAACGGCCGGCGCGAGAGCTTCGCCCATGCGCCGATGCCGCGCATGACCAACACCTACATGCACGCCGGCGACAAGGATCCGGAGGAGATCCTCCGCTCCGTCAAGAAAGGCCTTTATGCGGTCAATTTCGGCGGCGGGCAGGTCGACATCACGTCCGGCAAGTTCGTGTTCTCCGCGTCGGAAGCCTATCTCGTGGAAAACGGCAGGATCGGCGCGCCGGTCAAGGGCGCGACGCTCATCGGCAACGGGCCCGACGTGCTGACGCGAGTGACGATGATCGGAAACGACATGAAGCTCGACCCCGGCGTGGGAACCTGCGGCAAGGACGGCCAGGGCGTACCGGTGGGCGTCGGTCAGCCGACGCTGCTGGTCGAGAACCTGACGGTGGGCGGCACGGCGGCTTAATCGGTGGCTTAAACTACGTCCGCTTAAGCGGACTCGCGCCAGCCCGAATCGACAATCTAGAACCGCCTGCCCTGCATCGCGTCGATTTCGTCGGGCGACAGGCGGCCGTCCCGATCCCGGTCGGCGGCACGGAACCGCGAGTCGAACCGGTGATAGCGCTGCATGTAACGCTGGGTGCCGATGTCCCCGACGGTCGCGCCGCGCTGGTGGTCCCTCATATACTCTTCGCGGCTTACGAACCCGTCCTGGTTCGTATCGAGCTGCGGCATTACCGTCGACGACAGGCCGGGCTCGGTCGTCGTCGCAGGCGCGTCCCCCTGATTGTCGAATGTCGGCTGCGACGGCAGGCCGAGTGCCTTGCGCGCCGCCTCGATGCGCTTGTCGAGCGGGTT
>JAYPTI010000236.1:0-1744 GCA_038133505.1 Alphaproteobacteria bacterium
GTGTCGACGCCAGCCGCGAAGAGGTCGACGCCGTTGCCCGGACGTACTGGGACGCCGGCATCCGCCATATCGTCGCGCTCCGCGGCGACCCGCCGGACAGCGACGGCGCCTACGTCCCCCACCCGGGCGGCTACGAATACGCGGTCGATCTGGTCGAGGGGCTGCGCAAGGCTGGCGATTTCGAGATCAGCGTCGCCGCCTATCCGGAAACGCACCCCGCGGCGCGCAGCGCGTCCGACGACCTCGACAACCTGAAACGCAAGATCGACGCCGGCGCGACGCGGGCGATCACCCAGTATTTCTTCGATGTCGGCGTCTATCTGTCGTTCCGCGAGAAGGCGGCGAAGGCGGGGATCGACGTCGAAATCGTCCCCGGCATTCTGCCGGTCACAAATTTCGCCCAGGTAGTCCGTTTCAGCGCGCAGTGCGGGACCACGGTTCCGGCCTGGATGGAGCGGCTGTTTGACGGGCTCGACGACGACCCGGAGACGCGCAAGCTGGTCGCCGCGACGGCCGCTGCCGAACAGTGCCGCCTCCTGATGTCGGAAGGCGTCGACTGTTTCCATTTCTACACGCTGAACCGCGCCGACCTCACGTTCGCGATCTGCCACATTCTCGGTGTTCGCCCCGATCGTGGTGGTATATAACCCACGTTTTCGGTAAGTTCCGGTGATTATGTCCCACCGTCCCACCACGATTCCCACCGCTGTTTTCGATATGGCCGACGGCCGGTCGGGCGACGGCGCCTTGCTGCGGCAGCCTGACAGAACGGCGGAATTGAACCGTTTATTGGACGAAAGCATCCTCGTGATCGACGGCGCGATGGGCACGATGATCCAGTCGTACGGGTTGTCCGAGGGTGACTACCGGGGGCGACGGTTCGCGGACCACAAATTTCCCCAGAAAGGCAACAACGACCTTCTGAGCCTGACCCAGCCGGACCTGATCGGCGAGATCCACCGGCGGTTCCTGGAAACCGGCGTCGACATTCTCGAGACCAATACCTTCAACTCGACCGCCATCGCGATGGCCGACTACGGGATGGAGGATTAGGTCTATGCGCTGAATTTCGAGGCCGCGCGGATCGCGCGCGGCACGGCGGACGATTTCTTCGGGAAGACGCCGGATCGGCCGCGGTTCGTCGCGGGCGTGCTCGGGCCGACCAACCGCACCTCCTCGATCTCGCCGGAGGTCAACGATCCGGGGTTCCGCAACACGACCTTCGACGACCTCGTGGCGGTCTATACGGAATCGGTCCGCGGTCTTGTCGACGGCGGCGCCGACATCATCCTGATCGAGACGGTCTTCGACACGCTGAACGCCAAGGCCGCGATCTTCGCCGTGAAACAGTTCTTCGCGTCGGAGGGCGTCAATCTCCCCATCTTCATTTCCGGGGCGATCACCGACGCCAGCGGCCGGACGCTGACCGGCCAGACCACCGAGGCGTTCTGGAATTCCATCAGCCACGCGGAACCGCTGGTCGTCGGCCTGAACTGTTCGCTCGGCGCCGCCGAATTGCGTCCCTATATCCAGGAAATGGCGCGGATCGCGGGGACCTACGTTTCCTGCCATCCGAACGCCGGCCTGCCGAACGCGTTCGGCGAATAGGACCAGACGCCGGAGGAGATGAGGGGCGTTCTCGGCGACTTCGCCCGGCGGGGCTTCGTCAACATCGTCGGCGGCTGCTGCGGCACGACGCCCGACCACACGCGGCTCCTCGCCGAAGCGGTCGCCGAAATTGCGC
>JAYPTI010000237.1:0-1621 GCA_038133505.1 Alphaproteobacteria bacterium
CAGGCGGCCCCAGATCATGTCGTCGATGCCCATCTGGATCATCTTGGCGCGGCTGGTGAAGCCCATCTTCATGCCGTTGCGCTTCTCGCCGCGCGCGAGGCGGCGTTCGATCGACAGGCGCTGGATTTCATATGCCTCGTCCAGCGTCATCTTCATCGAATCCGACGGCTGCGCGACGGCGCGTGCCTTGCGCGCCGCGTCGTCGAGGGTTTTCGCGATCTTGGCGACGTCCACCATTGTTATTCTCCCTTCGCGGCGTCGCCGCCTTCGCGTTCCTTGATCAGGTCGAGCGCCACGTCGACGATCATGTCCTCCTGGCCGCCGACCATGCGCCGGTTGCCGAGTTCGATCAGGATCTCGCGCGTGTCGATGCCGTAAGTCTCCGACGCCGTTTCCGCGTGGCGCAGGAAGCTCGAATAGACGCCGGCGTAGCCTAGCGCGAGCGTTTCGCGGTCGACGCGGACCGGGCGGTCCTGCAGCGGCCGGACCAGTTCTTCCGCCGCGTCCATCAGACCGAACAGGTCGCAGCCGTGGTTGAGGCCCATGCGGTCGGCGACCGCGATGAAAATCTCGAGCGGCGCGTTGCCCGCGCCGGCGCCCATGCCGGCGAGCGAGGCATCGACTCGCGTTGCCCCGTATTCGAGCGCGATGATCGAGTTTGCGACGCCGAAGGACAGGTTGTGGTGGGCGTGGATGCCGGTCTGGGTCTCGGGCTTGAGCACGTCGTTGAACGCCTTGAAGCGGTCGGCGACGTCTTGCATCAGCAGCGCGCCGCCCGAATCCGTCACGTAAACGCAGTGCGCGCCGTATTCCTCCATCAGCAACGCCTGCTCGGCGAGCTGCTTCGGCGGCGTCATGTGCGCCATCATCAGGAAGCCGGCGACGTCCATGCCGAGCTCGCGGGCATATTCGATGTGCTGCTTGGAGATATCCGCCTCGGTGCAGTGCGTCGCAACGCGGACCGACCGGGCGCCGGCCTCGAAGGCCTCTCGCAGGTCGTGCACGGTGCCGATGCCCGGCAGCAGAAGCGTCGCGAGCTTGGCGTGTTCGAGCACGCTTGCGGCCGCTTCCAGGTATTCGAGGTCGGTTTCCTTGGCGAAGCCGTAATTGAACGACATCCCGGCGAGACCGTCACCATGGGCGACCTCGATGGCGTCGACCTTGGCGTCGTCGAGCGCCTTGCAGATCGCCTTGATGTGGTCGAGGCCGTACTGGTGACGGATGGCGTGCATGCCGTCGCGCAGGGTGACGTCCTGAACGTAGATCTTCTTTTCGGTATCGAAAGGCATCTGTCTTTTCCCGGATCAGGCCGTTGCCATGCGGCGCTCGACGACGTGCTCGGCGGTCCGCAGGGCGGCCGACGTCATGATGTCGAGATTGCCGGCGTATTTGGGCAGGTAGTGGCCCGCGCCCTCGACCTCGAGGAAGATCGAGGACTTGATGCCCGTGAAATCGCCGCGTCCCGGAATGTGGAGCGGCTTGTTGGAGCCGAAGCGCTCGAACTGGACTTCCTGCTTCAGCCGGTAGCCGGGAACGTAGCCCTGGACTTCCTCGACCTGCCTGGCGATGGAGGCGGCGACCGCGCCCTGGTCGGCGTCGTCGCTCAGCGTGTAGACAGTGT
>JAYPTI010000238.1:0-1618 GCA_038133505.1 Alphaproteobacteria bacterium
CCTTCATCAGGCCGATATTGCCTTCCTGGATCAGGTCGAGGAACTGCAGGCCGCGATTGGTGTATTTCTTGGCGATCGAGATCACGAGGCGCAGGTTGGCCTCGACCATCTCCTTCTTGGCGCGGGACGCCTCGCGCTCGCCGCGCTGCACCTCGTTGACGAGGCGGCGGAACTCGTCCACCGGCATCTCGACCTCGGTCGACAGCGCCGCGATCTGGTCGCGGATGTCCTTGATGTCGTCGCGGTAGCGCTGGACGAACGGCTTCCAGCCCTTGCCGGAAAGGCGCGAGATGCGGTTCAGCCACTTGGGGTCGGTCTCGTTGCCGAGATATTCCTCGAGGAACGCCTCACGGCCGATCTTCGACTTGGTGGCCATGCGCAGCAGCCGGCCTTCGAGCGACAGCAGCGTCTTGTTGTAGGTGTAGAGCTCCTGGACGAGCTGCTCGATGCGGAAGTTGTTCATCCGCACCGTCTTCACGTGGGTGACGAGCTCCTTCGTCGACTTCTCGAGGTTCTTCTCGGAGACCGCGCCGAACGAGCCCTTGCCGATGGCGGCGCCGGCGCGCTTCTCGCGCAGCTTGGCGACCTGCGGCCAGGTCTTGGCGATCTTGTCGAACGTCTTGAGGACCTGCGGGGTGAGGCTTTCCTCCATCACCGACAGCGAGACGTTCGCCGCCTCGTCGTCGTCCTCGTCGTCATCGTCGTCGTCGGTATCGGCGTCCTGCGCCCGGTCGTCGTTGGCGGCGGTCTGGGCGCCGTTGGCGCCGTTCGCCCCGTTCTGGGCATTGTTGTTCTTCGGCGGGTTTTCGCCGCCATAGGCCGCGTCGAGGTCGATCACGTCGCGCAGCAGCATGTCCTGCTGCTTCAGCGCCTCGCGCCACGACAGCATGGCGCGGAAGGTCAGCGGGCTTTCGCAGATCGCGGCGATCATCTTCTCGCGGCCGGCCTCGATGCGCTTGGCGATGGCGATTTCGCCCTCGCGCGACAGCAGCTCTACCGAGCCCATCTCGCGCAGGTACATGCGGACCGGGTCGTCGGTGCGGCCGAGATCCTCGGAGCCGGACGAATCGCCGGCCGTGGCCTTGCCTTCGGACTTGGCGTCGTCGCCGTCGGAATCGTCGGCGTCGTCCTCGCTCTCGACGACGTTGATGCCGAGCTCGGAGAGCTGGGTCATCGTGTCCTCGATCTGCTCGGAGCTCACGTCGTCTGGCGGCAGCGCCTTGTTCAGATCGTCATAGGTGACGTAGCCGCGCTCCTTGCCGGCCTCGATCAGCTTCTTGACCGAGGCGTCGACGGAATCGATGACGGGCGCGTCCGCGCCGTCTTCCGCCGCCTGTTTCGCTTCGGGCTCTTTTTTGACTTTCGTCGCCATAGGGTATCCGGTCCCCCGAGTTTCCGCAGCCGGCCCGTCCGCACTTACGTGCGCGGTGCACCGCCGGGCGCTGTTACCACCTGGCCGGTGCGCCGCTCTCCCCGAGCGGCCGCCGGCCGTTCAATCTTCAGTCCGCCCCCACGGCGGCATCGCCGGCGCCGTCACGGTGCCGGGCGTCAAGCTTCAGCTTCTCGAAACGTTCCCAGTTCTCTTCGGTCGGGTCGTTCACGTACACGTGCCTAGCTT
>JAYPTI010000239.1:0-1543 GCA_038133505.1 Alphaproteobacteria bacterium
GGCGACAAGGTTCTGCGCGAAGGCGACGTGGTCAACATCGACGTCACCCCCATCGTCGACGGCTGGCACGGGGATTCGTCCCGCATGTATCCGGTCGGCCGGATCGGCGTGAAGGCGCAGCGCCTGCTGGACGTCACGTACGACTCGCTGATGATGGCCATCGACATCATCCGGCCCGGCGTGACGCTCGGCGATATCGGCCACGTCATCCAGACCTACGTCGAGGACAACCGGTTTTCCGTGGTCCGCGATTTCTGCGGGCACGGCCTCGGCCGCGTGTTCCACACGCCGCCCAGCGTTCTCCACTTTGGCCGCCCGGCCGAAGGGCTTGCGCTGCGCGAGGGGATGTTCTTCACGATCGAGCCGATGGTGAACAGCGGCCGCCCGGAAACCAAGATCCTCGCCGACGGCTGGACAGCCGTCACGAAGGACCGCTCGCTCAGCGCTCAGTTCGAGCATTCGCTGGGGGTCACCGCCGACGGGTGCGAGATCTTCACCCTGTCGCCCAGGGGCTTCCACAGGCCGCCCTACGACGTCTGAGACGTTGCGCCGCCGCTTCGGGCGATAATCAATGCCCCTGGAGGAAAACGACCTCCGGCTTCTGCGGCATGTTCCGCAGGCTGACGTTGATCGTATCGCTGTCGTGCCGGCGGACGGTCCACTTTTCGCTGGCGCGCGCGACGAAGGCCTCGACGCCGGACATCGAGCCGAAATGCATCGGAATGATCAGGCGCGCGCGGATGTCGCCGAGCACGCGGAACAGCTCGTCGTGGCTCATCGTCCACATGCCGTCGATCGGCGCGAATGCGACGTCGATCTGGCCCAGTTCGCGCAGCTGGTTCTTCGACAGATAGTGATGCAGATGGCTGATATGGACGACGCACATGCCTACCGCCTCGATGACGAACATCGAGTTGCCGTTCGACAGCCTGCCCTTCCCCAGTTCCACGAAATTCGTCGGCACGTTGCGCACGCGGATATCGCGGAACGTCACGTTGTGCCGCGCGACGCCGCCCTTCGGATCCCAGCCGCGCAGCACATGGGGAATGGACTCTTCGGGGCTGAAGGAGAAGTGCGAATCGTGCGCGTTGTTCATCGTCACGATATGCGGCGGCCGCTCGCTCCGGATGTAGTCGTTGTAGTCGGTCTGGACCAGTGCGCCCTGCGGGCTCTCGACCTCGAACGTCGAGTGGCCGACGAAACGGATGCGAAGCTCGCCGGCGGGCACCTTCTGCACCGCATCGCCCGCGGCGGCACGCATGAAGTAGGGGTGCGGCGCACCGTTCGGCAGGGGCTGAGGGCGGAGCGCCATACCGGCGCAGGACGCGAGTGCCGCCTGGACCGAGAGGACGGCGCCCGCCGCGCCGAGCACGATCAAAAACAAGAGGTTCTTCATCCGGCAGTCTCCCCTGAATGACGCGCTCGCCTTGCCGATACAGGCAACGATACCACGAGCGAGAAATCCCGCGACGCCCTCACATCGCGGTGATAAACAGAATGGTAGTGACCTGCCCCCCTTAACCGGGTCCATCTGCTGAGTTAG
>JAYPTI010000240.1:0-1511 GCA_038133505.1 Alphaproteobacteria bacterium
GGATCAGCTTGAACGCGGTCGTCACGCGCTCCTTCGTGGCGCCGCCGCCGACGTCGAGGAAGTTCGCGGGCGAGCCGCCGTAGAGCTTGATGATGTCCATCGTCGCCATGGCGAGGCCGGCGCCGTTGACCATGCAGCCGATATTGCCGTCGAGCTTGATGTAGTTGAGGTCGTGCTTGGCGGCCTCGAGCTCCATCGGATCCTCTTCGTCCTCGTCGCGGAGCTCCATCACGTCCTTGTGGCGGAACAGCGCGTTGTCGTCGAAGTTCATCTTGGCGTCGAGCGCGATCACGTCGCCCGAGCCGGTGACGACCAGCGGATTGATCTCGACGATCGAGGCGTCGAGGTCGGTGAACGCCTTGTACATCGCCATCACGAAACGGACGGCCGACTTCACCTGGTCGCCCTCGAGGCCGAGGCCGTAGGCGAGCTTGCGGGCGTGGAACGGCTCGATGCCGGTGGCCGGGTCGACGGCGACGCGCAGGATCTTCTCGGGCGTCGCCGCGGCGACCTCCTCGATCTCCATGCCGCCCTCGGTCGAGGCCATGATGGTGATCCGGCTGGTCGCGCGGTCGATCAGCATGCCGAGATACAGCTCGCGCGCGATGTCGCAGCCTTCCTCGATATAGATGCGCTTGACCTCGCGGCCGTCCGCGCCGGTCTGCTTGGTGACCAGCACCTTGCCGAGCATCGCTTCGGCGTTCGACCGCACCTCGTCGACGGACTTCACGACACGGACGCCGCCCTTGCCGCTGTCATCGTCCTTGAAGCGTCCGGCGCCGCGGCCGCCCGCATGAATCTGCGATTTGACGACCCAAACGGGACCGCCGAGATCCTCGGCCGCCTTGGCTGCTTCGTCAGCTGTATAGGCAACGCCGCCGCGCGGCACGGCCACGCCGTACTTCTGCAGGAGTTGCTTCGCCTGATATTCGTGAATGTTCATTCTGGCCTGTTTCCACTATCGGCGTTGCGGAACCGTAAACGCCGAGTGTTAACCCCTCGTTAACCATAAATCCAAAAGTAAGCGCCGATTCGGCCCCGACAAGGCCGAACCGGCGGGGAATGGTGCTTACTTCTTCTTGGATTTGGACTGGCGGTCCATCTTCTTGACGACGTCGACGAGGCCCTTCACCGCCTTCACCGAGCTGTCGAACTGCTTCTTCTCCTCGGCGTCGAGCTTGACCTCGACGATCCGCTCGATGCCCTTGGCGCCGATCACGACCGGCACGCCGACATAGAGACCCTTCACGCCGTACTGACCGTTCAGGTAGGCGGCGCAGGGCAGGACGCGCTTCTTGTCCTTGAGATAGGAATCGGCCATCGCGATCGCCGACGATGCGGGCGCGTAGAAGGCCGAGCCGTTGCCGAGCAGGCTGACGATCTCGCCGCCGCCGTCGCGCGTACGCTGGACGATCGCGTCGAGCTTCTTCTGCGTGGTCCAGCCCATCTTGATCAGGTCGGGCAGCGGGATGCCGGCGACCGTGGAATAGCGGACCGACGGGACCATGGTG